>CAZFCH010000216.1:0-1502 GCA_964517445.1 uncultured Oscillospiraceae bacterium | reverse complement strand
AGAAGCCAGGAACACAACCACTGGTGCGACATCGGCATACGGATCGCCGGCGCGGCCGAAAGGATTGTCCTTGAACGAATGCGCAGCCCACTCCTGGATCTCCTTCGGCTGAAGTTCCAGACCTGCCTTGCAGTTGTCGGTAAAGCCGTTCGGCATGATCTCGTTGACACGGATGTTGTGGATGCCCCATTCCCGTGCGGCCGTTCTTGTCAGACCGCCGACACCTGCCTTGACAGTCGCATAGACAGAATGACCGGGTGTACCTTCGCGGGCTGCTTTGGACGCAAAGTTGATAATGGAAGCGCCGGCGCCGGGCTTATCCTTCATATACGGGAAACAAAGCTGCATAAAATGGAAAAACGCGAACAGGCAGCATTTCGTTTCAATCTCCAGCTCATCGAGCGTCTTTTCCATCATCGGTTTAAGGATCGTTGTGTTGTGTGCGTTATTTACCAAAACGTCGATCGTGCCGTATTTTTTTACAACCGCATCAATGAATGCTACACGTTGCTCGGCAACGGATACATCGCAGGGGAAGGCCAGAACCTCTGCGCCGCGCTCCTCACACAAGCGTCGTGTGTCCTCCAGCTTTGCGGCAGTCCGGCTGCAAATTGCGAGCTTCGCGCCCTCTTCCGCAAAACGGATCGCTTCCTGCTTTCCCAGACCGCTGGCGCAGCCTGTGATGATACAGACTTTTCCGCCGAGTTTTCCCATATTGAACTCCTCCTTTTCATGTAAAGACCTTCCGATCTTCTGATACTACTTTAGTGTTTTTGGAGTGGAAATTCTATAATGGAAGTCGGAAAAAACCGTCCATTTTCCAGATGCTTGAGCGCAGAAATGGGCAGTTTTTTCACAAAAATAAGAAGTCTGCCCGTTCACTGGGAACAGACAGACTCCATATGTGACAGACAAGGCTGTTTAGCGATCATTGGGCAGACACGGCCTGCGCCTGCTCTGCAAGATACTGGCGATTGAGATCAAGCACCTCGCTTACGCCCATACAGCCATATAGCCGCGCGGTGTAGCAGCTCAGATTTTTTGCCGCAAGCGCAGCCGGCACGCCGCTGGCGCAGGCTGCATGCATGACCTGCGGCCAGAACGCGAGCATGGATTCAATGGCGAGGTCGAGATTTCCGGAAAACAGGGCACAGATCTCAGCGTAGTATTCTGCACTCTGCAGTTCTTTTTCCAATGCGTGTACCTGCCCGCGGCGAACGCAGGCCAACGCATATTGCTGCTGCTCCAACCCTTTTTCCCGTCCGTATGCGACAAGGCGCTGATAATCCTCGGTTCGTCTCTGCAACGTGTGAGAATCTACGGCCTGCGGTGGACGAAGACCACACTGCATGTGCAGCGAAGCACGGTAACGCGAGGGCGTCATGCCAATCTGCGCATGAAAAAGCTTCGTGAAGTGACTCTGCGAAATATAGCCGAGCCGATCCATGACATCTTGTACGCTGTAGGCGGGATTTTTCAGGAGCAGTTTTGCCGTCCGGATC
>CAZFCH010000215.1:0-1502 GCA_964517445.1 uncultured Oscillospiraceae bacterium | reverse complement strand
CGTCGAGCTGACCCATGCCCACGGCGGCAAGTATATCATCTCCCCTGACACGAATGTCGATGTCATCAAACGCACGGTCGAGCTCGATATGGTGTCCCTCCCAGGTGCGATGACCCCGACCGAAGTTCTGACCGCGCACGCTGCGGGTGCGGACTTTGTCAAGCTCTTCCCGGCGGGCGACCTCGGCGTCAGCTATCTCAAGGCCATCCGTGCGCCAATCAGCCATGTGAAGCTAATGGCAGTCGGCGGCGTGAACGAATCTAACGCGGCGGACTTCCTCAAGGCCGGCGCAGTTGGACTCGGTATCGGCGGTAACCTCGCAAAGAAGGCATGGATTGACGCCGGTGAGTTTGACAAGCTGACCGAGGCGGCAAAGACCATGGTAGAAATAATAAAGAGCGTACAGTAAAGGAGAAAAACTATAATGGCAAGAGTAATTACTTTCGGTGAGATAATGATGCGCCTGAATCCGGAGGGCTATCTCCGCTTTGTGCAGGCCGACAGATTCGAGGCAACCTACGCAGGCGGCGAAGCGAACGTTGCAGTTTCGCTTGCAAACTACGGCATGGATGCAGCCTATGTTACCAAAGTCCCCGCGCATGAGATAGGCCAGTGCGCCGTTAACGAGCTGCGCCGCTACGGCGTTGACACCTCGCTGATGCTTCGCGGCGGCCCGCGTCTCGGCGTGTATTACTGCGAGAAGGGTGCTTCCCAGCGCGCTTCCAAGGTCATCTATGACCGCGCCGGTTCCTCCATCGCACTGGCAAAGGCCGACGAGTTTGACTGGGACAAGATCTTCGACGGTGCTGATTGGTTCCACTGGACCGGCATAACTCCGGCTCTCGGCGGCGATATGCCCGAGGCCTGCCTTGAGGCCTGCAAGGCCGCGAAGGCGAAAGGAATCACAGTTTCCTGCGACCTCAATTACCGCAAGAAGCTCTGGACGCGCGAACAGGCAGGCGAGTGCATGGCAAAGCTGCTGCCCTACGTCGATGTCTGCATTGCAAACGAAGAGGACGCGAAGGACGTGTTCGGCATTGAGGCCGAGAATACCGACATCAACAGCGGCAAGCTCAATCATGAAGGGTATATCAGTGTTGCGCGCCAGATCGCTCAGCGCTTCGGCTGCAAGAAGGTTGCCATCACCCTGCGCGGCTCAATCTCCGCGACGGATAACGACTGGGCCGGCATGCTCTATGATGCAGCAAGCGACAAGGCCGTGTTCTCCACCACCTACCATGTGCATATCATCGACCGTGTCGGCGGCGGCGACAGCTTCGGCGGCGGCCTGATCTATGCGCTGCTCATCGGTAAGAACGATCAGCAGGTTATCGACTTTGCAGTCGCGGCATCCTGCCTCAAGCACAGCGTCGAGCATGACTTTAACCAGATGAGTGTTGCAGAGGTTGAGGCGCTCGCCGCAGGCAATGCTTCCGGCAGAGTCCAGAGATAATAAGCGGCCGAGTGACCACCGGCTCAGAGAGGTATAAAAATGGTACATA
>CAZFCH010000214.1:0-1520 GCA_964517445.1 uncultured Oscillospiraceae bacterium | reverse complement strand
GAACCTCAGGTTCTTTGACAAGCTGAATAGCTTCCGCAGAGTATATCTCTGCGGAAGTTATTTTTTCCTTTGCCGGCATTTGCCTGAAGTCCTTGACCTGTCCCGTCTTTAATGATAAAATACACTGTCTTAATATAATTTGGGATAATACCATCCCCCGTGACCGGAATCGGCAGGGAGGGAAACGGAGACTGATATGTGGATCGCAGATAACTGGCAGGATTTTGAGCTTATAGACTGCTCCAAGGGCGAGAAGCTGGAGCGCTGGGGTCGCTATTACCTCGTGCGCCCGGACCCGCAGGCGATATGGGACACCCCGCGCCGCAACTCCCACTGGAACGACCGCGACGCGCGCTATCACCGCAGCGAGACCGGAGGCGGCAGCTGGGATAAAGGGCATCTCCCCGAGAACTGGAAGATACGCTACGGTGAGCTGACCTTCAATGTCAAGCCCATGAACTTCAAGCATACCGGTCTCTTCCCCGAGCAGGCCGCGAACTGGGACTGGGCGATGCGCAAGATCCGCGCCGCCGGCAGACCGATCAGTGTCCTGAACCTCTTCGGCTATACGGGCGCCGCGACCGTCGCCTGCGCAAAGGCAGGTGCGAGCGTGTGCCATGTGGACGCGGCGAAGGGCATGGTCGCCTGGGGCAAGGAGAACGCCGCAGCCTCGGGCCTCTCGGACGCCCCCATACGCTGGATTGTTGACGACTGCGCAAAGTTCGTCGAGCGCGAGATCCGCCGCGGTCATAAATATGACGCCATTATCATGGACCCGCCGTCCTACGGGCGCGGCCCCGGCGGCGAGGTCTGGAAGCTTGAGCAGAACCTCTGGCCGTTCGTTTCGCTGTGCGCCGATGTGCTGTCGGACGCGCCGCTCTTTGTGCTCATCAATTCATATACCACCGGGCTTTCCGCGTCGGTGCTCAGCTATGTGACCGAGAGCATATTCACAAAGAAGTTCGGCGGCCGCAGCGAGAGCCAGGAGCTCGGCCTGCCCGTCACCGACAGCGGACTGTATCTCCCCTGCGGAGCCAGCTGCCGCTGGGAGGCATGAAAGGAATTTCACCTTGGACGCAATTATCAGGTTTGAAAATGTACATTACACCTATCCCGGCGACGAGCTTGAGAGCCTGTGCGGGATAGACCTTGAGATAGAGAAGGGCAGCTTTGTTGCCGTGCTCGGGCATAACGGTTCCGGCAAGTCGACTCTTGCAAAGCACATGAACGCCATCCTCGTCCCGGACGAAGGCCGCGTGACCGTCTGCGGGATTGACACCGCCGAGGAGGAGCGCGTCATTGACGTGCGCCGCAATGTCGGCATGGTGTTCCAGAACCCGGATAACCAGATTGTCGCGAACGTCGTTGAGGACGATGTGGCCTTTGCCCCGGAGAACCTCGGCGTTGCCCCGGAGGAGATACGCCGCCGCGTTGACGCCGCTCTCGGCCAGGTCGGCATGTATGAGCTGCGCCAGCACGCCCCGCATCTGCTCTCCGGCGGTCAGAAGCAGCGCGTCGCG
>CAZFCH010000213.1:0-1652 GCA_964517445.1 uncultured Oscillospiraceae bacterium | reverse complement strand
CGCAGGAATATGACTATGCTGCTTACCGATTATTTCCGTTCGACGCCTGACGCGACATGGGATTTCGCGCGCCAGTGCGGTGTTGAGCACGGCACGATACGCCTGCCGGAGGACGCGGAGTTTGACCCCGCCTGCCGGGCACACTGGATAAGCGTTTACACCCGCTTTATGGATCACGGCATACGCCCCGTTGTTGTTGAGCCGATGCCGAACAGTCTGCACGACCATATAAAGGCCGGTGACTCGATGCGTGATGAGTGCATTGATAAGGTTATTAAAATGTTCGCCGTCATGGACGAACTGGATGTGCGCACCATATGCTTTAACTTCATGGCGCACGTCGGCTGGACGCGCACATCGAACACGTTTCCCGAGCGCGGCGGTGCAAAGGTCACGGGCTTCCGTCTTGCAGACTATGTCCCCGGCAGCGCACATATCACTGAGGAAGAGCTGTGGAATAACTACGCCTACTTCATCAAGGCCGTACTTCCCGAAGCCGAGAAGCACGGGATAAAGCTTGCCCTGCACCCGGACGATCCGCCCCTTGCAAAGCTCGGCGACGTATCGCGTATCATGATATCGGCGGACAATATGGAAAAGGCCGTGCGCAATGTTGCGGACAGCCCGAACCTCGGGCTTACATTCTGTCAGGCAACGTATTACATGATGGGTGAAGATCTGTATAAAGTCATCCCCCGTCTTGCAGACAAGATAATGTTCGTGCATTTCAGAAACGCCGCCGGAACGAAAGAGGATTTCCGCGAAACCTTCCACGATAACGGCGAGCTGGATATGCCTCGGCTGCTCAGGCTCTACCGTGACTGCGGAGTTGACGTGCCTGTCCGTGTTGACCACGTGCCGACAATGGCAGGAGAGTCCGTGCAGAACGCCGGTTACGACGCTCTCGGCCGTCTCTACGCGTTAGGTTACCTGCGCGGCATAATGGAGACCGTGGATAAAGGAATTTAAGTTGTACTTAAAAATAAACAGTATAAACGGAGGAAAACTTACATGCGCTTCAATAACCGTGAAGACATAATCGCCCTGACCCCGCAATGGAAAGGAGAACGCTTCCCTGACGGCCGTCCCAAGGTACCGGATAAGTACCTTGACGAGCTGCGCAAGATGACGCTCGAGGAGCTGTGGAAGCCCATCTTTGTGCAGGGCTATGAGAACCAGTTTCTCGCGATGAAGAGCCTGCACCCCGAGTTCAAGGAAAACGGCGACCTCAACTGCAAGCTCATCGGCCGTGCCGTGACGGCAGCCTATGGCCCCACCCGTCCCGATTATTATGAGGCAACCATGGCTCAGGCAGCCGCTGAGGGCCGTACCGGTACCCCGAACCAGTGGGTCATCGAGTGCCTGACCGACCGCGATGTCTGTGTTGTGGATATGTACGATAAGATCTACAAAGGCACCTTTGTCGGCGGCAATCTCACCACCGCCATCAAGAACAAGACCCATACCGGCGGCGCCGTTATATGGGGCGGCATCCGCGATATAGAGCAGATGCAGAAGGTCGATGGTGTTCAGGTTTACTACCGCGGCATTGACCCTACCCCGATACGCAACTTTGCGATGATAAGCTTCAACGGCCCCATCCGTCTCGGCGACGGCGAGCACGCGGCAATCTGCCTGCCCGGCGACATCGT
>CAZFCH010000212.1:0-1660 GCA_964517445.1 uncultured Oscillospiraceae bacterium | reverse complement strand
AGAAGGTTGTTCTTATCGACGAAAACGAGATGCAGTCGCTTATGATGGGCTTCCCTACTCTGGTTCCGCTCAGCCGTGAGATTGCATCGACCTACATCCCTGTTCTCCTTAATCAGCGCGCAGCAATACATTATATAGACGTTGCACAGGAATACGGTCTTGCGGGCGATGTCTGCCCGATGCCTGAGGCAGAGGCCGGCGTATCTATCGATGATGATGCACCTATCCTCGGCGCATGCGCTGTGCAGTGCAACACCACCTGCGATGGTTCACTTCTCGGCAACGGCGTCATTTCCAAGCGCATGGAGCTTGAGGACGGTATCCCCGTGTTCCAGCTTGCGACTCCCCTGCGCCACACCAATGAGGACGTGCAGGAGTATGCGGCCCAGGAAATTCGCAACGCCATTGCTTTCGTTGAGGAGCACACCGGCGAAAAGTGGGATTGGACGCACTACTTTGAATGTGCAAAGCGCGTAAACTACGCGACGAAGTGCCGCATAGAGTGGCTTGAAATGAGCAAATCCGCATATCCTCAGGTCTTTGGTTCAAACCTTGCTCTTTACACTGAGACAAACTATATGGCAGTCAGCGGCAGACTTGCAGTGTTTGAAGAAACTGACCGCAAGATTATGAAACTTGCCGAGAAGGCATATAAGAAAAAGGCAATGGTGGCAAACGAGTATCGCCACAGAGCCATCGTTTGGGGCGTTCAGTCTCATTATTACATGGATCTGCTTGTCTGGATGCTCAACTGCTGGGGAATCGTACCGCTCACCGATATGCTCTCCATGGACAACACCAAGATGATAGCGGAAGAGGATACCCCCGAAAACCGCGAGCAGGCAATATACGACATTGCAATGCTTACCGAAAAGATGATTATGCGCAACCGTACCCACGGCGGCTACAAGGTTCTGCTTGACGACCTCTGGGAGATTGTTGAGGAGTTCAATGCCGACATGGTTATTCTCTGGGAGCATATGAGCTGCAAAGCTCTCGACGGCATGCATGGCCTCTTTGAGGAGCGCGCCCGCGATCTCGGTATCAACCTCGTCTGGGTCTCTCACGATCTGTTTGACCCGCGTGTGGTTTCCCGTCAGGGTGTCCGTGATCAGATCAACACCTATATGCGCACCGTTATGGGTGAGGAGCCTGTAGATCCGTCACTCGAAGTCCTCCATGATGAGGAATCATGGTAAAACAGGAGGCTAAAATCATGGAAAAAGTTAAAAAAGCGGCTTTAAAGATCTTAGTAAAGCTTTTAATTGCAGCCCTCAGCATATTTGTTGTGACCTTTGTTGTCTACTTTTTCAATCTCGATATGAAGCTCACCAGTGTTATGGAAGGCTTCATGCTCAAGCATTATGATAAGATAGACAGAGATCAACACCTGTAACCCAAAAATCCCGGCTCCGATAAATACGGAGCCGGAATTTTTTTGGTCTATTACGTTTACTGCTTTGAGAGCACAAGCTTATTAACAAATTCTTCCGCATTAATCACAACCCCAGCGGAAGCATCAGTCAGCAGCCCGTCATCTGTAAGAAGCTGAGTGTACAGAACAGATTTGATTGAAGCAGCAATACTGACGCAGGATGCGATAGTCTTTTTAGATTCTGTACTGAACGTGCTATAGTCATAGCCTTCTTCTTTTACTATG
>CAZFCH010000211.1:0-1663 GCA_964517445.1 uncultured Oscillospiraceae bacterium | reverse complement strand
GTGGCAGGTGTGACCGAGATGGTGGATGAGGGGATTATCTGGCAGGCGAACCTGTTTACGCTGTTCCCATTCAGCTTGTTCCCCAAACTGGCAGAATTGAATTCTCCGGTGCTGGATGGGGTCCTGTATGGGACACTCTGTATTGTACCGGGCTTCCTGTTCTACCTTTCTCTGGGGGAACGTTCCAAGAAAGCGGGAGAAGCAATTGGCTCGGCGGTCCTGAGTACGGCAGCATATTTTGTCTGTATTGCGTTGGTGCTTGTGCTTGTTATGATGAATTTTGACGCAGTGCTGAATCCGGAGACCGGTGAAATGTATCCTTTCCCGGCAGTTGCGGTGATAAGGTCGTTCTGGCCGTCTGGGAGCTGGACGTATGTCGTGATTCTGTTTGTGGCAATTTTCACGACCTACACTGCAATTTTGTGGTCACTCAACCGTGTGATTTTTGAAAAAAATGAAAACAGCAAAAAAAGTCATGTGTTTGTGGTCGCCCTTACCATATTCGGAATCTGCTTCGGAAGCGTTCTTCCGTTCTCAGAGTTTGTAAATATTCTGCAACCGGTAAGCGGCGTCGTGGGGCTGTTGATGATGGCAACAATTGTTGTGAAGACGCTGCAGATTTGCAGAAAGAAGCATAAAGCGCTTCCGAACTGCTGAAAGAAAAATAAGCCGCAGACGAAATATGTGGCGTGGTATAACAGGGCAGCCTCTCATGGGTCTTACAGACCCATGAGAGGCTGCCCTTGGCAGTCCTGTCATAATAAGGCAGGAACGTTATCTCCTTGCTGCGCCAGCTTCTGGAAATATTCACTCAGGAAGAGGTAGAACCGTTTGACAATCGGTGTGGTCAGACGGCGCTTGTCTGTATAGATGTAGGTGTCACGGTAGAGACTTTCCTCCTGGAAGGGTATCATCCGGACTTCCTTGGTGTAGAGATCGTTCCAGGAGCACCGGGTTCCGACGGTGACGCAGAGCTTGTTGATGATCATTTTCCGCAGGCTGTACAGATCGTTGTCGAAAACGGTGATATTCAGTGGGAAGCCGTTCTGCAGGCAAAGCGGCTTCAGAATGGGGAGAACATTGGCTTTTTCATTGGAAAAAACAAACTCCTCGTCCTTCAGATCTGCGACGGTGGCATATTCCCGGTCCGCCAGGCGGTGGTCAGGCCAGACGATCAGCTGATAGCGCTCCCGGATCAGGTGCTTGCTGACGGTATCCAGGGAAGAAGGCGGCTTGGAGGCAATTCCCAGGTCATAGCTGCCGCTGCAGCTTTCCAGATCATCGAAAACCTGAAATCTGACATTGGGGAAATTGCGTTTGAAGGCAATGATGGCATCAATGGTGGTAAGCTTCGGATGTTTGATATAAAGCCGGATGGTTCCGCTTGTCAGCAGGTCCGGACTTTTCAGCATGTTGGCTGCCGAGTCGAGAAACAGGATGCTCTGCTTGGCTCCCTCAAGAAAAATGGAACCCTGATCGGTCAGAAAAATCTGATTGGCAACCCGGTTGAACAGCAGCGTGCCGAGCTCCTGCTCCAGATTGGAAATGGAGCGCGACATGGTGGACTGGGAGACATGGTGAATTTTGGCGGACTTTGAAATATTCAGCGTTTCCGCAACCGTGCAGAAGTATCGCAATTGCAGCAGATCCATATGGTTCATTC
>CAZFCH010000210.1:0-1669 GCA_964517445.1 uncultured Oscillospiraceae bacterium | reverse complement strand
CGTCGCGGGCAGCTCATGACCGATAGCACAGGTGATGCAGCCGCTGCCGCAGCACAGGTCGAGCACGCGCGCGTCCATCTTGTACCCGGTGAGAAACTCCTTCACCGCATCAACGAGCACCTCCGTGTCCATCCGGGGAATGAGCACGTCCGGCGTCACGGTCATCGGGAGCCCGTAGAACTCCCAGGAGCCGGTTATGTAGGCGACAGGCTCGCCGCGCAGACGGCGGGCGGTATAGTCGAGCACGGTGTTTTCCACCTGCTCGGTTGTATATAAATTGATGTCCCGCAGAAGCTGCTGCACGGTCTTGCCTGCAGCACAGGCGACAAGAATCCGCGCCTCGAGCGCGTAGCCCTCAACGCCGTTCTGCCGCAGTATGTTCCTTGTGGACAGATAGATGTCGTTATATGTCTTCAATTTGCCCTCTCAATCTCTCGCGTGCTTTGTCCTTGGACTTTGTTGAAAAATTTATTTCCCCCACTCGTCGCTGCCCTTTTCGTCGGGGATGACAAGCTCCAGCGCGCGAATCGCGCATTCTATCATCGAGTCGTCAGGTTCGTTCGTGGTCAGGTGCTGCAGCCACTTGCCGGGAGCCGACAGCGCAGCGGACAGCCAGTTGTCATGCAGACCGCACCAGCGGTTTATCTCATAGCTTATCCCGACGACAATCGGAAGCAGCAGCAGGTGACAACCCATGCGGGCAAAGCTGTTGTCAAGCCGAACGACGGAGTTGACAAGAATGCTGACCACAACCACGACGAGCAGGAAGCTCGTTCCGCAGCGGGGATGGAAGCGTGACTCCGTGCGGACATTATCGACCGTGAGTTCCTTGCCGTGCTCATAGCAGAAGATGGTCTTATGCTCTGCACCGTGGTAGGAGAAAAGACGCTTCACATCGCTCACGCAGGTGCACAGCTTCATGTAAACAAGCAGGATGATGACGCGCACAAGACCCTCTGACAGATTACGCACAAAATAGCTTGCTGTCAAGGGCTTTATCAGACCGACGATAGCTGCCGGCAGAAAGATGAACAGAAACAGGGACAGCGCAATGCCGAGCACGACAGCCGTGCCGATGATAAGATTTTGTGCCTTGTCCTCAGGGAAGTGATCTTCTATCCATTTATCGAGCTTATCAGGTTCGCCCTGTTCCTCAATCGGGACGAGGCTTGCCGAATATGTCAGCGCCTGCATACCCTTTACCATGGAGTCAAGAAATATGGCACATCCGCGGATGAGCGGCCAGCCGAGGATGGGGTACTTGTCCTTTATAAATTTGAGCTCTTCGGTCTTTTCAACAAGACCGTCATTTGTGCGGCAGACGATGGCCTGCTTTTTCGGGCCGCGCATGAGGATGCCCTCAATGAGCGCCTGCCCGCCTATGGAAGTGCGGAAACCGCTGGATTTGCTGTTTTTCAATTTGGGGTTCTCCTTTGTAAGTGCAGTTGGGAAAGATATCAGGTGCTCATCGGTAGACTGACGGAGACGACGCAGCCGCCGCCGGGGGCGTTGTCTATATCGAGCTTGCCGCCGTGGCGGGTGACAATTTCATCGCACACGGAAAGACCGATGCCGGTACCGCGGTTCTTGGAACTGCCCTTGTAGAACTTTTCCTTGACGTGCGGAAGCTCGCCTTCGGGGATGCCGTGACCGTAATCGCGCACGGTGA
>CAZFCH010000209.1:0-1684 GCA_964517445.1 uncultured Oscillospiraceae bacterium | reverse complement strand
CAGGATGTCTAAAATCCTGAATTGTCCCAATATGACAGGGCAGTTCCTGCAGGAAAAAAACCTGCATTTGCCCAGCCCCATGGTCGGAAAACTTTAAGTCAGCACCACACAATTCGTCTGCGGCCCTCGCCGGATCTTTTGCCCCTTTATGCGGTGCTGCCTAAAAAATCAGTGGAGATTGCTTTTTGGGCAATCTCCACTGATTTTTATGAAGATGGAATTTTGATTATCTTGCGTTGTAGACCTCAATGGCCTTCTTGAGGATATCCATGGCACGCTCGATCTTTTCTGCTTCGAGCACATAGGCCATACGGACTTCGTTGAGACCCTTGCCGGGAGTGGCGTACATCGGGGCGCCGGGGGCAAACATAACGGTCTCACCGTTATCGTTGAATTCCTCCAGCAGCCACTTCTGGAAGGTGTCGGCATTGTCGACAGGCAGAGCAGCCATCAGGTAGAATGCACCCTTCGGGCATTTGAAGATGACGCCGGGGATCTCATTGAGCTTCCGTACGAGGGTGTCACGGCGTTTCTTGTACTCATCGCGTACTGCAGCAAAGTACTCGGGACCAACGGTGTAGAGGTGCGCAGAGGCGACCTGATCCAGTGTTGCAACAGACAGACGGCACTGGCAGTACTTGAGCGCGTGGGCAAGCAGTTCCTTGTTCTTGGTGATCAGGCAACCGATACGGGCGCCGCAGGCGGAGAAACGCTTGGAGACAGTGTCGATGACTACGATGTTCTCGGGTGCTTCTGCTGCATAGGAGCCGAAGGACTGCAGGGGCTCACCACCGTAGACGAATTCACGGTAGGCCTCATCACCGATGAGGAACAGGTTGTGCTTCTTGGCAATATCGACGATCATCTTCATTTCATCGTCGGTCAGCACCACGCCGGTGGGGTTGCCGGGATTGGTGACCATGATCGCACGGGTATGCTCGTTGATACGGGATTCAATCTTCTCGCGGTCAGCGTAGTGATAGCCTTCCTCGGGGCAGGTGGGAATGGGGGTGATGGATGCACCGCAGGTGCGTACCATGGTGTTGTAGTTGGGATAGAACGGCTCGGGAATGAGAATTTCGTCCCCATCATCAAGGATACACTGGAGCGTGATGGAAAGAGCCTCACTGCCGCCGGTGGTGATGTAGATTTCGCTCTTGTCGAAATGCATGTCGAGCTTGTCGTAGTAGCCCTGGATGGCATCGATCAGCTCGGGAATACCGGGAGAGGGAGCGTACTCCAGAACGGGCTGCTCGAATTTGCGGATGGCCTCAAAAAAAGCGGGAGGAGTCTGCACATCAGGCTGGCCGATGTTCAGATGATAGACCTTGATGCCGCGTGCCTTGGCAGCAACCGCATAGGGATGGAACTTACGCATAGGGGACTGGCCGCATTTTTCGACTTTGCTGGAAAACTTCATCGCTTTCAACCTTCCTCTTCTTATTGTTTGTAATTGATTTCTGATGCATTGCAAAGAAATACATCATGCCAACCCTTGAGGGGAAGCATGACAGAGACACTGGTTGCGTATCCATACGCAACAAATGTTGCCGAATTCTCCCCCGAAAAACCGGCAGCACGATACTGAAAAATATTTTCTGGCTATTACAAAGATACCACAGGAAGTGGAAAGTGTCAAGGGAACGACGATGGCGTGTGTACTGCAGAATGACAGATTATATTG
>CAZFCH010000208.1:0-1688 GCA_964517445.1 uncultured Oscillospiraceae bacterium | reverse complement strand
CGGCAGATGAGCCACGCGATAAGGATGCCGGTTAATGCTCCGGAAAAATCCAGCAGCACGTCGAGAACCTGCGAGTTGCGCCCGCTTATAAGCTGTATCGTCTCATCCGTGAGCGCAACCAGCAATGATGCGAAGGCACAGTTTGACGCCGTCTGAAATCCGGACTTTCTGTTCACTGCGGCAAGGAACAGAAGTTCCGCGCCTAAGGCGGCAAACTCCGTGAAATGGGCAAGCTTTCTGAGCAGCAGGTCGTTCTCGCTCACTATGCCGAATCGTCTGATTATCGGCTCGAGTGCGTCAAGCACGGAATTACTCACATTGCTTGACGCCTTGCTGCCGAGCATCGAGTTTCCCCAGATGAAAGCAACCGTTGCGATGCACAGGCAGATAAGCACCGTGCTTAAAACTCTGCGTTTTTTCTCGCTCATCAGTCCTGATACTCGAACATCAGGTCATACATGCTGACGGTGTCCCCGTCTCTGACGCCCATTTCCTCCATGCGTTTGAACACTCCTGCCTCGCGCAGGACGCGGTCAAAGTACATGCGGCTCTCATAGTCGCTGAAGTTAACCGTCGCCACAAGGCGCTGGAGCCACGGGCCTTCGACAAGCCACATATCGTCAAACTTCTCTATTGTCAGCTCGCCCGAGGTATCGACCTTGGGTTCGGGCTTCACATAGTCTGCCTCATAGCTCGATATCGGCGGAAGCTCGGATAACCTGTGCGCGCACTCTTTGACAAGCTCATGAGTGCCCTGATGTGAAACGGCGCTCATCTCGAAAAACTGATACCCCAGCTCCTCGACGTGCGCCTTGAGCCGGTCAATGTTCTCGCGGTCGTCACCGAGAAGGTCGCACTTATTGCCGACGACGATCTGCGGACGCTCGGCAAGCTCGGGGCTGTACTCGCGCAGCTCCGCATTTATCGCGTCAAAGTCCTCGACCGGGTCACGCCCTTCGCTGCCGGAAACGTCTACCAGATGCACAAGCAGACGGCAGCGGTCGATATGCCGCAGGAAATCGTGGCCAAGCCCGGCGCCCTCGGATGCGCCCTCGATGATACCGGGGATATCCGCCATGACAAAAGATACGCCTTCATCCACATACACGACGCCAAGATTTGGGAAGAGGGTGGTGAAGTGGTAGTTTGCAATCTTGGGATGCGCCTTGCTGACGACAGACAGGAGCGTAGACTTTCCGACGTTCGGGAAGCCGACAAGGCCGACGTCCGCAAGAAGCTTGAGTTCAAGCGTGATATCATGGCTCTCGCCGGGCAGACCCGGCTTTGCAAAACGCGGCACCTGGCGTGTCGGTGTGGCAAAGTGCATATTGCCCCAGCCGCCGCGCCCGCCTTTGGCGGCGACCCAGTCTTCACCGGTGGACATGTCGTGCATAATCGCGCCGGTTTCGGTATCGCGCACTATCGTTCCGCGGGGGACCTTGATATACAGAGTCTCCCCGTCCTTGCCATAGCAGCGCTTGCCCTGGCCGTTCATGCCGTTGCCGGCAGTGTACTTGCGTTTATATCTGAAGTCCATCAGCGTGGACATATTATCGTCAACAACAAAAACAACGTTGCCGCCGCGCCCGCCGTCGCCCCCGTCGGGACCGCCGGCCGCGACGTACTTCTCGCGATGGAACGCAAC
The DNA here is from genome assembly GCA_964517445.1 of uncultured Oscillospiraceae bacterium. Classification (GTDB taxonomy): domain Bacteria; phylum Bacillota; class Clostridia; order Oscillospirales; family Oscillospiraceae; genus Limivicinus. Next base: position 43 of record CAZFCH010000208.1, on the reverse strand, counting down.
AGCTCCGTCCCCGCCCTTGCCGGCGTGGACGCTGATGCGTGCC
>CAZFCH010000207.1:0-1766 GCA_964517445.1 uncultured Oscillospiraceae bacterium | reverse complement strand
CCCGGTGCCGGATTTCGTCTGGGACGAGTATCACATCGACCAGCAGATCAATGACCGTGGTGTCATGCTGGACCTGACGCTGGTACGCAAAGCCATAGAAATGGACGGCCGCTCCCGCTCTGAGCTGACGGAAGCCATGAAGGATATTACTGCGCTGGAAAACCCCAACAGTGTCCAGCAGATGAAAGCGTGGCTCTCGGAGAACGGTCTGGAAACAGATACCCTTGGCAAGAAGGCCGTAGCTGAGCTCATAAAGACAGCGCCGGAAGAACTGCAAGAGGTCCTTACACTGCGCCAGCAGCTTGCAAAATCCTCTGTCAAAAAATATCAGACGATGGAAACCTGCGTCTGCTCGGATAACCGGGCCAGAGGTATGTTTCAGTTTTATGGTGCCAACCGTACCGGACGATGGGCCGGGCGCTTAATTCAGATGCAAAATCTGCCTCAGAATCACCTGGAGGACTTGGCAGAGGCCCGCTCCCTTGTGCGGTCCGGTGACTTTGAGGCCGTGGAGCTTTTATACGAAGATGTACCGGATACGCTTTCACAGCTCATCCGCACTGCTTTCGTACCAAGGCCCGGTGCGAAGTTTATCGTCGCGGATTTTTCTGCAATCGAAGCCCGCGTTATTGCATGGCTCGCCGGTGAGAAGTGGCGTCAGGAGGTCTTTGCCGCCGGTAAAGATATCTACTGTGCCAGTGCCAGTCAGATGTTTAAGGTGCCGGTCGAAAAGCACGGTATCAATGGCCATCTGCGGCAAAAAGGCAAAATCGCAGAATTGGCCCTCGGCTATGGCGGCTCCGTTGGTGCGCTCAAGGCTATGGGCGCTATTGAAATGGGGCTTCAGGAGAACGAGCTCCCGCCGCTGGTAGACGCATGGCGGCAGTCCAATCCGAACATCACAAAGCTGTGGTGGGATGTGGACAAAGCTGTAATGGAAGCGGTCCGGCTCAAGCGCACGACAGAAACTCACGGTATTGCATTCACCTGCAAGAGCGGGATGTTGTTTATCACTCTGCCCTCCGGCAGACGCCTTGCCTATGTGAAGCCGCGTATCGGTGAGAACAAGTTTGGCGGCGACTGTATCACCTATGAAGGCGTCGGCGGTACAAAGAAATGGGAGCGACTGGACTCTTACGGACCGAAGTTCGTGGAAAACATCGTGCAAGCCACTTCCCGTGACATTTTGTGCTACGCCATGAAGACGCTCCGTTGCTGCAACATTGTCATGCACATTCACGACGAGCTGGTCATTGAGGCTGACCCAAGGATGTCCCTCTCTGCCGTTTGTGAACAGATGGGCCGGACACCGCCTTGGGCAAAAGGTCTGCTGCTCCGGGCTGACGGTTATGAATGTGATTTTTATAAAAAAGACTGATTTGTTTCGTCAAAGGCGGGCTTTCATCTCCATTGTGTATCAGTGATGGACGTGAAAGCCCATCCGAGGAAGGAGGCTCCAAAGTGAGTATCGATAAATTCAACAGCGAGGGCTACTACGACCCGACAGCGTATGAAGCCATGAGTGCCATAGCACAGGAAGAACGCGCCCTTCGCGCATTTCGGCCCATCGTTTATATCTGCTCTCCCTTTGCCGGAGATACAGACCGCAACATTGAGGCCGCTCGCAAATACAGCCGGTACGCGGTAGGCGCCGGATACATTCCCATCGCACCGCACCTGCTGTTTCCACAGTTCATGAACGATGCCGACCCGAAGGAACGAGAGCTCGGTCTCTTTTTCGGCAATGCCCTGATGAGCAAGTGCTC
>CAZFCH010000206.1:0-1778 GCA_964517445.1 uncultured Oscillospiraceae bacterium | reverse complement strand
GGGTCTCCATCACGCGGACGATATCGCCGACGCCGCACTCGTTGTTCTCGTCGTGCGCCTTCAGACGATAGGTACGTCCAATGATCTTCTTGTAGGTCTTGTGGGCAACGCGGTCCTCAACGATGACGACCACGGTCTTGTCCATCTTGTCAGATACGACCTTACCAACGCGGGTCTTACGGGAAGTAGTTCTTTCTTCGTTCATAATACCTTACCTCCTCAATTCTGCTTCTCGCGCAGGACGGTCTTGACGCGAGCGATGTCACGGCGGGTAGCGGAGATCTTGGTGGGATTGTCAAGATGATTGGTAGCGTGCTGCATACGAAGCATGAACAGATCCTTCTTGAGGTCGGCGAGCTTGGTCTGAAGCTCTTCGACGGACATGGAGCGTATTTCGTTTGCCTTCATCTTATTCACCACCGTTCTCAGACTCGTTGCCCTTCTTGACTATCTTGGTCTTGATGGGCAGTTTGTGGCTGGCAAGGCGGAGAGCCTCACGGGCGGTCTCTTCGGGAACGCCTGCGATCTCAAACATCACTCTGCCGGGCTTGACGACTGCAACCCAGTACTCGGGGGAGCCTTTACCGGAACCCATACGGGTCTCAGCCGGCTTTGCGGTAACGGGCTTGTCGGGGAAGATCTTGATCCAGACCTGACCGCCACGCTTGGTGTAACGGGTCATGGCGATACGGGCTGCTTCGATCTGATTGGACTTAATCCAGCCGGGCTCCTGAGCCACGAGGCCGAATTCACCGTAGGTTACGAGGTTGCCGCGAGTGGCTTTGCCTTTCATGCGGCCGCGCTGTACTCTGCGGTACTTAACTCTCTTGGGCATTAACATTAGTTGTTGCCTCCTTCCTTAGCGGGAGCAGCCGGACGCGGGCCGCGGTTGTAGCCGCCCTGGCCTGCGGGTCTGTTGCCGTAACCGCCCTGACGGCGCTCGCCGTTGTTGCGGTTGTCACGGTTGTAGCCGCCCTGACGACGGTCGCCCTGACGGCGGTCATCTCTGCGGCGACGCTCTCCTGCGGGCTTGTTCAGATCCATGGTGCGCGGGGTGGTGCGCAGGCTCTGAGAAAGGACCTCGCCTTTGTAGATCCAAACCTTTACGCCGATACGGCCGTAAGTGGTGTTGGCCTCTGCGAAGCCGTAGTCAATGTCAGCACGGATGGTCTGAAGAGGAATGGTACCCTCGTGGTAGCACTCGGATCTTGCGATCTCAGCGCCGCCCAGACGGCCGCCGCACTTGACCTTGATGCCGCGTGCGCCCATTCTCATGGCGCGGCCCATGGCGTTCTTCATCGCGCGGCGGAAGCCGATGCGCTTTTCGAGCTGCTGGGCAATGTTCTCAGCGACGAGCTGAGCATTGGTATCGGGGGTGCGAACCTCAACGATGGAGAGAGCAACGGGCTTGCCGATGAGCTTCTCTACTTCGAGGCGCAGGCGCTCTATCTCCGCGCCGCCCTTGCCGATGACGACACCGGGTCTGGAGCAGTGGATATAGATGCGAACCTTAGTGCTGTCGCGCTCTATCTCGATGGTGGGGACACCGGCGGAATAGAGGGCCTTTTTGAGGTACTGGCGGATCTTATAGTCCTCGACGATCAGATCGCCGACTTTATCTTCTCTTGCGTACCATCTGGAATCCCAGTCTTTAATAACGCCTACACGCAGGCCATGGGGATTAACTTTCTGTCCCATAATTCTGCCTCCTTCCCTTAGTCTCTCTCAGCCACAGCGATCATGATGTGGCTGGTGCGCTTGTTGATGCGGTACATACG
>CAZFCH010000205.1:0-1847 GCA_964517445.1 uncultured Oscillospiraceae bacterium | reverse complement strand
AGATAATAAGCGGCCGAGTGACCACCGGCTCAGAGAGGTATAAAAATGGTACATATTCCTTACGGGAGAACCCATATAGATTTTGACGAGCAGGGAGCGGACGTGCTCACCAGCCGTATCGGCGAGCTTAAGGCCACAGGCAGCGGCAGCGATATTGTCCGCGCCGCGATGGAAAATCCCATCGACAGTCCCCGGCTCTGCGAGCTTGCCAAGGGCAAAAAGAACTGCGTTATCATCATTTCCGACCACACGCGCCCGGTGCCGAGCAGGGATATAATCCCGAATATGCTGCGCGAGCTGAGAGCAGGCAGTCCGGATATAGAGGTCACTTTGCTTGTCGCCACGGGCTTTCATCGCCTGACCTCGACAGAGGAGCTGGAAGCAAAGCTCGGTCGGGAGATAATGGACGAGTGCAGGATAGTTGTGCATGACTGCCGCGATAAGGACGCAAATGTCCAGATTGGTATCCTGCCCTCCGGCGCGCCTCTGGTCATTGATCGCCTTGCGGTCGAGACTGAGCTGCTGGTAGCCGAGGGGTTTATTGAGCCGCATTTCTTCGCGGGTTTCTCCGGCGGACGCAAGAGCGTCCTGCCCGGTGTGTCCGATCAGGTGACGGTGCTCGGCAACCATTGCTCCAAGTTCATCGACAGTCCGTATTCCCGCACCGGCATCCTTGACGGCAACCCCATCCACAAGGATATGATTGCAGCTGCCGAGATGGCAAAGCTTGCGTACATCGTCAACGTTGTGATTGATGAGGACAAGAAAACGGTTGCTGCCTTTGCAGGCAATTATCTGACCGCGCACCGCCGCGGCTGCGATTTCCTGCTGGGCTACTGCCAGGCAAAGCCCAAGTGGGCGGACATAGTTATTTCATCGAACGGCGGTGCGCCGCTGGATCAGAACCTTTACCAGTGTGTAAAGGGAATGACAGCAGCGGAGGCTACCTGCAATGAGGGCGGCGTTATAATAATGTGTGCTGAGTGCGCCGATGGCCATGGCGGCGAGGGCTTCTATAAATCGCTGAAAAACTGCGAAAGCGCCGCTGCGCTCTATGACGAGTTCATGGCAACGCCGCAGGATAAGACTGTACCCGACCAGTGGGAGAGCCAGATCCTCGCGCGCATACTCATACATCACCCGGTCATATTCGTCTCCCGCCCGGAGATGAAGAACATGATTGAGGAGATGAAGATGACCTACGCGCCGACGCTTGAAGCCGCGCTTGAGCTTGCACACAACATGGGTAAGCACAGCCTGACGGTCATTCCAAACGGCATCTCCGTCGTTGTCCGCGACTAACTGACAATTGAGCTCCAAACGAACGTAAAGAACAGCTCAGTATTGTTCACAGCGTTTATATGTTGCATAATCTTTCGAGAGCCAGCGCGATGCAAGATGGAGCAAATATCAAATCGTGCTGTCCGCGGTTACGTGGTGAACAATCTCAGGGTTAGGTTGTTCATTGTATTAACTTGTGGTTGCTTACACAGACAAAAATAATCCGAACCAAATCTTCTTGATAGGAGATGGGTTCGGATTATTTGTTTTCTTTGAGCGTTTTGAAGATACGCACTTCCGAAACGGTGTGGTCAAGCGCCCAACGTCGAAACCGCGAGGACCAAGGAAACCGAAGAAAACATAAACTGCATACGACAAAGGGGAGAGGCTGAGAACTGCTCCTCTCCGCTCTATCTTCAGGCGATTTTTTCGTCGCTGCTGTCTTTGCCTGCTGTATCCTGTGCCGCTTTCCACGCGGCAAATTCCCGTTGACCTTCTTCGCTTTCATAATAGGCAAGAATGTCCGGCAGCAGGATCCTTGCGATGTTTTCAATCTCATGCTGCGG
>CAZFCH010000204.1:0-1859 GCA_964517445.1 uncultured Oscillospiraceae bacterium | reverse complement strand
CAAAGCAGCCGGACTAAGATGACATGCCTGCCGACAGCATAATGTCTGAGCAGAGACGATATATAATGGCACAAAAAAGAGCAATACTTTCGCATCGCCCCGGCAAACCTCACGAGGCGCTCATGTTGCTCCCCAGCGTTGCACTATCCTCCATCGTGAGTAAAGCCCATGGTTAAACTTCGCCGTTAATGACCTGCTGGATCATTTTGTCACCTAGCACATATAATAAGTCTTTTATCTCATTCTCGTAAATATAGTTTGTACCAAGATAGTCACCACATGTGGTCGTACAATCGCAATTATAGTTCTGATCAGCTAAAGTGAACTCGCATAAAGAAAAGTAAAAGGCCATGCAGCATGACAAAAAAACAAAGACGTATTTAAAAAAATGTTTCATGATGAGCCCTCCTTAAATTCAGGTGTTATTTTTTCACTATATATATTCGTCACTGCAGCGGATTATCCTTCCAGTGTGCTGTTAATTCCTGCACACACTCCGCCGTTACCGTCACTTGATTCCAAAGCAGATACTGCTAACCCTCCGTGGTCAGGCGCTTGCCGGCGACGTTGACGGCGCAATGCGCGGGCTGGCACACATCCTGCGAAAAAGTGCTTGACTTTCTGCGCATTCAGAGCAAACATGTCACTACCCAAGGAAGGAGGACATGCCCATGACGATTGAAACCCACACGACCAACCGCAAGGAGCTGGCACAGATGCTCGCTGAAGAGCTTCACGAGCCCATGCGTTACCTCGGTGTACCGAGCTGCGCGTACCAAGTCGGCGCGTACACCATCGACAAGAACGGCGCCATCCACGGCGAGGACTTCACGCAGATTCACGACTTCCTGCTGCGGCACGGTTTCATCACCGAAGAGACGCCGGACGATTCAAGAGCTTCCAGCGCATTCGATGCACAGGAACTCGAAGATGGTGCATTCACAGTGCAAATCAACCTGCCGACAAACGAACTGACGCATGAAACACTGGTGAAGTTCCTGCGCATGCTGTACGCGCGCCAAGACCTCATCGCTGCCATGACGCGCTGCAATTCCCTGCGGATTGACGCGGAGGTGGTGACATGCCTGACGGACGCGAAGCCGGACAGCCTCGAGCAGATTTCTGAACTGCTTACAACCGAAAAGCAGTTCAACAAGCTGTCGGGTATCGAGCTTCAGCCGGAAGGGTTGGTGGTTACCCTCGAAAGCGACATGCGCCGGAACGTTTCGTGGAATGCCTGGTGTGACTTGATTCGGCAGGCGTTTCAGGCGGCAAAGAAGGCACACGCGGTCGGCGCAAAGCGCGTCACACCGGATGGCGAGTCGACGAAGTATTATTGCTACATGTGGCTGACGCAGATTGGCATGGGCGGCGCTGATTTCAAGGCGAGTCGCCGGTTGCTGCTCCAGCATTTGCAAGGCGCGGCAGCTTTCAAGACGCGCGAGCAGCAGAAAGCACACGCGGCGAAGTACCGCAGGACGACGGACAAGGAGGACGAACATGAGCAGGATTCTTGAGCGTTTCGCAGATTTGCAAGCGAAGCAGTTGGCGGGCACGTACACACGCTGCCCGCGTTGCAACAGGGACATCATGAAAAAGCCGCTGGAAGCCAACGTGCGAAGCCGGATTTCGGAGATCTGGATCTGCGAGAGCTGCGGTGAGGCACAGGCGGATCGCGAGCGGATGAACGTCCCCGACAACCTGTACTGCTGGCTGACGCTACAACCACACAGACCGGCAAGCAATTTCAAAACGCTGACCTGCGCCGAGGCTTGGAAGCGTGTGTGCGCCGAGCAAGCGGACACGATTCGCGATTTTCGCAGGCGGTTCAAGCACGGCGAGCCGTCGGACGATTTGCA
>CAZFCH010000203.1:0-1898 GCA_964517445.1 uncultured Oscillospiraceae bacterium | reverse complement strand
GCCGTCGTACAGATACAGGCCCTTGCGGTAGCCCTCCTGATCGAGGCGCTCCAGAAGCGGTGAGGACGCATATGCTTCGCGCTCATAGTCGGCAAAGGACTGCTGCGCTTCGTACCACCGGCCGGTCAGGATAAGGGGTATCGACAGCTGCGAGTACGGGTAGCCGCCGACGGTGTTTCTGAAATAGGTGAAGTCGCTGAAGATCTCGCTGTAATGCTCGTCGCGCGCCATGGACTGCTCGAAGGCGGTGGAATCCACGGCGTCGAGGACGACTATCAGGAGATTCTCGTCCTCGGAATAGGCGAACATATCTTCGTCCGTGGCGATGAGAGAGCGGCTTTTATCCGAAAGCTCGGTTGTCATGAAGACGGTGCCGAGAGTGATGGCAAGAATAAGGGCGACGGCGAGGGCGGCGTAGGTGCCGTACTTCACGAGGCGGCTGCCGCCGAGCTTCTTTGCCAGCAGCAGCGCCGCGGCAATCACGATGACCCACAGGGCTATGGAGCAGATGCGGTCAACGGGGTAGCTGCCCCAGTCCACGGACTTGCCGTCCATGGCGGGGAGATCCCACACGAGGAAGCTGCCCTGCACCCAGCTGCAGATAAGCACGACGAGGCAGGCGATGCTCGCGAAGTTATAGAGCTTTTCGTTTATCCGGCGGGCAATATAGAGCACCAGAAGGATGGCGAGGAAGGCGGCGGCAAAGAGCCCCAGCACATACGGGAGCATCTGGCCGGCCGTGAACCAGAACTCAAGCTGATTTGTCACATACAGCTCATACGGGGCATAGACAAAAAGCGTGAAGCACAGCGCAAAGGCGATGAGCGCGCCTGAGCGGATGCTATATGTGTTTTTCTTTTTTCCTTCGACAGCAGCAACTTCCATTCCGTAAAGCCCTTTCAGAAGAAATGAATATTGACAATTTAATATAGTACCACACGGCGCGGCACTTTTCAAGTAAACGCCGCTCAATCCAGCGGTTCGTAGAACATATCAAGATATTCCTCGAGCGTCACGCCGAGGTCGTATATCTCCTTGGCGGCGTCGTAGCCGACATAGCGGTAGTGCCAGGGCTCATAGATGATGCCGGTAATGTCGCTGCTGCCGTTCGGGTAGCGCAGGATGAAGCCGTACTTCCAGGAGTTCTCCATGAGCCATTTCTGCGTCGAGGTCTGCTCCTGGCCTTCGTCGAGGTAGGGGTAGTTGAGGTCGATGATGTCCGCGGCAAGGCCGAGCTGATGCTCGCTCGTGCCGGGGATGGCGACAGACTGCGCCGCGATCTCGGGCGCTTCCTCCGGATCGGTTCCGGCGGCGACAAGGCGGGCGATCTTATTATTGAAGAGGTACTGCTGCTTTTCCATGGTGCGGTAGCCGGAGCATATGTACGGGTCATTTCCTGCGGCGGCACAGTCGGCAATCATCTGCAGGAGATCATCGGCGCAGCGCACGTCCACATACTGCCACTCCTCTCCGTCATCATTGACGAGCTGAAGCTCCGTCTCCCAGTCCTCGGGCAGTTCGTGCCAGGGGTTGACGAGCGTGAGAAGCTCCGTGCGCTCCCGCAGCTGCGGAGTGGGTTCGGGCGTCGGGGTGGGCTCCGGTGTAGGCTCGGGCGTTGCGGCAAGCTCCGCGGGCTCAGGGTCCGGGTCGGCAGTTACCACGAACAGCTCCGGCATATCAAGAACCGTGAGCAGGAGCAGCGCGCAGGCCAGCAGCAGCGCCAGCATGACAATAAGCCCCGCTCTTTCTCTTGTTTCAAGCTTCAACCAAGGTCACCCCTTTTATTTTATCGGGACGAATATATCAGAACGAAATGATGCCGAGATGCTCAAGAAGAATCTTGAGGCCGATGAAATAAAAGGGGTGACCTTGGAAGAAGCTTGAAACAAGAGAAAGAG
>CAZFCH010000202.1:0-1903 GCA_964517445.1 uncultured Oscillospiraceae bacterium | reverse complement strand
TTTTTCCGACGGCTGCAGACCGCGTTCCTGATACATCGTCGCGACAATGGTCGTTGTCGACCCGACCGGCTCATTACGCATGAACACGGGTCCGCCGGTCTGAATGTCCGCCAAGCGGTGATGGTCGATGATGGCGACGATCTCCGCCTGCTCAAGCCCCGGAATCGACTGGATCATCTCGTTGTGGTCAACGAGCACGACGCGCTTTCTCCGCGGACGCAGCAGGTGATAGCGGCTCAGGGTGCCGACAACCTTCTCATTCTCATCCAGCACCGGATAGGAGCGGTAGCGGCTTTGCAGCACGGCATCGCGCACATCATCGATGAAGTCATTCAGGTGAAAGAACACTACGCCTGTATGTTGGGCGATGCGCTTCACCGGAATCGCCTGATAAATCATGCGTGCGGCGCGGTAGGCGTCATGCGGCGTCATGATGATGCATGTTTTGCTGGAGATGCCGCGGTACTTTTCCGGCATCGAGCCTTGACAGATGATGACGCACGATGCACCGATTTCCAGTGCCTTGTCGACAACGTCCTCCTGCTGTCCGCAGATGATGACACTGCCGCTGCTGACGCCACGCAGACATTCACCCGGTGTCGGGAGCGCAATAACCACCTCGCCGGAAATCGTGTCAAACGCGTCCTCCTCATTGTTGATGATGTGCCCTTCGAGTGCCGACAGCAGGTTGAAGATCGGTACGTCACTGATTTCCGGCTTAAAGATGCTCTCCATGTCCTTCTCGGCGATGCCGCCTGCGGTCAGCATACCGTAGAGCGTGCCGTCCTCGTTTGTGACAGGCACGGCGGACAGGTTCTCATCCGCGCGCAGCACCTCCCACGCGTGGCTGATGGGCACGTTTGTCCCCAGCGTCGGCGGACGGTCGAAGTCGATGTCGCGCACCTGCGTCCGCACGTTCGTCAGCACCGAAGGTGCGGTAAAGCCGAAGCGATCCAGCAGGAACTGCGTCTCGTCATTCGGGGCGCCCTGCATCGCCGCAACATAGCCGTTTTCGCCAAGCGCGTTGTTCAGCGCAGCATACGCCATCGCGGACACAACCGAATCCGTATCGGAATTGCGATGTCCGCAGACAAATATCGGATCTGTCATGTTCAAATGCTCCTTTATCGCGTCAAAAATCGAGGGAATCTTCCTCATCATCGTCCTGTACGCCTGACCATACATTCGGGTCGGTGTACTGCAGCAGGCGATATTCCTCGTTCAGTGCCTTCTGTGTCGCCATGTTCGCGATACCAAGTGCCTTCAACCCCTGCTTCGTCTGGTAGCTTTTCACCGCTTCGACCGTCGATGCGCCATATACGCCATCCATTTTGTCCTCGGCAAGGAAACCCAGATAAGCCAGCTTCTGCTGCAACTCCAGCACCTTCTGACCGCTGTTGCCGCTGCGCATCGTCCAGTCCGCCACGTCATGCACCGTGCCGTACCCTAAGATGCGGTTGTAGGTCAACGCGTATTCTGTCCGCTTGACGGATGTCGGCGTGTTGCCCTCGATGACGTGCACGGTGATGTTGCCTTCCTCATCCTGCGAGCAATACTCCACCATCGCCACATGGTCGGTGTCCGTCGTGCTTGTCCACGTGAAGAACACCCAGTCGCCGGGCTGCGGGATGTATGTTCCGGTTGTGATGTACGTATCGTCATCCTTGAGCCACTGATAACCCCAGTCCTCCAGATTGCCGTTGCGTGTCACGTACCGCCCCTGCTTGATGAACCAGTTGCGACCGGTGTTTTGCCCGGAATAGAGCGGATACTTGTTCTTGAGCAGTGATGTGCCATGCTGCTGATCCACCTGATCAACGCACCAGCACAGGAATTCAGCACACCATTGCGCGTACGGATCGCCCGCCCAATCGCCGTACTTCGTATAACCGTGCTCGCCTTC
>CAZFCH010000201.1:0-1924 GCA_964517445.1 uncultured Oscillospiraceae bacterium | reverse complement strand
ATGCGCAGCTGTGCCTTATGAACATGGCTGTTCACGGCCTCAACGGCATCATCAAATCCGGCGATGAAGCAAACACCTTCTATCACGATGCACATAACCTTGCCGGATGCTGTGACTACGTGATGGCTAACCCACCATTTAACGTCGATAAAGTGAATTCTGAGTCTGCCCAGAGCGCAGGTCGGCTTCCTTTCGGTCTGCCAAGCATCAACAAAAACAAGGAGTTCGGCAACGCCAATTACCTGTGGATCTCCTACTTCTACTCCTATCTGAATGAGCACGGGCGCGCAGGCTTTGTCATGGCCTCATCCGCGACCGACAGTTCCGGAAAGGACCGGGACATCCGTCAGCAGCTGGTGGAGACCGGCCATGTGGACGTGATGGTCAGCGTGGGCAACAACTTTTTCTACACCAAAAGCCTGCCCTGCTCCCTGTGGTTCTTCGACAAAGGCAAGAAAGAGGAACTGCGGGACAAGGTGCTCTTTATCGACGCTCGGAACTACTACACCGTGGTAGACCGCACACTCAATGAGTGGAGCGATTGGCAGCTCAAGAATCTCAACGCCATTGTGTGGCTCTATCGCGGCGAAACCGAGAAATATAAAGCGCTCCTGAAGGAATACAGGGACACGCTGACCGCGTTTGCCGAGGAACGGCCGGAGTTTAAGAGCAGCATCTGTGCATCGTCTTTCGCGGTTGCCGTGGAAAATCTGAAGGATACCATGCAGGCCATCCGCGCCGAGGCGAAAAAAGCTGTAGACGCGGCGGACAAGAAAGAGGACAAGAAAGAGAAGAAGGCCGTGCAGGCGAAGTATGACGGGATCCTCGCGTGGCTGGGTGATGCGCTGACCGTTGCAAAAGACGCCGAGTGGCTCTATGAAAAGTTTGGTGAGGGCGAATACGCCGACATTCTGGGCCTTTGCAAAATTGCCGATCTTTCTGAGGTCAAGGAAAAGGGCTTCAGCCTCACGCCCGGCGCGTATGTGGGTGTAGCGCCTGTGGCGGATGACGGTGTGGACTTTGCCGAGCGCATGGCGGAAATTCACGCGGAACTTCTCACACTCCAAGCTGCTTGCAACACGCTCATGGATACCATCTCGAAGAACATGAAGGAGATGGGGCTATGAAATACGAACTGAAAGTACCTTTTTCGGCACCGCTTGACGAGAAGGACAAGGAAACAGAAACATATGGTTGCAGAGCAAATAATCCAGATATATGTGCGAATAATGGATTGACTGGAGTTTGTGCTTTTGCTTCTGACGATGGGATTTGCCGCAAGCCTTCAAGGGCTTGGAAAAAACAGTATCAGAAACTCAAGGGGGATAACCAATGAAGCTACATGAAGCTTGTGAGTTTATTGTTGATTGCCCCCACTCAACGGCAGCAGATGAAGGTAAGGGATATCCTTTAATCAGGACTCCAAACGTCGGTAAAGGTCGTCTCATCCTTGAGAATGTTCATCGTGTAAACGAGCGAATTTATAACCAGAGAAACGCACGTGCCGTCCCTCAAGACGATGATCTAATTTTTGCACGAGAGGCACCTGCTGGAAATGTCGCAATAATAAAAAATGGTGAAAAGGTTTGCTTAGGGCAAAGAACTGTATTGATACGCCCCAACAAATCAATAGTTGATCCCGATTACCTAACATATTATTTGCTGGCTCCGCAACAGCAATATGGGCTTACGGGAACAGCAAATGGCTCAACAGTAGCACACGTGAATTTGCCGACTATCAGGAATTTGGAGATAGAGCTTCCAACGCTTGACATTCAACACCGCATCGCTTCCGTCCTCTCCGCCTACGACGACCTCATTGAGAACAACCGGCGGCAAATCAAGCTTTTGGAGGAGGCGGCGCAGCGGCTGTATAAGGAGTGGTTTGTTGATCTGCGCTTCCCCGACTGGGAGACTACGCCCA
>CAZFCH010000200.1:0-1962 GCA_964517445.1 uncultured Oscillospiraceae bacterium | reverse complement strand
CGTCTCGGCGGGCTCGTGTCCTACGGCTGGAAGCTCCTCGCCTCCGCACTGCTTTACACGGTATATCTCAAGCTATATCAGGTCGTTGTCGGCCTCAAGTATACCTCCTCGGATCTTGCTTATTATAACAAGGCCGACCAGCTCCCGCTCCTTGTGGTTGAGAACATCAACTCCTCTATTGACAGCGTCCTTCTTCCCGTCCTCTCCGCGGAGCAGGACTCCAAAGAGGCCGTGCGCGATATGACCCGCCGTGCGATAAAGACCAGCACATATATAATGATGCCAATGATGGCCGGACTTGCCGTCTGCGCCGAACCGCTCGTGCGCCTGTTGCTCACGGATAAGTGGCTGCCCTGCGTACCGTATATGCAGGTGTTCTGTATTGTCTATGCTTTCTATCCTCTGCACACGGCAAACCTCAACGCCATCAAAGCAATGGGGCGCAGCGACGTTTTCCTCAAGCTCGAAATCATCAAAAAAATCGTCAGCACGATTCTTCTCGTCGTCTCCATGAATATCAGCGTATACGCCATAGCTCTCAGCCAGCTTGTCTCCTGCGTCACCTCGCAGCTCATCAATTCATGGCCGAACAGGAAGCTCCTTGATTACAGCTACCTGCATCAGCTGCGTGACATGACTCCCGCGATATTGCTTTCGCTGGCAATGGCGCTGTGTGTGCGGCCTGTTATAGCGCTCGGTCTGAGTGACTGGCTGACTCTGCTTATACAGATTCCAGCCGGTGTACTCATATACTTTGCGCTTTCAGCCATATTCCATGTAGACAGCTTTTACTTCATACTTGATGTTGCAAAGAAACTGCTTTCCAACAAACGCGCTAAAAACTAAAAGTTCTGAAAAGAGACAGAAAATGGAAACAAAAACCGCACTGGTCACAGCTCTCGGCTCGGTTGCCGGGGATATAGTCATAAAGAATCTTCACGCTCTCGGTTTTCGTGTTGTAGGCTGCGACATTTATCCCAAGGAGTGGCTGGTTGACTCCTATAATGTAGATGCATTTTATCAGGCGCCTTACGCAACCGACGCTGAAAAGTACCTTGCATTTATAAAAAAGCTTTGTATTGACGAAAATATCTCATATATTCTTCCTCTTATTGACATTGAAGTTGATGTGTTTAATCATAACCGCAGCTGGTTTGAGGAGAACGGTGTCTGTCTGTGCATCTCCCCGGAGCACACCCTGGATATCTGCCGCGACAAACAGCGCTTTGCCAAGTTCGTCGATGAAAATTGCCCGTATTTGACCACCATACCCACAGCTTTTCTCCGCGATATGGCGCAACCCATATGGCCGTTCCCTGTCGTATGCAAACCGTACAACGGGCGCAGCAGCCTCGGTCTGCATTACATCCACGATATCGACCAGTGGAACGGTTTTATCGCCTCTGCCGACAGGGATCTGTACATAGTTCAACCTTTTGTAAAAGGCGCACGCATAGTTGCTGATGTCGTCTGTGAGGGCGCAGGCGGTAATGCCGTCGCAGTCGTCAGGCGTGAACTTATCAGCACCGTCAACGGCTGTGGGACAAGCGTGTACGTGTATCACGATGAGGAGCTTGAGGATTGCTGCCGCCGTCTTGCGGTCACGCTCGGTATCATCGGCTGCGTCAATTTTGAATTTCTTCTTGACGACGACGGTAAATACCACCTGATTGAATGCAACCCCCGCTTTTCCGGCGGCTGTGAGTTTACCTGTCTCAGCGGTTATAACTGCGTTGCAAACCATATCCGCTGCTTCACCGGCTCCGCTATCTCCCCCCCCCCGAGCTGTATTCCGAACCGCTACATTGCCAGAAAATACGAAGAGTATGTCACATCAGTAGAGGAATAAAGCTCAAGCAACGAGATGCTCCATACCTGCGCCGACTATCACAAATAATGACGAATTTATTATAGTAACAGGAGGGCTTTATGAGCGATTGTCTCGTTTCCGTACTCTGTACG
>CAZFCH010000199.1:0-1972 GCA_964517445.1 uncultured Oscillospiraceae bacterium | reverse complement strand
CAATGGTGACGATGTTCTGCGCGATGGGGCTGGTGTCGGGAGTCAAATATAAGCCAAAACCAGAGCATTTCGCGCTCGTGTTCTGATTTAAATAAGTACGAAAAAATAAGTCGAGGGAAAACCCTCGACTTATTTTTATGTGAGTTTATTGCTCTTATTCCGCCAGTTCGCAGCGCACCGTCACGCGGGACTGACCGCCGACCGTGCAGGTAAAGAGCGTCAGAGCCCAATCGCCGCTGGTCATTTCCTCAGTAGCGAAGGGGGAGAGCGTCTCAATCTCGACGACCTTGTACTTGAAGACGTTTCCGTCAATATCGGTGAAGGTAACCTCATCTCCCTGCGACAGGTCCTTCAAATACCCGAAGTGGCTGTAATAGTTGTGGGCGGCGATGACCATGTTGTTCAGATACGCTGAGCCTGCATAGCGGCAGGGCGCGATTTGCAGACTCGGATAGCTCCATTCGCTGATGACCGGCAGTTCCAGCGACAGCGTCGGTATCCGCAGCACGCCGATGTATTTCTGACCGTCTACTTCTTCCTCCGGCATAGCCATTTCGGGGTTCAGAATATAGTCCGGAATGACTGTTTCCTTCGGCGTAGGCGTAGGCTGACTGATCTCCGGGTTCTCCGTCTCCGGCGCAAGCTGGTCGAGAACCGTATAAGCGGTTTTGCCGGCTTTCGCATCGCTCACAATATTGAACGCCGTGAGGAAAAGGGCCGCTGCCAAAAGCAGCAGCCCAATTCCAGTGAATATTTTATTTCGTTTCGCCATAGTCTTTTTTCTTTCTGCCCAGAGTCCCGACAATCAGGAACGCCAGACCGCTGCAGGCAAGCACAGGCACCGGCCACCACAGCATACCGGTCTGCGGCAGCTTCTGCTTGTTCAGCGTATTGGTCAGAACGAAGGTGTTGCCGTTCTCCTTAACGCTGGCAATATAACCGGAGACGGCTCTTTCACGGATTGTCCAGGTGATCTCCTTGTCGTTCTTATCGTACTTGGGGAGCTCCTCCCATGTGTACATCCAGCCGTTAGTGCTGTTGAGAATCTGCGTGTCGTAAGCAGCGCCGTTCTGCAGGAGCGTTACCTGTACGGATCTCGGACGTCTGCTCTCGTAGCCCTTGTCATCCCAGACCTTGAGCACCGTACGCGTGACGGTATTGCCGCTCGGATCTTCCGGATCGTAGGTGTTCGTCACGGTAAACGTTGTACCGTCCTGAGCGTAAGTTACCTTGTAATCCTTAACATCTTTTTCAACGACGCTCCAAACGACCTTGGTGTTGTCGTCATTGTACTCGGGAAGCTTTTCCCAGGTATAGCGCCAGTTGTTCTCAGCGTTGAGGGTAACGGTGTCATAAACCTTGCCGTCTTTCAGCAGCTGAATGATGACCTCTGTGGGGCGAAGCGCCTCAACATCGTCCTTCCAGACCTTGAGCACCTTGCGCTCAATGGTCGTCGGCTCGACAGTGTATGACACGGTGGGCTTCTTGAAGTCTTCGGAAGCACCGGTTTTGCCGTTGGAGTCAACCGGGGTCAGAGTAGCTCTGTTGTTGGTGTACAGGTCATAGCTGCTTGAACCGTCGTTGTTTGCTCCGTACTGGTCGTAAACACCGTAGGTGCCGGGAACGCTCTTGGGATTGACAAGCTTGACAGTGTAGGAGAGCTTTACAGGTTTATCCTTGGTAACGGGAACGTTGATGTCCAGCTGGAAGTATTCATCATCAGCGTCGCCGGGATAATAGGTCAGTTCAAATTCGTACTTGCCGTTTCCAAGCTGACTGCCAAAGCCGTAGTAATTGGTGCCCAGAGTGACAACTGCTTTCTCCTCACCACCAACGGTAAGATTAAGGGTCTCGGCCTTGCTGATAAAATCAAGGTTGTAGTCATCTGCTACATAGCCCATGTAGTCCACGACATATGAACCCGCATCCAGCAGGTAGATGAGCTGATCCTTTACATTGGCGAAAATCGTTT
>CAZFCH010000198.1:0-1975 GCA_964517445.1 uncultured Oscillospiraceae bacterium | reverse complement strand
GGAAAAGCTGAAAGACTGCGGCATCGACGGCGCGATTGTTGTTTCAGGCACCGGCTATGAGCGCTACAACACCGAGGCGTTTTCAAACCTCTATGTCGAGCTCAGCAAAAAGTACAAGCCCTCAGCTGTCTTCATAGCTGCGACCGCAAACGGCAGAGATTTTGCTCCGCACTTTGCCGCCGGCCTTGAGACCGGCTGCACCTCGGATGCTACCGAGCTTATCTATAATCCCGAGACAACCGATATCGAGTTTGTTGAGCCTGCTGCCGGCGGCAAGATCATGGCGGTCATCACCATTCCCGTACTGCGGCCGCAGGTAGGCACCATCCGCCCCGGCACCTTCAAGGCAGTCTCCATCGGCAAAAAGGCGGACTTTGAACTTATCGAGGAGCACATCGACTTTGACCCTGCCAATATTCGCACCACGCTTCTTGAATACAGGGCAAACGAATTTGACCCCGAGCTTGATATCGCCTCGTGCGATACCATCGTCTGCGTCGGCAACGGCGTGAAGGACGAGAGCCTTGATAAATACCGTGAGCTTGCAAAGCTTCTCGGCGGCAAACTCGCAGGCACACGCCCCGTGTGCGACAGAGAGCTTCTGCCCGTCAAGCTGCAGGTCGGTCAGTCCGGCGTCATGATAAAGCCCAAGCTGTACATCGGCTTCGGTGTCTCCGGCGCTGTGAACCATGTTACCGGCGTTGATGCGGAAAAGTTCATCGCCGTCAACAAGGACGCATCCGCACCGATATTCAACTACTGCGACTACGGCATCGTCGGCGATATGGATGAGGTCTGCGACGCAATGATAGCAATGCTCAAGTCATGATCGAGCCTGTTGAGATAATCAAAGGCCTCTGGAGAATCGACATTGAGCTTCCCGCGAATCCCCTCAGGAACCTTAACACCTATGTTGTTAAGGTTCCCGACGGGAGAAACCTCATCATCGACACGGGCTTTTACCGCCCAGAGTGTCTTGACGCCCTGATGCATGGCATTGAGGTTCTTGACCTCAAGCCGGAAAACACCGATGTTTTCCTCACTCATCTTCACCCAGATCATATTGGCAACGCGGGATATCTTGCAAAGCTCGGATACAAAATGATAATGGGCGCGCTCGACTATGACCTTATGCTTTTCGGACCCGATGCCCGCTGGCGGAGCTGCATGGAGCTTCTCCAAAGCGAGGGACTGCCGAAGAATATGTTCGAGAAAATACGCAAAAGCGATGAATCGGTCGTGTACACCTCAGGCGTTTTCGAGGCTCAAAGGGTTTATAACGGCGACATGCTGCACTATGGCGGTTTTGACTTTGAGTGTATCCTGACCCCCGGACATTCGCCGGGACATATGTGCCTTTACGATAAAAACAGCAAAACGATGCTTCTCGGCGACCATGTTCTTTTTGATATCAGCCCCAACATCTGCTGCTGGGTGTGCATGCAGGATTCTCTCGGTATGTATCTGGACAGCCTGCGGAAGATGAGAACCTATGATGTTGTCCTTCCGCTTCCGGCGCACCGTACCACAGGCGACGTCAGCTTAAATGACCGTATCGATGCTCTGCTTGCCCACCATGAGCGCAGGCTCAACGAGGCCTGCAATATTATCGGGCGTGAGCCGGGGCTCAACGCATATGAGATAGCCTCCCGCATGAAATGGCGTATAAAAGCCGACAGCTGGGCTGACTTTCCGCCGAGTCAGCAGTTTTTCGCCCAAAGCGAGACCGTTGCGCACCTTGACAGGCTCTTCATCACCGGCAGAGTGACACGGGAGCGTGACGAGTCCGGCGTAAACAGATACTTTCTGCTGAAATAGCTTTGGCGATGCCCTGCGTGAGCGCAGGCAAATTAATTCGGGGAAATCAGGTCAATGAGTTTTTCCGTGATTTTCCCCTCGCATCCCTTCAAAAGTAATTCTTACTTAACGAACTTTTTCTACACCGCCCTTCGAAGCGACCGGCGCCTTTACAGTG
>CAZFCH010000197.1:0-1991 GCA_964517445.1 uncultured Oscillospiraceae bacterium | reverse complement strand
CTTCCACCTCTTCCCAGTCAAAGACCACCGGGTAGGTGATGTTATATCCCTCGATCCAGGTCAGGGCAAAATTGGCCTCCTCGATGGCCTCCTCCTCCGTCAGCGCCTGGGAGAAGAAATAGACACCGACGCCAAGGCCGGCCTCCTGGGCACCCTGGATATGAGAGAGGAAACAGTCATCCAGCGCAAGCTTACCAGTGCTGTAACCCCGGTAGCCCACACGGATCATAACGAATTCGATTCCGGCATTCTTGACTGCCGCCCAGTCAATTTCCGGCTGGAAAGCAGAGACATCAATCCCGGGAACACCGGTCACATCAGCATCTTTATAATAGCGGATTCCGTTTTCCTCGTAAAAACCGCTGGTATCATAGGTATTCTGCGGCAGTGCGCTCTCCGTCTGCTCCGCTTCCCCGGTGGTTTCCTCCGGATCAGTCGTGGTTTCTGCTTCGGACGATGCAGAACCGATGGTCGTGCTGTCGCCGTATCCGGACAGCTTTTTCCATCCGCTCACCAGCGACCATGCTATAATCAGCAGCAAAACCGCAGCCAGGAAGAAGGAAATCACGCCCCATGCGCTTCTTCCGCGTTTCTTTTTTCTCATAACGGCTCCTTTCATTTTCGCATTCTGCCACATTATATCACATTCTATGCGCCGCGCCAACCATTCAATTTTGAACATTCCATAAACATATAAAAAACAGATTGAGAAATACCGCTCCATATTGTATAATAAGACTACACAAAGCACCAAAGGAGGGATTAATATGTCCAGCCGGAATTATGATGATTACGAACAGGACGAAGAATTGCTGGAGCAGCGCCGCAAACGGCGGGCCGCCATGAAGCAAAAACGGAAGAAACAGCAGCAGATCATCCTGGGTGTTGCAGCGGTGGTTTTGATTCTGATTATTCTTCTGATTGCCAAAGGCTGCTCCGGAAGCAAGGAAGAAAGCAGTGACAACGACATCATTACGCCCCCTGTCACGACTGAAACCACGGAAACGGAAACCGAGATCGAGCCGGACCGGAAGGTCACTCTCGCTGCGGTCGGCGACATCATGCTTTACGATACTCAGCTGGCCGATGCCTTACAGGCGGACCAGACTTATGACTTTACCGACTGCTTCTCTGCCATCTCTGCTTATACCATGAGCGCCGACCTGACTGTGGGCAATCTGGAGCTCAACATGACAGGCAGCACCCCCTATGCCGGAAAACCGTATTGGAATGCACCGGAGTCCTTCGCCACCACACTGGCAGATCTGGGCTTTGACGCACTTTTGACTGCCAATACCTATTCCATCACCAACGGGATCAACGGTCTGTCTTCGACGGCCAAATTCCTCAATACCGCCGGTATTGACAATGTCGGAACCCATATCACAGACCCCAGTGAGAACGGCGGCGGCGCCATTCTGCGTGAGGTCAACGGTATGAAAATCGCCTTCATCGGCTTCACCAAGGGTGTGGATGGAAGGACATTGCCCAGCAACAACGAGTATGCCGTGGATCTGCTCTATACCGATTACAACGGTACCTATTCCAAGGTCGACTCAACCGGTATCCTGGAACGCATCAATGACGCCAAGTCCCTGGAGCCTGATGTCATTGTCGCGCTGGTCCACTGGGGCGGTGAATATGAGCTGGAGGTCACAGACTCCCAGGAGGAAATCACCGACCTGATGCTGAAAAACGGCGTCGACGTGATTCTGGGCACCCACAGCCATGTGGTCGGACCAATGGGCTTCGTGGATGTCACCGACAATGACGGCAACAGCAAGCATTGCTTCGTAGCCTACAGCCTCGGCAACTTTGTGGCCGACATGGACAAGGACTACACCATGGACAGCGTGATTTTGAATCTGGAATTCACCAAGAGTGGTGAAACCGGAGAAACCACGATTTCCTCTGCAGAATACACACCCCTGTACATCCTGGATGCCGGTGAGGGAGCCGATGTCCGCTTCCAGGTCCTGCCCATCCGCAAA
>CAZFCH010000196.1:0-2096 GCA_964517445.1 uncultured Oscillospiraceae bacterium | reverse complement strand
GACACTCTCTGAGCGAGAAGTATTTTTCGCGAGGTACACGCCCCCGCGAAAAATGGATTAGATTGATTTTTTGCCTGCGGGCAAAAAACTCTGCGAGGCTTTTTACAGACTGACTTGAACCTTTGGCAATCAAGTGTTACAATACAAGAGTTAAACAAATAATTTTACCTCAGGAGGTATGGATATGATAGCAATAGGCAGCGATCACGGCGGGTTTGAGCTTAAGAAAAAACTGATGGAGCACCTCAGCGCAAGAGGACTTGAATATAAGGACTTCGGCACTTACAGCAGCGCGTCCTGCGATTACCCGGTTTACGCGAAGGCGGTCGCGAACGCCGTGGCGTCCGGCGAGTGCGAGAAGGGCATCATTATCTGCGGCACAGGCATAGGCGTGTCCATAACCGCAAACAAGGTTCACGGCATCAGAGCCGCGCTGTGCGGGGACTGCTTCTCCGCCGAGGCCACGCGCCTGCACAATGACGCGAATGTCCTCTGCATGGGCGCGAGAGTCGTCGGCGAGGGGCTGGCGCTTAAGATAGCAGACACCTTCCTTGACACGCCGTTTTCCAATGACGAGCGGCACATCCGCCGCATTTCCATGATCGAGGAGTAAAATTTGGCGAGAGTACAGGTATTTTACAAGGGCAGACGCAAGAAGAGAAACCTTGCGTTCATACCCTTTATAGTGCTGCTGTTTATCGTGTCGGTGATGATCGTCACTTTCTACGGGATGCAGAAGTACGCCGTTATTACGAAGGACGGCGTCTCGGTCGAGCTGCCTATCCTTGGCGACGGGAGCAGCCAGACCACCGTGGACAGCCAGGGCAATGAAGTCGTGAGCTTCGAGACGGTTGACACGAGCATCATCTTCGACGATCCGGATTACTCATCGGTCCAGGCGGTCGCGGGCGAGGATGTGCCGGAGCTGAGGGCGATATTCGTCCCGGCGGAGAACGTTACGCAGGAAAAGCTCAACGAGTACGTTGCGCGTCTGGTGCGAGGCAATGCGCTGGTGCTGGAGATGAAGCCGCGCACGGGCGAGTTCCTGTGGGAGTCGCACAGCAGCCTTGCGGAGGCCTACGGTCTGAGCCCGCAGACGGACAGAACGGCCGCCATATCGGACTATATCAGCGCACTCAAGGAGCGCGAGATATATCTTGTTGCGCAGATAAGCTGCTGCATCGATGAGAGGCTGGCGTCATCGTCGTCGCTCTACAGCCTGCACACGGAGATCGGCACGAACTACCGGGACGACACCGGCAGCTGGCTCGACCCGTACAATCAGCAGGTCAGGGTGTGGGTCGCGGAGATGGTGCAGGAGCTGTACGACCTCGGCTTTGACGAGGTGGTGCTGGCGGATGTCGGATTCCCGACCTTCGAAGAGGACGAGACCGTGACGCTCACATACTCGAGCGAGATATCAACGCCGCGCAGCCCGGAGACGGCGGTATGCGGCTTCGCGCTGAGCGTCGCAAACAAGCTGAGCGATCGGGAAAAGCTGCTGTCGATATACGTCGATTCGCGCACGGCGCTTGCAAAGACCGATGAGAGCACCGGGCAGAACGCGCGCCTGTTCATGAAGGTGTACGACAGGGTGTATCTGAAAACGGATAAGTTCATCTATACGTATAACATCGAGGACATGGCCGGCAGCACGGAGATAGGCAACATCTATGACAGGCTCGTCCCGGTGGTCGACAACTACACGCCGGATAACACGACGTGGGTGCTCGTCGACGTGGAAGAAGAGGACTGAGAAATCAGCAGTGCTGTTAATGAGAACGCCGTTTAACCCGAAAGGGTTAAGCGGCGGTTTTTAGTTTGTCTCAAAAAACGCTCCGTCAAGATTACCAGTTTCGAAATATTCAAAAATTTTATATATTAACTTTCCGGTGGTATAACCACAATGCTTTGACGGAAACTGGCAATTTTTTGCAATTTTATTTAATGCTTAACGTCTCGTCATAATTGCCAGACTTTTCGGGAAAGAAACCGGATATTTCAGTTTTTTGAATAATTGCTTTTTGCGCAGACATGATGATATAATCAAGGCGAATTGAACAGAGCAATCAGGTATAGGCGGGGAAGTCATACGG
>CAZFCH010000195.1:0-2107 GCA_964517445.1 uncultured Oscillospiraceae bacterium | reverse complement strand
AAAATAACATGGAACGGCGCGCTGCATAAGCAGCGCGCCGTTTGATTTTTGCTTTGTTTAGAGTCCCGCGTCCATAGATTCCGCTCTGTCGAGCAGCATCTGTACGAACTCGTCGTTCCACACTCCGGTGAAGTGCAGCAGGTCGATAACGGAGAAGCGGTTGCGCATCAGGTGGCAGTTCGTGATTGCCCATCTGACGGTCTTCTCGTCGACCGGGTAGTTCAGCACGCTGTAGCGGCACGGAGCATTTGCCTTGTGCATGCAGTCTGCGATGTACTCGGGCTTCTTGACCCAGGGTGCGACTTTCTTCTTGAACTCGTCGAAGTCTGCAAGGAAGGCCTCGAACTTTGCGCGGTTTGCCGTCCATGCTGCGAGCTTCTTCTGGTAGTCCGCCCAGCACTCGTTGGAAGCGGAGCCATTCTCGTCGAGCCATGCGAATGCGCCCTTGACCTTCGGCTCCATCTCTTCAGCCGTCGGGTAGCAGCTGTCGACGTTCACAGCCTTCGGGTCGAACTCGTTGAGCAGGTAATCCCAGATGATGCAGGAGATTATGCCCGAGACCGCGACCTGAGTGCCGTGGTAGCAGATGCCGGTGTGGCGAACCTTGGATGCCATGTCTATCAGGTGGCTCATAACATGCTCCGAACCGGAAGCCGGAGAGCTCTCGTCGGCAAGACCCATCGAAAGGCCGCTGAGCGTGAGCACGTTTGCCAGGTCGCCGAGGACCTTGCTGTCACCGGCTGCGAGCTTTTCGGAGTTCTCGAGCAGCTCCTCGCACTGGGTGCGGATCATGTCGGACGGTGCGGTGTGGAAGTTCTTTCCGACGCCGAGGACGTTTCCGAGGTACCAGTCAACAGGAGCGGTCCAGGTTGCGATAAGGTCGCCGTAGCCGCTGACGTTCATCTCCGCGGGAGCCGCGGCAATGATGTCCATGTCGATTATGAGTATCAGCGGATAGCGGGAGTGAACGGTTCTCTTGACGCCGTTAAAGAGCATAACGGAGGAGTTGTCGGAGAACGCGTTTACGGAAAGCGCCGTCTGCACGATAACGAGCGGCAGCGGATTTTCCTTGTTGAAGTAATAGGTGGAGTATTTGCACAGGTCGCAGATAGTGCCGCCGCCGATACCGACGACGCAGTCAACGCCCTCGAAGTGCGCCTGAATCTTTGCGGCGTTCTCGGGAGTCGCGTGGACTATGCTGTCAGGCTCGGAAACGACCAGCCATTCGACCTCGTACTCTGACTTGAGCAGAGCAAGTATTTTTTCCTTGACGTTTGCTCCGGTCGTGTCGGTTATCTTCGTAGGGCCGGTGACCATGAGCACTTTCTTTCCATCGGTGAGTGCCTTTACTGCGTCGCAGATGCCTGCAGCAGCGCCGTGGCCGATGTTTATCTTCTTCATGCCGATGTCGCAGAGACGCTCGGAGTTTTCCTGCTCCATCATGATCTCATGCAGCTCGTCAAGCTTTGTTGCGTCGGCTCTCGCCAGACGATTATCAATCATTGTAGTTCCCCATTCTGCCGCTTGATAAGTCAGCGCAGCCGGAAGCCCAATCCCCGTAAGCGGCAACGGGGTTTCCGTAAACTGCGCTGTTTATAATAGTCTTATGGGACAGCACCGTTCAGTGCTGTTTTTCTTGCCGCATTATGCGGCGTTGCCATTACTCGAAATCGAGCACGCGGAGCATGCGGATAAGAGTCAGGCGGTTGCGGATAGCCGCCGAGATCTCCAGCATTTCATCCGCGAGAGACGGGTCGATGCCTATATGCTCCGGCAAGTACTTGCAGTGGCAGTCGGAGTAAAGCTTCTCCATCTCCTCAACGGGCGGGATCTGCGCGATCAGCTCGCGAATCTCGTCCCAATGGTCAACGATGTTCTGCGACGGGAAGGTTGCCAGCACGTCGTTCTCGTTTTCCTTCATAATGCCCGGCATAAGTCTCTCGCCGAACTTCTCGCGTACCCATTCCTCCGTAAGCGGCTGGAAGGGCTTTGCCTTCGGCGTCTTCTTTGCCAGCTCGTGGTACACCTTGATGCACTCGAACGTACCGACACCCACGCATTCGCCGTGGATGCCCTCGGCGTTCTCGAACCTCGGCGGGTGCAGCTC
>CAZFCH010000194.1:0-2254 GCA_964517445.1 uncultured Oscillospiraceae bacterium | reverse complement strand
CATACACTTCCTCTACAATAGCTTCTAGCCGAACATTTTCTTCACTGACTTTCCTGTAATTGCTATTTTCTGAAGTAAAAGATAAAATGCAAGTGAAAACAATAAAGCAAATAAGAAAAGCAACGAATCCTATTAGAACGTTTTTACGTTCTTTTTTACTCTTCTTAACTTCACTGATTTTCTTTTCGTATATGGCTTGCGCTTTTGTAAACTCTGGAGTATTTCGAAAACTTAACTCAGCTTTTTGGCTTGCTTGTTCAAGCTTCGCCAGCCAAGCATCTGACAGTTCGCGGCGAGCGGGGTCACATATTAAATAGTTTCCTGCTTCTCTACCGTACATCTTTGAATCAACATTAGTTGCTGCTAACATAATGAATTCCAGTATATCTTCTTTCGTGTTAGGAATGGGAAAGTTTTTTATGATGTCTATCTTTTGCTTATCTATGCTTTGCAGGAATGCACCACCGCTAAAAGCTGAGAGAAATAAATTTTTTTTCTTACGAGGCCTTTGAGCCTCAAGTTGCTCCAATTTCATCGATAGTTGCTTGACCGATGAGACACCTTGTATGTTTCGTATTTCATATCCGCAGGCAGGACAATTAGATGTGAAAGAGCTTAGAAGTTCACCACAGTTTGGACATTTATGTATGTACCCTTCGTAGACAGCCTTTCTTTCTGCGGGGTTTTCGACAAAGGCATGTTCATTTAATATCTCATGAGTTTCTTGAGTATCACTATGAATCGCCTCTCCGCAGTTTTTACAAAATTGCGCTTTTTTTTCCAACTTTGTTCCGCAATAAGGGCAGAATTGCTTTTTCATCTTCTCTATCCTTCCAACTTCTGTTTATAGCTTTCTCGCGCAGGCGGTCAAAGTCCTCTCCGGTAGCACCGGTGATGGCCTGCACCGAGGACATGGCTTTTTCAAAATCTGTGGCAACCTTTAATCCGGCGACACCTACCGCGGTTACGGCCGTGCTGACGGGCATGAGTTTGTTTCCGACACCCTCGATGGAACTGCCGACGTTCTGCAGCTTGCCGCCAACCTCATCGATCTTGGCAAGCGCCGTGCTGGTGGTCGCGGCTTCCTCTTGCAAACGCCGGAGTTCTTCCTCCGTCTCAACGATTTCCCTTTGGAGGGCATCGTACTTGTCCTGCCCCAGGTCACCGTTTTCCAGCTGCTGCTTTGCCTGCTCCTGCGCTGTTTTCAGAGATTCCAGCTTGTCCTTGGTGGCTGAGATGGCTTCTTTGAGCAGCCGCTGTTTCTGCGTCAGCAGTTCCGTGTTGGACGGGTCGAGCTTCAGGAGCTTTTCCACGTCCTTGAGAGCGGACTGTGTTGTTTTAATGCTGGTGTTGACGCTCTTCAGCGCCTTCTCCAGACCTGTGGTATCGCCGCCGATTTCAACGGTTATGCCCTTGATTCTGCTTGCCAATCATCTCACCTCCAAGGAAATATTGCTTGCAGATACTTGCATTTGCTTGCACCATAAGGTATACTATAGGCAAAGGAGTGTGATACACATGGCAAACACATCTGCAGTTTATGCCCGTATTGATACGGGCCTGAAAGAAAATGCTGAGAGCATTCTGTCTCAGCTTGGAATTACGCCGTCCAGTGCCATTCAGATGCTGTACAGTCAGATTGTACTGACAAGGGGTCTGCCTCTTGACCTGCGTCTTCCAGCTGAAAAACCGACATCCATTGGCGGTATGTCCCGTGCAGAACTAGATGCTGAACTGACGAAGGGTGTAGAATCCCTCAAATCCGGTAAACCTTACACAGCAGATGAAGTTGATGCTGTGCTTGCCAAGGAGTTTGGTATATGAGTGAGTCACAATATACCGTAGCCTACTCTCCGAAAGCCTTGGACGATTTACGCGGGATTTATTCTTACATTGCGTTCTCTCTTAAGGTGCCAGGTACAGCAGAGAAACAGGTAAATCGCATCCGCAAAGAAGTACGGTCACTCAGTTCCATGCCGCAGCGGTATGCTATGGTAGATTGGGAGCCGTGGCACAGCATGGGAATGCACAAATTGCCAGTAGATAACTTTATGGTTTACTATCTGGCAGATGCTGATACTAAATCCGTCACAGTCATCCGTATCTTTTACGGAGGACGCGATGTAGAAGGCATCATAAATTCAGAGACAGAATAAGAACTCAAAGGAGCGGCTGCGGCTGCTCCTTTTTGACGTTCAAAAGCGGTCAAAATCCTCCTGCGATGCAACCTGCTGGTATTTCACACCGTCATTGG
>CAZFCH010000193.1:0-2265 GCA_964517445.1 uncultured Oscillospiraceae bacterium | reverse complement strand
TCTATATCAACATTACAGTAACACCCCGGACTGTGATTTGCAATATCCTCAATCCATGACAGAATGATAAATCATGCAGCCGCGTCGAGAGCACGGCTGCAACAGTACCGTCGTTATGCACAAATTGGTGACGTAAACTTTGGCATTGCTTTATTCTGGCTTGTTCGTTATAATTGGTTTACAGACCAATGGCATATAAACCAAAAAAGGAGGGCGATGCGATCATGGATGATATTCGCTCGACGAAGAGGTGTAAGGAAGCAACGCGCGAAAAGATTCTGCGTGTGTGCGTGAAACTCTTCTTAGAGCAGGGCTACAAAAGCACGACCATGGCACAGATCTTGGAACAGTCGGGTGTGTCCAGCAGCAGTTTTCAGAACATTTTCCGCGCCAAGGACGGCGTTTTGGTGGAACTTGTGAAGTTCATGTTTTCCGAGCAGTTCGGCGTCGCGGGAAAACTCCCTATGGAGAACCTGCCGCCGGTCTACGTGTACGCCGCAGAAACTTCGATCCAGCTTGCCCTGACCGAGATGAACGAAAATCTGCGGGAAATCTACACGGAAGCATACACGCACGCAGAGGCGTCGGAGTACATTTACAGCGAAACGGCGAAAATCCTTTACCGCACATTCGGCACCTATCAGCCGGAGCTCACGGAGCGTGATTTCTACTATCTGGAAGTCGGCTCGGCGGGCATCATGCGTGGGTATATGACAAAGCCATGCACCGAGGAAGTGCCGCTCGAAAAGAAAATCGAGCTCTTCCTGAGTATGTGTCTTCGCGCCTATTGTGTCCCGGAAGATGAAATCACCAAGGTGCTCTATTTCATTGCTTCGCTCGATATTCGAACGACGGCAAAGAAAGTTATGCATGGTCTCTTTGCAAGTCTGGCAATGCGTTTCGAATTTGCATAAAGGCAGCATCGCGCAATAATGTCTGGTGCTTTGCGGAAAATTTTCTTCCCGTATTTCCTTGCAATACACGGAATACTGATGCGCCGATGCGCATTATCCGGGAACAAAAATTGCTCCGCAAGCCGCTCGTACCGAATTATGTGTTACGACCTGAATACGTTGCCGCATGGGGGAGGGATATCCGTGAATCGATCTTTGAAAAGAATTCTGGCGGGCACGCTGGCAGTGCTGATCTGTGTATCAACACTGACCAATGTTACCGGGTTTTACGCCGAAGGAAAAGATCCGCTTTCACGTATCCAGAATTCTCTCCTCGGAGACGGGGAACCTTCCATGACGGCGGAGGACTACGCGAAGCGAGCTGAGGAAGAAATCGTCGAGCAAAACTACGATGCCGCACTTGCGGATCTGGAATCGGCCCGCGGCCTGACGGATCCCGGGGACGGCACGGCTCTGGGGGCAATGTGGCTCCAATCGGCGGCAATTTATTTCGTCCGCGGAGAATACGATTCTTCGCAAGATTGCACCGACAAAGCTCTGCTTTGCGACCCGGACTCCTCCCAGGCGTATCTTCTCCGTGCACAACTCTGTCTGGAAGAGGACAATTCGAGCGATGCCGTTACGGCTCTGGAAAGTTATGTTTCTCTGGAACCGACGGATCTCTCGACCAAAACCTATCTGGCACAGCTGTATGAGGAAACAGAGCAATACGATGATGCCGCGACTGTTTATGAGCAGCTTTCCGCAGAAGAACCGGAAGATGATACCCACCGGATCAACGCGCTGCGCTGTGCTTTCATTGTCGGAGATTACGAAAAAGCACAGAGCGGCTTTGACGCTTATCTGGCGGATGAAACAAAAGCGGACTCGGAGTACCGCGGCGTGGCGGCTTTCTTCTCTGCGGCCGGTGCGATGCAGCTGGGACAGTATGCATCGGCGGTCACAAAGTTTCGGGAAGCGGCGGACGCAGGGTACGAAACGGCTGTCTGCTACGAGCAGATGACAGCATGCGCTTTTGAAGCCGGTGAGTATGAGACCGTCGTTGCCATAGCCGACGAGGTTGAGCAAAAAGAATTGCAGATGACGGACGAAGCGTCTTTCCGGCAATATGTCGGCGTTTCGCTTCTGCAGCTTGAACGATTTGAAGAAGCCGTTGATGCCCTTACAGAGTCCGTGGAAGCGGATGCGTCTCTGCCGGGAAGCCGGTATTACCGCGGTGTGGCACTGCTGATGCTCGAACGATGCAGCGAAGCGGCCGACGATTTTACGGCCTCCATCGCACAGGGTTACCGGACGCAGTACAGCTACTATAACCGCGGCGTATGCCGCATCGGTACGGAAAACTATGAGA
>CAZFCH010000192.1:0-2271 GCA_964517445.1 uncultured Oscillospiraceae bacterium | reverse complement strand
GCTTTGTCATCATCATGCCGACATCACGTTTCTTCGCACCGCGGCCGGGAATGATGCCGCTGACCTTGCCGGAGCAGAGAACAAGTATTCTGTCGGCCAGCTCCAGCAGCACATCCAGATCTTCGCCGACGTATATGACGGCGACGCCCTTTTCCTTCTGCCGGTTTATCAGGTCATATATAGTATAGGAAGAGTTGATGTCCAGACCGCGCACGGCGTAGGCCGTGAGCAGCACGGTCGGGGCGGATGCAATCTCGCGCCCGACAAGCACCTTCTGCACGTTGCCGCCGGACAGACGGCGTACCGGAGTGCTGATGCCGGGTGTGCTGACGCCCAGCTCTTCGACAACGTCCTCCGCAAGCTTGTGCGGGGACTTTCTGTCAGTGAATACACCGTGGCCCTTGCGGAAGGAACGCAGCATCATGTTGTCCGCAAGATCCATGCTGCCGACAAGGCCCATACCGAGTCGATCTTCAGGTACGAACGAAAGCGCTACTCCCATCTCAGCGATGGCGAGGGGATCCTTGCCGATAAGCTCGTCGCGCGAACCGTCGTCCTCTATATATGAAATGCTGCCGCTCTCTATCGGCTGCAGGCCGGCAATAGATTCAAGCAGCTCCTTCTGGCCGCAGCCGGAAATGCCGGCGATGCCGAGTATCTCACCGGAATACGCCGTGAAGCTCACGTCGTCAAGCTTCACAATACCGTCTATGCTGCGCACGGTGAGGTTCTTGACCTCGATTCTTGGCTTGGGATCAACGGGGTCGGGTCTGTCGATATTGAGCGTGACCGCGTGGCCGACCATCATGTTGGTCATCTCCTGCGCGTTCGTGGTCTTTGTGACCATGTCGCCGATAAACTGACCATGGCGGAGTATTGCAACGCGGTCGGAAAGGCTCTCAACCTCGTGCATCTTGTGCGTGATGATTACAACCGCCTTGCCCGCGTCGCGCATATTTCTCAGCACGGCAAAGAGCTTGTCTGTTTCCTGCGGAGTGAGAACTGCGGTCGGCTCGTCAAGGATAAGTATATCCGCGCCGCGATAGATCGCCTTGACTATTTCAACCGTCTGCTTTTGCGAAACGGACATGTCGTATATCTTCTGCTTCGGATCAACTTCAAAACCGTATGTCTTGCAAATCTCTTCAATGCGGGCAGAGACGCGCTTGAGATCAAAGCGTCCCTCTTCTTTGAGACCGAGCACGATATTTTCAGCAGCGGTCAGCACATCGACAAGCTTGAAGTGCTGATGTATCATGCCGATGCCGAGGTCAAAGGCGTCTTTCGGTGAGCGAATGACAACCTCTTTGCCGTCGATGAAAATCTGTCCTTCGTCGGGGAAGTAAATCCCGGCGAGCATATTCATAAGCGTCGTCTTGCCGCTGCCGTTCTCGCCCAGCAGAGCAAGGATCTCGCCCCTGTAGATGTCCAGCCATACCTTGTCGTTTGCAACTGTCTTGCCGAAAGTCTTCGTGATATTGCGCATTTTGACTGCCGCAATCTTATTGTCCAACACGGTCACTCCTTAAAGTTTGTAGTAAAGTCCAATACCGCATAAGAAAGCATATGCATTTATCATGTGCTTTCTTATGCGGTGGGTCAAAGGTAAAAGCGGGCAGCGCAATTAAATTGTCATTGCGCTGCCCGCCTGCAGTAACAGTCAGATACGGTTCAATTAGAATGCGGTGTCAAGAAGAGTGATGCCGTCGATCTGGATATCGAAGTAAGGAGCGGAGCGGTACTCGGACTCGTGGAAGTAACCGTCTGCGATAACTTCGGTGTCTGCGGTGTAGTCAGCATCGGTGTCAACGTCTGCCATGTAAGAAGTAAGGGTCTCGCCGCCAACAGTGAAGGTTGCGGTGTCGAACACGTGGAGGGAGCCGTCCTCAAGTGCGGCCTTGACTTCCTCGAGCTTCTCAGCGGTGCCTTCGGCTGCAACAGCCTCGTTGACATCGGTCAGAACGACAGAGCCGGTAGCAAGATCGCCGGTCCAGTCAGCCTCGATGCTCTCGCCGTTGAGGTAAGCCTGCATCACGTGGACATAGTAGGGAGTCCAGTCAATACGGGAGGAGACGATGAAAGTGTTGGGGCAAGCGTCAATAGTGGAGCCGTTGTAGGAAACGTCGGGAACACCTGCGGTCTCGCAAGCAGTGGGAGCGCCCATGGAGTCAGCGTGCTGGCTGATGAGCTTGCAGCCGTTGTCGATAAGCTTGTTGGCAGCTTCCTTCTCTGCGGTCTCATCGTACCAGGAACCGGTGAAGGTTACTTCCA
>CAZFCH010000191.1:0-2295 GCA_964517445.1 uncultured Oscillospiraceae bacterium | reverse complement strand
TCGGCATCAACTACATGAACCAGGCGGTTCGGCTCTGGAATGAGATATTCCAAATTGTCAAAGAAAATTGCAGCACGGAATACGGCGAGTCAACGCCGCAGGACGATCTGATGGAGCGCCTGCTCCGTGCGAGGAAGGGATAATACCATGTTTGAAAAAGTGAATCCGTGCCACCCGGACAAGGTGGCAGACCGAATTGCCGGCGCACTGGTAGATTTGGCCTATGCAAAAGCAGAGAACCCTCGCATCGCCGTGGAGGTCCTTATCGGTCACGGGGTATGCCACATCATTGCAGAAACCTCCGTCGCACTGGACAAAGCAGATGTGACTGCAGCTGTTCACCGTATTGCAGGAGAACTTGCCGTGGACTATGTAGAAGTTCCGCAGGACGGCCACCTTGCAGATAATCAGGCGGATGGCATCCGCTGCGGAGATAACGGTATCTTCAAGGGAGCTCCGGTAACTGAAGAGCAAAAGCAGCTCTGCAACATTGCTCGGCAAATTTACAGCCAATATCCCTATGACGGAAAATACATTCTGGACGATGAGCGGCTTATCCTCTGCCAAAGCAACGTCATCTCTGATACGCTCCGTTTCCAATTTCCCGGTGCCGAAGTCAATCCGCTCGGTGACTGGACCGGCGGCACAGCCGTGGACACCGGAGCCACAAATCGCAAGCTCGGCTCGGATATGGCGGATAGTGTCACCGGCGGTGGCCTGCATGGCAAGGACCTCTCCAAAGCAGATGTGTCCGTCAACATCTATGCCTTCCTCAAAGCGCAGGAAACCGGCAAGCCCGTGACGCTCTGTTGTGCTATCGGTGATGATACCGTAGACGGCATACCGTATGAGGAGATCGTCGAGATTGCTCGAAAGTACATCTCCGGCCTTGGCGGTTTTGAGAAATTTGCAGAATGGGGGCTGGTGAGATGAAAACAACGACAGAGATGCAACTCGTGCCCATTACGAAATTGGTGCCCTATATCAATAACGCAAGGACCCATTCTCCAGAGCAGATAAATAAGCTCCGATCCTCTCTCCGGGAGTTCGGATTCATCAATCCCGTGATTATTGATCGTGATTTCGGTGTCATTGCCGGTCACGGTCGTATTCTTGCTGCCAAGGCCGAAGGCATCACCGAGGTGCCGTGCGTCTTTGCCGACCACCTCACTGAGGCGCAGAAAAAAGCCTACATCATTGCCGATAACCGCATGGCAATGGATGCGGGATGGGACGAGGAGCTTCTGCGCGTGGAGATTGAGTCTCTGCAGGCGGCTGACTTTGACCCGCTCCTCACGGGCTTTGACGAAAAAGAACTCGCAGATCTCTTTTCTGATGAGAGCGGCAATGGCGCGCAAGATGATGATTTTGATCTGTCCACGGCTCTTGAGAAAGCCTCCTTTGTAGAGCAAGGTGACATCTGGACAATCGGAAAACATCGCCTCGTCTGCGGCGATGCTACCTCTGAAGAAGATGTGACAAAGCTCATGGATGGAAAACGCGCCAACCTGCTGCTGACGGACCCGCCCTATGGAGTCTCATTTAAGAGTTCCTCGGGTCTTACCATTCAGAACGATTCCATGAAGGATGAGGAGTTTTACAATTTCCTGCTTTCTGCATTTCAATGCATCGCTAACCACATGGAAAAAGGCGGTGCCGCCTATGTGTTCCATGCAGATACGGAGGGCCTGAATTTCCGGAAGGCATTTATTGATGCGGGGTTTCATCTTGCTGGGTGCTGCATTTGGGTAAAAGACTCGCTGGTCCTCGGCCGTTCGGATTACCAGTGGCAGCATGAACCGGTACTTTACGGTTTCTTGCAGAACGGCAAGCACCCGTGGTTCTCGGATCGTAAGCAGACAACCATTTGGAATTTTGCCAAACCAAAGCGCAACGCCAATCACCCGACTTCAAAGCCTCTGGATCTGCTTGGGTACCCCATCGGTAACTCCACGCAGGAAAATGCCATTGTGGTAGACACCTTCGGTGGTTCCGGTTCCACGATGATGGCCTGCCAGCAGTTAAACCGCGTCTGCTACATGATGGAGCTCGATGAAAAATACGCATCGGTTATTCTCCGCAGGGCCGTAGAAAACGGTATCCCGCCGGAGGATATTTTTGTGGAGCGAAACGGTAAAAAGCTGATGTACGTTGATCTCGTAAAAGAAGTGGAAGTGCCCTGAAGGCAGGCTGTTGCTGTTGTTGTTTGATATGAACAGTTCTGCAGGGAATAATTCGGTAGTATTCTCCGCACATATAACTTGCTATTATGTGCCTTCAGAGCGAATATGTGAC
>CAZFCH010000190.1:0-2305 GCA_964517445.1 uncultured Oscillospiraceae bacterium | reverse complement strand
CCTGCTCCGTACCCATATACGCAAAGCCTTTTTTTTCGCAAAGGCGCGCGTTATACTTTGCAGCATAGCCTACTCCGTCGCCGCAGCTCATAACAAACCAAGCCGGTACGCCGTTCCCGTAAAACTCTGCCTCGTCTATCCACTTTTCGACAAGGCGCGGTATGCGCCAGCCATAGGTCGGCGTGACGAACACAAGTCTTTCCGCTCTTATTGCGGCAACATTCCCGGTCCTGATTCGCTCATTGAGAGACATGATTTTGTCTCCGGTGGTCTTGGCAATCATGCGCGCGATATATTCGCTGTTGCCCGTTCCGCTGAAATAAAGTATCATAGCCGCTCCTCCGTCAAAAAAGATCTTCGTCGATTACCTTGAAGCCGACAATCTTGATATTCGTCCAATCCGTACCGCAGGTGTAGCAGATATAATCCGCATAGAACGTCGCCGGTATGCCGTCGGCATCCGTCACGCCCTCGCCGTCATTGTGCCCGTCGAAAGTTATCTCGCATTCAAGAGACAGTATGCTCTCTCCGCGCAGGATATACGCCCTGTCCCCCGGCTGTACTTCGCTCAGGGTCTGAAAAGCCTGATTGTTATGATCCGCAATAATTATGCCTATGCCGTCGGAATATATCGCGGCGCTGTCCTCGGCGTCGCATATTGCCTGGCGTATCTGCGCCTCGTCCTCTCCGTCGCCGTCCGAGAACAGCGCTACATTCACGTTCGCGCTCGGTATCACGAGCCGCCCGGTCATGTACTCGCGCCTGTTTTTCTCCTCCGCCGTCTGCCTGTTCAGTCCCGTCAGGGCCTGAACCTCAGGCGAAACGGGCTTTGGCGTGGGCGTAGGCGTCGGCGACGGAGTGGGCAGCGGTATTGCTGTCGGCGTCACCGTCGGCTGCACTGAATCCGTAGCGGCTATTTTCTCTGCCGCGCAGCAGGAAAGCGTCAGCGCCATCAGTGCCGCCGTTGCGGCAGCGATGATTCTTTTTCCTATGCCCATAAAATTAATTCTTTGCCTTAGGCAGCGCCACAGCCAGCTGCACCGCGGCGAATATCGCCGCCGCTATCACCGTGTACATCTGCCCGAGCCCGAGATACATGCTTATCCCGTCGGCGGCGCAGGCACACACAAGGCACGCTGCCACCGGGGCTATCAGCCAGAAGCGCTTCTTCGTCTTTTCAAAGGCCGCCGGAATTCCGGCAAATCCGGCCAGTGCGCCGAATACCGCCAGCGTGCACATTATCATGCGCCAGATAAACAGCCGCTGTGTCTCGCTGCGATACGACGCAAGATACGTCTCGGCGCTCTCGGCAACACCGCCGCCGGCCTCGACCGCCGCGCTGACAGACGCTGGCTTTGTCAGCAGAATTTTCATCGATGTGCGCTTGTTTTCCAGTTCCTTTATTTCATCGGCATCAAGCAGCTGCTTTGAAAGCTTGTCGGCTTCCTCATCGAGCTCCCCTTTTTCTTTCTCAAGGCGCTCTCCGTCCTTGTCGAGCTCACCCATGTTGTACCAGAGGTTTGCAAGCTGCGTCTGAAGCTCTGCTTCGCCTTTTTTCACCAGTTCCTCGGCGGAAGCAAGCTGCGTCTTTGCCTGTTCGATAGCCCCCGCAGCCTCGGATATCTTGCTGTCTATCGATGAGAGTGCATCCCCCACTGTACCGTATCCGCTGCTTATCTGACTGAGCGCTGAAATAAGAATCCCTGCGTTTTTGAGGAACTCATCATTGCTCATGGCGCTCTCGTCCATTTCATCCAGCCGGTCTATCTGTTCCAGGATAGCAGCGCTTATCTCAGTGCCTATTCCGCTGCCTGCAATCTCCGACGGCAGCGCGGCGGATATCTCCTCGCCCAGAGTTTCAAGGGCGCTGACCTGGCTGCGCAGCACCTGTGCGCTCTGAGAGAAATCAGCCTCCGCCCTTACATCGGCACACTGCTTCTCCCAGTCGTCATGCTCAGTTTTGTATTTTTCAAGCTCCGTGTTATATTCCTCGAGCTCTTTATCATACTGCGCTTTCTGCTCAAGATAGCTGTTGTATTCTGCCATCTTTTCACTGTCGCTTTCATCCGCGGGCTTCTCAACCGGTGTCGGTTCCGTCGGTGCTTCCGGCTCTTTCGGCTCCGCCGCAATCAGCGTGTTTAGCTTATCCACAACAGCCTGCAGACGCGCGGCCTCTGTACCGCACTCGGCTTTCCCGTTTGCGGCAGTGCTTATGCCATCTGCAACAAGCTCCTTGTTGTTCTCATAAAGAGTCGTCAGGAGCTTCATCTGTTCTTCCTTTTCGGCGAGCTGCTTTTTTCCATCC
>CAZFCH010000189.1:0-2307 GCA_964517445.1 uncultured Oscillospiraceae bacterium | reverse complement strand
CGGCGACGCGAACAACAGCTTCTGCCGGGCGTGCTCAGCTGTCTCGGATGACACGTATCCGGATTTCTCCGAGGAGAAAGCAATCCAAACGGGAAATGCTCTGCTTGCCGAGCTTGGCTTTAAAGACCTTGTCTGCGATCAGATCACACCGGTTTACTTTGCCGACGCAACGCAGATAAACAGCACGATTATACCGGAAGCCGCAGACGAAGACTCTGCCTCACATGGGGAGAATCCTGATTCTGCCATCCTCGATACGGGGTTCCGGATGCAGTATGTCAGAACTCTGAACGGCTTCCCGATTGGATATACCGGCATTGAAGGCAAGAGCGTGGAAGAAGGAAACGAAACATCCGTCTGGCCGTATGAGTCGATAGAGGTCTGCGTTACAAAAGACGGCGTGGTATATTTCAAATGGACAGCGCCGACTGAAGAGCCTGTTCCGGAGCAGGAGGATACGCAGCTTATGAGCTTTGATGAAATATCATCCGTCTTTGAGCGGATGATAATGGTCAGACACAGCTATGCTCAGACGATCAGCGACAACGGCGGCGATGGCCATCTTAACATCAGTATCAGCAAAATCAGACTGAACCTCATGCGCATCAGGGCAAAGAACGGGAATGACATGGGCTTGCTGCTCCCGGTTTGGGATTATTATGGGGCGGAGGGATCAGCAGAAGAAACGATAGTCCTCACCATCAATGCCGTCGACGGCAGCATGGTCAGCCGCGAACTGGGATATTAAATGCAAACCGGAGACGCAAAAACAGCGTCTCCGGTTTATGTTTACGTAATTCAGGAAACATAAAATGGTTTACATAATTATACACTAAAGAATGAATTGCCGTCAAAGCAGCAGGCGGAAAAGAGAAAAGCGACGGCACTGCGGTAATCGGGCAGAGTCTTTGATTTGAGCACCGCTTTAACGGCCTTAGCTTCTCCGGGAAACATATGCTGCATATAAAACCACAGCTCTTTGAGCCGCGCCATTGCGTGCACCGGAGAAAGCCCCGAGGCGAGAAACTCCTCAAGCAGCGCATCATGGAAGCTTTGAAGCTCTTCCCGCTCAAGCGCATTGCCGCCGCGCAGCATACGGAACAGCGCAGGGTTTGCAACCGCGCCGCGGCCGATCATAAGCCCTGACACATCGGGACAGCGCGCGAGCACTGCCTGAGCCGCAGCGGGGGAGAAAACATCCCCGTTATACTCGACCGGAAACGGGAAGCTGGGAAGCTCCGATATAAAGCCGTCCACATCCGGGCGGCTTTTATACATTCCTACACGGTCGCGGCTGTGGACGATGAGCCGGGAGATGGGGTATTTGCGGTATATCTCAGCAATCGCGGGAAACTCCGCGGTATCGGCAAAGCCCATGCGCGTCTTTACGGATACGCGAATCGGACATGAAGCGAAAATGTCCGCAAGGACGCCGTCGAGCGCGGCGAGATCGCGCAGCATTCCGGAGCCTTTATGCTTGGAGACGACAGTCCCCGACGGGCAGCCGACGTTGAGGTTTATTTCCTCATAGCCGAGAGCCTGAAACTCCTTCGCAACAGAGATAAACGGCGCTGCGCTGTTGCACAGAATCTGCGGGATGAGTGTCAGGCCGGGGTTGTTTTCGGGCAGGGTGTCTCGAAAGCTGCCGATCTTATAGTTGCCGTTGCCGTCGGGCGCGATGAACGGCGCGTAATAGACATCTGCGCCCGGAAACATACGCGCGTGAATGCGCCGGTAGATATATGATGTGACGCCCTCCATTGGAGCAAAGCTGTAAATCATAACTCGGGTTCCTCTTTAAATACTTTCTCATCACTATACACTAAAAAACCGGAATAATAAAGATGAAAATATTTCTCTGCGGACATGAAAAATTAATAAATGTCCTGTATAATAAATTGTTAGAGAAAATCAGGGGGAATTATAAGTGAAGCATCCGACTCTTGTAAGAGTGTTTTCAATAGTCTTGGCGATAATGTGCGTGATAATGCTGGGCGGGGGAATATCCGGCTTCAGCAAGGCAGCAAACGAGCGCAATGAGCGCGTCTCCGATGCGCAGCGCTATGAGGAGCGGATAGAGACCTACCGCCAAGCAGATGAGAAGCTTTCCGGCAGCATCAGTTACGAGGATGCATACAAGGTGCTCGAGGAACTGCTTGCAGAGCATGACGAGGAGGCTTCACAGCACAGAACCGACCTTGCGGAGTATTCGGCGAAAAAGGGCGGCTACAAGATGGCAGCGGATCTTATCAACGATGCGAAGCTTGAGCTCGCCGATGCGAAGGCTCAGGTGGAGGATGGGAAAAA
>CAZFCH010000188.1:0-2371 GCA_964517445.1 uncultured Oscillospiraceae bacterium | reverse complement strand
AAGAATAACAAAGGGCTGTGAAGCTGAAGCAAAAGGTAATTTTGCTTTTCTTCACAGCCCTTTTAATATTTTCGAGCGGGTGGGGTTATCTCTTCTTTGCAGCTTCGGCGGCGGCTTCGCGCTCTTTGCACATCTGCTCCCAGGTCGGCTTTGAGGCAATATTTGCGGCGAGCTTCTTCATTATATCGGGAACGTCAATCTTCTGCGGGCAGGCGCGGGTGCACTGACCGCAGCCGATGCAGGCGTCGGCGCGCTTATCCTCGGGGAGAGCGCCGTAGCGGACGATGGGGTTAATGTTGGTGGAGGCGATGAGATCGTTATAGAGATTGATGAGGTTCGGAATCTCCAGCTGCTTCGGGCAGCCGGCGCAGCAGTAGCGGCAGCCGGTGCAGGGGACAAAGCTCGCAAGCTTCTCAGCCGCACCGTAGACGATATTCAGCTCGGCGTCACTGAGCGGCTTTTCCTCGGAGAAGGTCTTAATGTTGTCCTGCATCTGGGCAAGGTTTGTCATGCCGCTGAGCACCATTGTCGGCTGCGGCACGGTCTGCAGCCAGCGGAAGGCCCAGGCAGGGGTGCTCTCGTCAGGACGTGCGCTGCGCATGGCGGCCTCGGTATCATCGTCGAGCTTTGCGAGCTTGCCGCCGCGGACAGGCTCCATGACCCAGACGGGCAGCCCGTGAGCCTTGAGAATCTCGCACTTTTTCTTCGCGTTCTGAAGCGTCCAGTCGAGGTAGTTGAGCTGTATCTGGCAGAACTCCATCTTGTCGCCGCACATCTGCAGGAACTGCTCGAGCCCGTCGGCGGCACTGTGGCAGGAGAAACCGAGGTGCTTTATGCGGCCGTTCGCTTTTTGCGCGAGGAAGTAATCGAGGTACTTGTTCTCGGGGTTGCCGTAGTAGCTCATGGAGTGCTCGTTGATGTTATGCAGCAGGTAGAAGTCAAAGTACTCCACGCCGCACTTCTTGAGCTGTTCCTCAAAGATCGTTTCGGGGTCGAGCTTCTTCACGCCCTTGACAATCTGGTGGCCGGGGAACTTGTCGGCAAGATAGAAGCTCTCACGAGGGTAGCGCGCAAGGGATTTGCCGATGGCAAGCTCGGAGCAGCCGCCGTGATAGGGATAGGCCGTGTCAAAATAGTTGACGCCGCCGGCGATTGCGCAGTCGACCATGCGGTCGAGCTCCTGCTGATCGATGTCCTGGACACCGCCGCCGGGGATGAGAGGAAGGCGCATTGTGCCGAAGCCGAGGGCCGAAAGCTTCAGCTCCTGAAACTGATGATAAATCATTATGTACCAAACTCCTTTACAAGTGCCGCCGCGTAAAAATACGCGGCGGTCTGTTTTTATATTTGGATTTGCTTCTTGCTTAATCTTACTTAATCGAGAAGAAGGCGTCCTTGCCGAGGTACTGCGGCACATCGAAGAGCTCCTCTTCTATGCGCAGCAGCTGGTTGTACTTCGCGACGCGGTCGGTTCTGGACGGAGCACCGGTCTTAATCTGTCCGGCGTTCACGGCGACGGAGATATCAGCGATGGTGGTGTCCTCAGTCTCGCCGGAGCGGTGGGAGACGACGGCGGTCCAGCCGGCGCGGTGCGCCATCTGGATGGCGTCGAGAGTCTCGGTAAGGGTGCCGATCTGGTTGAGCTTAATGAGAACAGCGTTTGCGGCACCGAGCTCGATGCCCTTCCTGATGCGCGCGGTATTCGTGACGAACAGGTCGTCACCGACAATCTGGATGCGGTGGCCGAGGCGCTTGGTCATGAGCTGCCAGCCTTCCCAGTCGTTCTCGCCGAGGCCGTCTTCGATGGAGATGATGGGGTACTTATTCACGAAGTCTTCCCACATGTCTATCATCTGCTCGCTTGTCATGGTGACGCCGCGCTTGGGCAGGTGATAGCACTTGTCCTCCTCGCTGTACCAGTCACTGACAGCGCCGTCGATGGCAATCTTGAAGTCCTCGCCGGGCTTGTAGCCGGCCTTCTCGATGGCGGTGACAAGCGCCTTGAGCGCGTCCTCATCGCTGTCAAGGTTCGGAGCGTAGCCGCCCTCATCGCCGACGCCGGAGGCGGGGACGACTTTCTTGAGCATGTGGAACACCTCGGCGCACATTCTGAGCGCTTCCTTGAAGCTCTCAGCGCCGACGGGCATTATCATGAACTCCTGAATATCGACGTTCGAGCCGGTAGCGTGTGCGCCGCCGTTGAGAACGTTCATCATCGGCACAGGCAGGGTCTTGGCGTTCACGCCGCCGATGTAGTTATAAAGGCTCATGCCGGTGGCTTCGGCTGCGGCCTTCGCAGTTGCGAGGGAAGCGCCGAGGATGGCGTTTGCACCGAGGCGGGTCTTATTCGGGGTGCCGTCTATCTCGATAA
>CAZFCH010000187.1:0-2396 GCA_964517445.1 uncultured Oscillospiraceae bacterium | reverse complement strand
TCGCGTCAGGCGTCGAACGGAAATAATCGGTAAGCAGCATAGTCATATTCCTGCGCCGGACGGAAAGCAGAAGGATGCACTCTCTTCAGAATGCAAGTTCTTTATTCCGGGCGTTCCTTTCATATAATCATATGAGTTTGGGGCTGACGGTAAGAAAACGGAAGCTCAGCCGAGCCTCGGCCCCTGAAAGCTGTCGTCCCGTTTTATGATGTCCTTAATGCCAAAAGTGAGCAGCGACACCGGCCGCGTCCACTTGAGCTTCGTTTTGCCGGCGAGATAAGCCTTGAAGTCATCAACGGTTCCGCCTTTGATGGTGTCCTTGTCCACCATGTACGCGGACTGGCTGCTGACATAGAGATAAATGTACCGGTGATCCTCAACGAGCTTTATAAGCTGCGAGTAGGGGAGAGCTTTTTCTTTCCCACCGTCGGAAAAGCCCGTGTCCGTGAAGGAATAGCTCGAGCGCGGGAAGTGCCCGCCAATCTGCTCAATCAGCTTGTTTGCCCGGACTCTCGGACGGAGATTGACATTGGCAATCAGTATGCAGCCAAGTATCAGGCAGATCATGGGCGTATACATGCTCTGATCCGCGTAAAGCCCATAGACGATAAGTGCGATGGCGATGACTATTCTTATAAGCTTGCTCTTAAATTCAAAGCAATTGTACTGGGTCACCGACAGCTTTATGATGGTATCCTTGTTGTGAACCATCGAAGCGGTAAACTTTACCAAGGTGCTCCTCCTTCCGTAAGTCGCATTTTCTAATAGTTTCACATCAGTTCGGCTTTTTGTCAACAGATTTTATTTGCAATTTCACCATGTGAAACGGTACAAGAAATCGGTTGACAACATCGCGGCGATAGATAATACTGTTTATAATAAATAAGGAGGGATAGATATGCCGCAAAGGTTTTATCTCGCATCTCAGGACTGTGCCGGGGGAGTATACCTCTGCTCCGTTGACGGCGCGGGGAATATAAGCACTGATGAGTTCTATCCGCTCTCCGGCTGCGCGTGGCTCACGATGGACGGCGGGAAGCTGCACGCCGTGCTTCGCGAGCCGTTCCAACAGCAGAGCGGAGTGGTGAGCTTTGATATTCTCCCGGACGGGAAACTCACGAATATGAGCCGCCCGCAGCCTACCCACGGCTCGATAGCCGCATTTCTGCTTGCGGACGAAGGCCGGCTTTACTGCG
Source organism: uncultured Oscillospiraceae bacterium (assembly GCA_964517445.1). Lineage (GTDB taxonomy): Bacteria > Bacillota > Clostridia > Oscillospirales > Oscillospiraceae > Limivicinus. The sequence goes on along the minus strand of CAZFCH010000187.1, from coordinate 1,200 downwards.
CAAATTACCTGAGCGGGTCAGTGGTTCTGCTGCCGGACACAGTCGCGGCATACAGCGGCAGCGGCCCTGTGGCAGGCAGGCAGGATTGCTCCCACCCGCACTGCGTTGCACGCATACCGGGCAGCGATCTGCTCGCGGTGGCTGATCTCGGGACGGATCGCATCTATGTCTGCACAAAAACGCTCGACACCGTCAGCACCGTCGTGATGCCTGCCGGCAGCGGGCCGCGGCATATCGTCTTTTCCCCGGACGGCAGCTATGCCTATTGCTCATTGGAGCTGACGGGTGAGGTTGCGGTGCTTGAGCGCCGCGGCGATGAGCTGCGGTATCTCAGCAGGCAGTCCGTGCTCCCCAAAGGCAGCGGCGAGGGCTGCAGCGCTTCGGCAATCCGCATCTCCGATGACGGAGGGCGGATCTATGTCTCAAACCGCGGGCGCGGCGGCGTCTGCGTCTTTGACGTTGACGGCGCGCACATCAAACGCACAGGCTATATAAGCTGCGGCGAAGGCGGACATATAAGAGAGTTCAACTTCGTCGGGGACTGGCTGCTGTGCGCCGACGAAAAGGGACACACAGTGAGCGTGTTCCCCCGTGAGCGGGCCATAGGAAGCGCACCCGTATCCGTCAGCGAGTTCAAACGGGTATGGTGCATCCTGCCGCTTGAGTGAGCGCTGAAGATAAAATTCCCGGATATCTGCGGTATTTGATATATTCCCCCTTAGAGCAGACACTCGAAACAGCAAAAATTCGAGACTGCAATAAGGGGGCTTTTTCACTTTATCGTATACTTGTTTACCCTGGGGCGGACGGAGCAGCCGGAGCAGCCGGGGACATTGTCAATCCCGTTTTTAAGGCAGGCGCGGATAATGGGATAAGCGTCGCTGAGCAGGTACAGCCGGGAGAGCGCCTTGCCCACATAGCCGCGCTTCTCGACAGAGCGCATGGCCTCCGTGTATTTGCCGGTATCGTCTATCGGGCATTCGCCGTCGCGCCATGACCAGGTGTCCGCCGTACCGCGGCTGCCGTCCGGCTTCACGATTTCGTAGCGCTCGCCGAACTGCCGCAGGCAAGGGGCGTTCTCACAGACCTCAACAACGTGGTGAAATGTATTGTGGGCAAAGTCTGTGCCAAGCATCAGGCAATAGCCGCCGTCCTGCATGAGCCGGTGCAGCGGAGAATCCACCCCCATGCAGCCGCTTT
>CAZFCH010000186.1:0-2407 GCA_964517445.1 uncultured Oscillospiraceae bacterium | reverse complement strand
TACGCGCGTTCTCACGCGGTTAAACCGATATTCTGAAATGATAGCATTGTCAGCAGACGCGATTTATATTGCTTTTGCCGTTTTATTTTGCGTTCACGGTATCGGCGGCGTTCGTAATTTCGTTCGTAAAATTGGCACTTAAAAACGGCTTAAAACTGTCAGATTTGCGCTGAAACTGTCAATTTTGCGATAGCGTCAAAAAGCTGCAAAGCATTGATATATAAAGAAAATCCCGTAGTTTCAACGACTACGGGATTTTTCTATTTGTGGTGGAGATGGCGGGAGTTGAACCCGCGTCCGAAAGCACATTAACAGGAACTTCTCCGGGCGCAGACGGTTATTTGCTTTCCCTTGCTTCCGCGAGAGCCGTCACCCTCAGAAGTTTGGTAGCTTCATTGTTCATGGTGCGCTCAAAGCTTTGCGCACGCACGTGCACCACTTGTCGACGCTCCGTTCCGGGCCGTGGTCCTCCCGGAGGGAACGCTCGCTAATTAAGCAGCGAGAAGAACTTCGTTGTCGTTGTTCTTTAATTTATAAAAGTTGCCCATTTTATGGATGGTAGGCGCATCCGCCCGCTATTCCTGCCTCCGCACCCCCGTCGAAACCGTTACATCCCCGTGTTGCCGAACTCAATGGAGCATTTGATATCGCAAAGCGAAACCAATTCGACCGATTGAGTTCGGGATCATCTCAAAAAAGAAAGCAATGCTGTTTCTTTTGCAAAGAACGTAAAGTAGTAATGGGGTAGGGCAGGTTGATTATTCTTTTACAGGTTCGGGATAATCGACGCCGAGAGTGTCAACCGTGACCTTTTTCATGACCTGAGGTATGCGCGGCTTGTCATTGTAGTCGGTGCGGACGGAGCAGATCTTGTCGACCTCTTCGATGCCTTCAATGACTTTGCCGAAAGCTGCGTACTGGCCGTCAAGATGCGGGGCGTCCTCATGCATGATGAAGAACTGACTGCCTGCAGAATTGGGAGCCATAGTGCGTGCCATGGAGAGAACACCGCGGCTGTGAAGCAGAGCGTTGTCAAAGCCGTTTGCCTTGAACTCACCACGGATGCAGTAGCCCGGGCCGCCGGAGCCGATGCCCTTGGGGTCTCCGCCCTGAATCATGAAGCCGGGGATGACGCGGTGGAAAATAAGCCCGTCATAGAAGCCGCTCTTCACAAGGGAGATGAAGTTGTTGACGGTGTTGGGAGCGACATCGGGATAAAGCTCAGCCTTCATGACTGCGCCGTCTTCCATTTCAAAGGTAACTATGGGATTGCTCATGAGTAATTCCTCTCTTTCATTGCTCTGTCTATATCGCGCTTGGATTCGCGGTCAGCCTCACTGTCGCGCTTGTCGTGCAATTTTTTACCCTTGCACAGTCCAAGCTCAACCTTGACGCGGCTGTCCTTGAAGTACAGCGACAGCGGGATGAGCGCGACGCCGTCCTGCATCACGCGCGCCTGAAGCTTGAGTATTTCGCGCTTGTGCATCAGCAGCCTGCGCGGCCTTACAGGATCTTTGTTGAAAATGTTGCCGTGCTCATAGGGGCTTATGTGCATCCCGCGGACGAAAAGCTCTCCGTCCTTGATGGTGCAGAAAGAATCCTTGAGGTTCACCTGACCTGCCCGGATCGACTTTACCTCGGTGCCTGCCAGCTCAATTCCTGCCTCGAAGCGCTCCAGCACGAAGTATTCATGAAAGGCCTTCCGGTTTTTGCTGATTTCCTTTATACCGGTCTGCTTCGGCAAAGCGCTCACTTCCTTTCCGCGCACATATCCCTGCCTGTTTGCTGAGATATTATAGCACAGGACAACAGAAAATAAAAGAACATTTTGTTAAAGACAGCGGCAGCGGCAATACCCGTTATTCCGCCGGTATGTTCCGTATTGCTGCCGTGGGGAATTGGGAACTTGAGCCGCAGGCATCCGCTGCAGAACTCGAAAAGCTCCGACATCTCCATCAGCAAGTGATGTTGCTGCACAGAGAGATGACATAAATTCTGTTACCATACTGTAATTAACTGTCTCTGCTTGTTGAAAAAGGTTCTGCATTTTTACCAATCTCAGGGGGCGATTAATATGATACTTGAACAAAAAATGGCTTTCCATGCAAAAATTATGGTAATCCGCGGCACAGTGTGATATACTTTCAATGCATTATGTAAATCAGATTATTTATCGAATATGGAGATAAACGTATGGAACTGGAAGAAAAGCAGGTAAGCAGTGAGCTTAAATATAAGGGCGTTATTGTCGACGTGTATCTTGATAAGGCGGAGCTGTGCGACGGGAGAATAGCAAAACGCGAGGTTGTGAAGCATCCCGGCGGTGTCACGGTGCTCCCGGTCGATGACAACGGAATGTGCTACATGGTGCGCCAGTACCGATACCCGGCAGGAAAGACACTGCTGG
>CAZFCH010000185.1:0-2473 GCA_964517445.1 uncultured Oscillospiraceae bacterium | reverse complement strand
GTTGACGACTATTTCAACTGCCTGACCGTCGGCTCCGTCATGCGTCCCGTTACCGACAGCCACAATGTCTCCCGCGCAAAGCTCGCATATATTATTGACGCAACTGCCGCTCCTATATGCATGATCGCGCCCGTGTCTTCTTGGGCCGCTGCTGTTTCCGCAACTGCGCAGGATCTCAACACCGGCATTTCCGGCATCCAGCTTTTTGTTCAGGCCATCCCCTACAACTTCTATTCTCTGCTGACCATCGTGTTCGTCGTTGCCATCACCGTCATGGGCTTTGATTACGGCCCCATGGCCAAGTCCGAGATGAGGGCACTTCAGGGCGAGCTCGGCTCCCTCGGCAATGATGAAGAAAACAACGTTGAGAATGCCTGCATCTGGGATATGCTTTTCCCCGTTATCGTGCTGATAGTGTTCTGCATCATCGGTATGATGTATGTCGGCGGCTTTTGGGACGGAGCAAGCCTTGTCGATTCATTTGCATCCACTGACGCCTCCGTCGGTCTGCCTTGGGGCTGCATCATTGCGCTGATTATCACCTTCGTGTACCTGCTTCTGCGCCGCGTTATCTCCTTCAAGGACGCTACCGCCTGCATCACCAAGGGCTTTGTCGCAATGGTTCCCGCACTGCTCATCCTCACCTTCGCGCTCACCCTCAAGAACATGACCGGTCTTCTCGGCGCAGACGTGTACGTTGCAAGTCTTGTTCAGGGCGCAGCTGACGGCCTGTTCTCCATGCTCCCGGCGATTATCTTCCTCGTCGCGGTCGGTCTGGCTTTCGCCACCGGCACCAGCTGGGGCACCTTCGGCATCCTGATTCCCATCGTGCTCCCCGTCTTTGCTGACGCTCCCGATCTTCTCATGATCGGCATCTCCGCCTGCCTTGCCGGCGCTGTTTGCGGCGACCACTGCTCCCCCATTTCTGACACGACCATCATGGCCTCTGCCGGTGCAAACTGCAACCACATTGAGCATGTCAGCACTCAGCTGCCTTACGCGATGACCGTCGCTGCAATATGCTTTGTGAACTTCATCCTTGCAGGCTTCATCCGCAACGCAGTAATCTGCCTTGCAATCGGCATTGCGATGACTATCGGTACGCTGTTCGTCATCCGCAGCATCGTCAGAAAGAACGCCGCCGAACAGGCATAAGCGATATACTATTATAAATTGGAATAACACAAGCAATCCCCGTTATCCGTCACGGACAACGGGGATTGCTTGTTTATCTGCTTTATTTTATGTATTTTCGCAAGCTTCAGTGCAGCAGCGTGCCGGGAAGTTTTAAAAATTTCATCCGGTTACGGAATGTGAACTTTTATTCCTTGCGCCGGCATGGGTACAGGTGTAAAATATAGACACCATTACACGTCTACATATAAGAAAGAAGGACTGACCATGAAGATAACTTTTATAGGCGCCGCACATGAAGTAACCGGCAGCTGCACTTATATCGAAGTCGGCGACAAGAAGGGTATTGTCGATTACGGCATGGAGCAGGGCAAGAACCTCTTTGAGAACGCGACGCTGCCCGTCGCCCCGAGCGAGCTGGATTTCGTGCTGCTGACCCATGCGCACATTGACCACTCCGGTATGCTGCCCGCTCTCTATAAGCAGGGCTTCCGCGGCTCGGTATACGCAAGCGCTGCAACCTGTCAGCTGTGCGACATCATGCTGCGCGACTCGGCGAACATTCAGATGCAGGAGGCCGAGTGGAAATCCCGCAAGGCCATGCGCGCAGGCGGCGCCCCTGTCGAGCCGGCGTACGATCTTGACGACGTCGCGGGCATCATGGGGAGAATGATCCCCTGCGGTTACAACGAGAAAATTCAGATCAATGACTGCGTCTCCATCCGTTTGACAGACGTGGGGCATCTGCTCGGCTCGGCAGCGATAGAAGTTTGGCTGCACGAAAACGATGAGGAACGCTGCATCTGCTTCAGCGGTGATATAGGAAACATCAACCAGCCCATCCTCCGCGACCCGCAGTTTGTTAAGAGCGCGGACTACCTTGTGATAGAGTCAACCTACGGTGACAGACTGCACTCTGCCGAGCGCGCGGACTACGTCTCCGAGCTTGCAAAGCTCATCCAGACGACACTTGACGACGGCGGCAATCTCATTATCCCGTCCTTTGCCGTCGGCCGCACGCAGGAGATTCTGTACTTCATACGAGAAATTAAAGAGCGCGGTCTCGTACACGGCCATGCAGACTTTTCCGTCTATGTGGACAGTCCCCTCGCCATTGAGGCGACGACCGTGTTCCTCCAGTGCGACACGGAGTTTGTCGACGAAGAGATGCAGGCGGTCATTCGCTCCGGCGTGAATCCGCTCATGTTCCCCGGGCTCAAGCTCTCGATATCAAAGGAAGACTCTGTCGCAATAAACGAAGATAAGACGCCGAAGGTCATCATCTCCGCAAGCGGCATGTGCGATGCAGGCCGTGTGCGCCACCACCTCAAGCACAACC
>CAZFCH010000184.1:0-2585 GCA_964517445.1 uncultured Oscillospiraceae bacterium | reverse complement strand
CGACGATGAGGACGGCATTGAAGTGGAAATCACCGTCGAGAAAGACGACGGGAAGAAAGAATAAGCTTACGGCGCAAAAATACCGCAGCCTGATTTTTCAGGCCGCGGTATTTTTGCGCTTCACGGTAAGAACTGAACCGTAATTGAACAGCAGCACACCGGCAAGGGTGATGCTTCCGCCGCATAGAGTTGCGCTGTTTGGCGTTTCACCGGCGATGAGCAGGGCGAGCAGGCTTGTGAAAAACAGAGTGAGCACAGTGCAGTTGCTCACCTGCGAGGTGCGCTCTGCCTTTGAAAATGCTACCGACCATGACACATATGCCACAGCGCTGGGGAACACGCCGAGTATCAAAAGGTAGAGATACTGTATCGCGGGAGCTGCCGCAAGCTGGGTGAACGCATCGCGGGAGAAAACCGCGAGCATGACAGTGCCGAAAAATATGCTGTAGGTCGAAGCCTGTATGGCGCTGTATTTCCGGGTGAGCCGGCGCTGAAGTATGTTATACGTGCTCAGCGACAGCGCCGCAAGAAACAGCCAGAGCAGTCCGCCGCCGTTTTTCAGTCCGCCGCTCATAACGGTCAGCACCGCGACGCCGACAAGCTCTATCACTATCGCCGCCCACTGAAAGCCTTTGATTTTTTCCCTGTACACAATGCTTGCTATCAAGGCCGTTATCGCGGGGACAGTCGCGTTCACAACGCTGGCCGTTGCGGCCGGAACAGAAGAGAGCCCCTTGTTGAATACAAGCATATAAAGAAAAAAGCCGAAGAAGCCGCTGACGGCGAACCACGGGCAATCCGAGAGCTTTGGCGGGCGCAGCTTCAGCACGAGCGCGATAATGACGAGCGCCGCCGACGCGATCAGGTAGCGCAGGAAGCCGAGCGCGCTTGCGGAGAAATACGGGAGCGTCATGCGCGTAAACACAAAGGCGATCGACCAACAGAATACCGTAGCAAGCGCATACGGCAGATAATTGTTTTTGTTCATGTTTTGTCTCCTATACCATCTTGTGCCTCTGGGCACGGGATGGTATAATTTATACCACTCTTTTGGACTGATAAAAGATGCGGTTTGCTGCAAATTTTATTGGGTCAATTATCTTGGAGATGCATAGCTTTATGTATATATCGATCGACAAAACCGCAAAGCGGACTTACACCAAGCAGATATACTACGCGCTCCGGCAGAAGATACTCTCCGGGGAGCTCGCTGTCGGCGAGGCGCTGCCGCCGTACCGCGAGCTGAGCCGTGAGCTTGCCGTTTCAAAGAACACTGTTCTTGCGGCCTATGACATGCTCGCCTCGGATGGCGTGGTGCGCGGCGTAGCAGGTTCGGGATTCTATGTGGAGACCGGTATGGAGCGTCTGCCTGCCGCCGCTCCCACAGCAGAGCATCAATCTGCCGCACTCTCTGACACCGTTATCCCGGAGGGCACGGTGAATTTTGACAACGGCCTGCCAGCACTCGAGCTTTTCCCGCGCGCCAAATGGAACAAGGCTGTTTCCGCGGCGCTTATGTACGCGCCGGATTCCGCGCTCGGCTATGACCAGCCGCAGGGCAGGAGCGAGCTGCGGAGCGTGCTCTGCGATTATCTGCGGCGCATTCAGGGAATCAATTGCGGCAGCGAGCAGATAATCATCACAAGCGGTGCAAAGCAGGCGATATCCCTCGCAGCGGGACTTCTGCTGGCAGGCGGCGGGGAGGCATGGATAGAGGATCCGTCCACGGTGATACTCAAGCGGATGCTTGCCAGCAACACGGAGCGCATAGTTCCGCTGCCTGTGGATGAGTACGGGCTTGACCCGGAGAGCTTCCCTGACAGTGGAAAGCCGGCGCTGATATTCGCGGCGCCATCCCGGCAGTTCCCGATGGGCGGGATCATGCCGATGGCGCGGCGCATCGAACTTATCCGCCGCGCCCGCAGCGCGGGGGCGTATGTGATCGAGGATAATTTCGAAAACGAGTTCAGGTATGACGCGCCCCCGGCGGCGTCGCTCTTCGAGCTCGACCCGGAGAGCGTGATCTCTGTCGGGACATTCAGCAAGGTGCTGTTCCCGTCCGTGCGCCTTGGATATATGGTAGTCCCCAAAAAGCTTGTCCCGGCGATATGCGAGCGCAAGCGCCTGTCCGACCATCATACGAACTCGGTCTATCAGCTCGCGCTGGCATCTTTTATAGGCAGCGGCGGACTTGAGCGCCACATACGGCGCATGAACCGGGAATACAGAGCCCGGAGGGATCACCTGACCGCCTGTATAGAGGCGGTGTTCAGAGGCCGCGTCAGGCTTATCGGCGGCGCGGCGGGCATGAATCTGATAGCCGAGTTTCCCGGCGTGGATTTTTCCGAAGACATGACACGGCGGCTGCTCGACTGCGGAGTGTATGCCGTCCCCGTCGAGCAGGAGACGCTTGTAAAAGGACGGCACACAGGGCAGCTTATCCTGAGGTACTCAGGGCTTACGCCTGAAAAGCTCAGTCTTGGCGCGGCGCGGTTGAAAGAAGCGCTTGGCTGAAAGCCCGGCTTTGCTTAAAACTGTTGCGAAACGGCGGGAAATGGATTATACTGTTAATCTGTATTATAATG
>CAZFCH010000183.1:0-2604 GCA_964517445.1 uncultured Oscillospiraceae bacterium | reverse complement strand
GCCACTGATAGCCGTACTGGGTGCCTATGCTCATCTGGGAGAATGCCCAAATACCTGCGCCGTACAGCGGGCAGGTGACATAGCCGCCCTCGCCGGTCTTTTCGCGCTGGTACAGTGCCGCACAGATACCGCCTGCTACCCAGCCGCCGACTGCGGTGTCTCCGCCGCCGACAGGACCGTTGATCGGAAGGCTGTCGCCCGCTTCGTTCTGGATAACCATGTCCATGAGGAAGCCGGTCTCTGCCCAGTAGGTGGTGTTGTCATAGCCGGGGTCAGCCTTGCGCGGGCCCTTTTCGCCGTAGCCGGTTACGCATGCGTACACCAGGCGAGGGTTGATCTGCTTCAGGCTTTCATAATCGAGACCCATTGCCTTGAGTGCGCCTGCACGGTAGTTGACGAGGAATACATCTGCCTTACTGATGAGCTTCTTGAGCTTTTCAAGCTCACCTGCGTCTCTGAGGTTAAGCTTTACATGCTTTTTGCCGGAGTTGAGGCTCTCATAAACAGGGCTCTCGTTGGGAAGGATGGGACTTGCGTACACACGCGGAGTTGTTCTCCAGTTGTCGCCTCTGTCACTGGTCTCGACCTTGATGACCTCTGCGCCCATCTCATAAAGTGCCTTGCCGCAGGAAGGTGCTGAAATAACCATTGATAACTCAATAACTTTTACGCCGTCTAAGGGTCTGTTCATTATAGCTTCTCCTTTTTTGATAGAAATATTTTCCTGATTTCAGTTGCTTCGCTTTTCCTCCGGCACACCCTAACGTCGGCGGACAGTTCGCGAATAAAATATACTACCCACCCTATTACAAGCAAAAGTCATGCCAACTTTTTATCAATAGGGCGGCACGCCCGGCGAACCGGGAGTGCCGCACATTGTTTTCAATCGACATCAATATTAAGTTTTTTGAGCCTGCGGTAGAGCGCCGGCCGGGACATTCCAAGCTCATTTGCGACCTTGCTCTTGTTGCCTTTGTACTTTTCAAGGAGCTCTATTATCTGCCTCGTTTCGGCGTCCGCCTGGGACATTGCTGCACCGAAAATGCCCTCATCATCGAGTTCCGGCTCGTCGATTTCCGCCTCGTTATCTTGAGCGAGCCATGCAATGTTGTCCGGAATATCGTTTATGGTTATCTTTTGCGTTGCGGCAAGGTTTACGCCGTACTCAACTGCGTTGCGCAGTTCACGCAGATTGCCGGGCCAGTTGTAGGCCTTGAATGCCTGAAGGACGTTTTGAGATATATATATCGCTTTCTTACCCATCGTCTTGCTGCACTGGCTCAGGAAGCAGTATGCGAGGTCAGGAATATCCTCCTTGCGCTCACGGAGAGCGGGCAGGCGGATGGCGAAAACATTTATTCTGTAGTACAGATCAAGGCGGAATTTTCCCTGCTCCACAAGGCTTTGCAGGTTCTGATTTGTTGCAACGATTATGCGCACATCGACCTTTCTCGGCTTCGTGTCTCCAAGTCGGGTGACCTGCCTGTCCTCAAGGACTTTGAGCAGATGCACCTGCAGGTCAAGCGGCATATCGCCAATCTCGTCGAGAAACAGCGTGCCGCCGTTGGCAAGCTCTATCTTGCCGGGTGAGCCGCTTTTGCGTGCGCCGGTGAATGCGCCCTCGACATAGCCGAAAAGCTCACTGTCAATGAGCTCACGGGGCATTGCCGCGCAGTTGAGCGACACAAACGGGCGGTCGCGGCGGGCGCTGGCGTTGTGGATAGACTGGGCAAAAAGTTCCTTGCCGGTGCCGGATTCTCCGAGGATGAGTACATTGCTGTTGCTTTGCGCCACACGCTGAGCCTTATACACTGCATCGGTGAAAGTCTTTGAAAAGCCTACAAGATTATCGAAGCTGTACTTTGCGACATAGGCACTGGATTTTGCCGAGGTTGTGCGCCTGTCGGGAACATCCGTGTCGGTCAGATGGTCAAGCGACTTGAGCTTCTGCGCCAAAAGATTGGGATCCCGTGAAAGAAACATGACAGCGCCTATTGTTTCTCCGGAACTGATTACACTCTTTTTTTTGACATAGTAAGGTCCTACATTGAGCACCACATGGTGGAGCTCTGACGGCGCTTCGTCAGAATCATTCAACTTTGCAATCTCAGCAAGCGAAGGTGAAAAGTCGTCCAGCTTAAGGCCGATTATATGATTCAGCTTTATATTTTGGCAAGTCAGGACATTGTCACTGACATCGATGATGGTATTGCTGTTATCAATGGCTATATAGCACATGCCGCTTTGCGCAATAAAGAAATTTATGACCGAATTGTACATGAGATAATTGGAGTTCAGGATGCTGTTCTGGCGGTACATGTGGGTCTTGAGGATGTAGCTGAACATCACATCCATCCCCTCGAAGCAGCGCGTCTTCGGGATAATTATCATGCAGGGGAAAACTATGCCGACCCTGTCGGGCTTTGAAATTTGCGGGCAGGTCGCAACGCACACATAATCCTTGAGCGCATCAAGGTAATGCTCGTCGCCGTACACCCACTTGTCCTGCCCCGATTCAAAGGCAAGTGCCAGCGCGTTTGTGCCCACTCTCGACTCGGCGAGATTTGAGCCGAAGCGGAAATTCTTCGCCCTGAGCTCATCCTT
>CAZFCH010000182.1:0-2627 GCA_964517445.1 uncultured Oscillospiraceae bacterium | reverse complement strand
CAGAGCCGCAAGGCCCTGTATCTCGTTACAAAGGTCGCATTCGTTTTCGGATGGCGGCTATTTTTATTGCTCTGCCGGAGGAGGTGAAAAATTGAGAAAACTGAAGAAATACACGCCTACACGCTTTATGGAGAAGACATCCCACTACGATAAGGATGCCGCTGACTTCGCCGTTCTGTTCATCGAGAGCCTGTGCCATACCAAGGGCACCTGGGCAAGACAGCCCTTTGAGCTCATTGACTGGCAGGAGCAGATTATCCGGGATGTATTCGGTGTTCTTAAGCCCAATGGCTATCGGCAGTTTAATACCGCCTACATCGAGATTCCAAAGAAGCAAGGCAAGTCCGAGCTTGCGGCCGCGGTGGCACTTCTGCTCACCTGCGGTGACGGTGAGGAACGCGCCGAGGTCTACGGCTGTGCCGCCGACAGACAGCAGGCGTCCATCGTTTTTAATGTTGCCGCCGACATGGTGAGAATGTGCCCGGCACTCTCCAAGCGGGTCAAAATACTTGATTCCCAGAAGCGGCTCATCTACCAGCCGACAGGGAGCATTTATCAGGTGCTGTCCGCCGATGTCGGCAACAAGCACGGCTTCAATACCCACGGCGTGGTATTCGATGAGCTTCACACTCAGCCAAACCGCAAGCTCTTTGATGTCATGACCAAGGGCTCCGGTGACGCACGAATGCAGCCGCTGTATTTTCTCATCACCACAGCTGGCAACGACACAAAATCCATCTGCTACGAGATACACCAGAAAGCCAAAGACATCATTGAAGGCAGAAAAATCGACCACACCTTCTATCCGGTTATCTACGGCGCAGATGAAAATGATGACTGGACCGACCCGAAGGTCTGGAAGAAAGCCAATCCGTCCCTCGGCATCACGGTCGCCATCGATAAGGTCAAGGATGCATGCGAGTCGGCAAAGCAGAATCCGGGCGAGGAAAATTCCTTCCGCCAGTTGCGCTTAAACCAGTGGGTCAAGCAGGCTGTTCGCTGGATGCCTATGGAGAAATGGGATGCCTGTGCCTTTGCTGTGGATGAGGACGATCTGGAGGGCCGTGTATGTTACGGTGGCCTCGACCTTTCTTCCACTACAGATATCACGGCTTTTGTGCTGGTGTTCCCACCCGGTGATGAGGATGGCAAATATGTTGTCCTTCCATATTTCTGGATACCGGAGGACAATCTTGATCTGCGTGTTCGGCGCGACCATGTGCCTTATGATGTCTGGGAACGGCAAGGGTATCTCCAAACCACGGAAGGCAATGTCGTTCACTACGGCTATATCGAGAAATTCATCGAGCGGTTGGGCGAACGCTTCAACATCCGCGAAATTGCCTTTGACCGCTGGGGTGCTGTGCAGATGGTGCAGAACCTTGAGGGCATGGGCTTCACGGTCGTGCCTTTCGGTCAGGGCTTCAAGGACATGTCCCCGCCGACGAAGGAACTTATGAAGCTGACCTTGGAGCAGAACATTGCCCACGGTGGGCATCCCGTCCTCCGCTGGATGATGGACAACATCTATATCCGCAACGACCCCGCTGGAAACATCAAGCCGGACAAGGAAAAATCCACAGAGAAAATCGACGGTGCAGTGGCCACCATTATGGCCCTCGACAGAGCGATTCGATGTGGTAATCAGAATACGGCGTCGGTGTACGACAGCCGCGGCATTTTATTTATCTGAAGGGACGGTGATCAAGTATGAGCTTTTTATCCGGCCTGTTCCGCTCACGGGACAAGCCCCAAAACAGCACGAACGGCAGCGGCTACCGTTTCTTTTTCGGCGGCACGACCTCTGGTAAATCGGTCAATGAACGCTCGGCTTTGCAGATGACGGCAGTTTACGCCTGCGTCCGCATTCTCTCCGAGTCCATTGCCAGCCTGCCTGTGCATCTGTATCAGTATGAAAACAGCGGCAGCAAGGTCAAGGCAATGAAGCATCCGCTGTATTTCGTGCTCCATGATGAGCCAAACCCTGAAATGACATCCTTCGTCTTTCGAGAAACGCTCATGACACACCTCTTGCTCTATGGCAACGCTTATGCACAGATCATCCGAAACGGCAAGGGTGAGGTTGTGGCCCTGTATCCGCTGATGCCCAACCGCATGACTGTTGACCGCGATGACAAAGGCCGACTGTACTACCAGTACCAGATGCAGGATTCGGACGCGCCGACTATGAAATCCGGTACGGTGACGCTCTCGCCATCGGATGTGCTCCATGTTCCCGGCCTCGGCTTTGACGGCCTTGTGGGCTACAGCCCCATTGCCATGGCAAAGAACTCCATCGGCATGGCAATTGCCTGTGAAGAGTATGGTGCAAAATTCTTCGCCAATGGGGCCACACCGGGCGGCCTGCTGGAGTTTCCGGGTACGGTAAAGAATCCGGACGCCATCCGTGAAAGCTGGAGCAAGGGCTTCTCAGGCGGCAACTCCCACAAGGTTGCCATTCTGGAGGAGGGCATGAAATACACGCCTATCTCCATATCTCCGGAACAAGCGCAGTTTTTGGAGACGCGCAAGTTCCAAATTGATGAAATCGCTCGAATTTTCCGAGTGCCGCCCCACATGGTCGGTGATCTGGAAAAGTCGAGCTTTTCTAATATTGAGCAGCAGTC
>CAZFCH010000181.1:0-2669 GCA_964517445.1 uncultured Oscillospiraceae bacterium | reverse complement strand
ATAGTTTGTTATAATAAGAGCGCCCCTGCTATCCGGCAGGGGCGCTCTTGCTATACTCAGATCGTATCAGATTGCAACGTTATACAGCAGCGGCGACACCGCCCAGGATGCTGATGATAAAGAAGAGTGCGCCGAGAACGGTGCCGACAGTGCACCATGTCTTGACATCGGACACTGCCCGCTGCTGTTCCTCAACTGTTCTGGCATTGTTGATGTTGCCGACCTTTACCAGCGCAACAATGCCGGGAATCGTGCACAGAAGCAGCGTGATTATTCCCCAGGCGACAAGACCGCCGGTAGAATACTGCGGAACGGGCTGCTGATAATAGGGCGACGGAGCGCTCTGCTAGGCTCCGCAATGGGTGCAGTAACGCGTGCCGTCGGGCAGCTGCGCTCCGCAATTAACACAATAGCTCATTTTTGTCTCCTTTATATCTTCGTATTGAATGATGGACATTTTACGGTGCGAGAACGCTGAAAGCGGGAATGTTTCTCAGCACCCAGAAAGAAAAGACCAGAACCACGCATGTCAGCCAGACCGTTCGGGACAAGTATACCGGACGAAGCCGCGTGAAAACGAACACACGGACATATTCATGGACGAACACTATGAGCGCGGGAGGACCCAATATGAACAGCAACATGTTATGAGAGAACGCTTCCGCAAATCGGCCATGAAAGATATCCTCCAGCGCCCTGCATGTGCCGCAGCCCGGACAGTACAGTCCTGTAAGGGTATAGAACGGGCAGCGGAGAGCAGGCCTGAAGCGAACGTACAGATATAATGCAGCGGCAACAACTGCAATGGGGAGCACGATTGCGGCACTGCTCCGCAGAAGCTTACTTTTCTTCATCACGTTAAATGAAAGCCGCTCAGGTTATAGACATTCTCATCATTACTGCCGCTTTCCGGGGCTTTCTGAAAGTCAAATATTCCATGAGCTGATTCGTGGGAGCAATCTGACCGCTGTTCCAGCAGCACATATCCTTGCTTCCGGTTAATATCAAAATTATTTTACAGTATATTACGGCAGTTTGCAACATATTTTTAAGCATGAATATAATGCGGTTTGGTCGGCAACGGTGTTTTTAACTTTTTTACTTACCCTTGCCGGGGGGCGGGCTTTGTAGTATTATTGCACTATGAATACCGAAACAAGAAAAAGACGCGGGATTGCCGCGTTATACAGGCTCTGCCCGGCAGCACACATTGCAGCCCTGATAAGCGCGGTCATCATCGCGCTGCATCTGCTGCTGCGGGGAAACTATGCGCTGATGCAGACTCTGTCGCAGAAGGTCATACGCCCGCTGCACCGGCTCCTGGCGGTCTGCGCGGCGAAGTTTGATTTCTCGTTGGCGGAAGTGCTGATAGGCATATTCGCCGTGTGCGTAGCGGGGTACGTACTCGTGTCGATCGTGCTGCTTATCGTGTGCCCGGGGCGGCTGCAAAGGCTATACACGATGGTGCTGCGGCTGCTTGCTGCAGGGCTCACGATTTACGCGCTGTTCTGCCTGCTGTGGGGTACGTACTACTACGGCGACAGCTTCCTCGATGCAAGCGGGCTTGAGAGCGGAGAAATATCCGCAGAGCAGTTGGAGACGGTGACAGTATACTTCGCCGACATGCTTAACAAGTACGGGCGCGAGGTGGAGCGCGATGAAAACGGGCAGTATGCCGCGGATCGCGCGGCGCTGCTGGCGCGCTCGGACGAGGTCTTCAAGGCCGTGGAAGAGGAGTTTCCCTGCCTTGAGGGGCCGGACATACGTGCAAAAGGCGTACACTTCTCGCGCGTGATGAGCTATCTGGATTTTACCGGCTTTTTCTTCCCGTTCACGGCAGAGGCGAATGTCAACACTGACTTTCCCGGCGCGCTCTTTGCTTCGACAATCGCGCATGAGCTGTCGCACCAGCGCGGCGTTGCACGCGAGCAGGAGGCAAACTTCACGGCGGTGCTGGCCTGCCTTGAATACGGCGACGCCGACTACTGCTATTCGGCATGTCTGCTTGCCTACACGCATCTCGGCAACGCTCTCGCGAGTGCCGATCCCGGAGCATGGCAGGAGGTCTACCGCGGGCTGAGCGACGGAGTACTTGCCGACCTTGCGGCGAGCAAGGAATACTGGGCGCAGTTTGAGACGCCGGTGCAGAGCGTTTCCAACACGGTGTACGAGGGCTTTCTGCAAAGCTATGACCAGGATCTCGGCATGCGGAGCTACGGCGCATGCGTCGACCTGCTGGTAAATTACTATTATGAAACAGCGCTTGCGTACTTCGGCCTTGCGTGACGGATGGGCAGGCGACCGTAACGGGCGCTGCATACAAATAACGATTTTTCACTTTGCAAACAGGAACAGATGTTCTATGAGTTGAATAGAATGCAGATTAAAAAAGGGGTGCTCACTCAGTGAGCACCCCTTAACTGCAGCTAATGTCCTCGATGTTTTTCCTTTCGCTTGTTTTGCCTTAAAAAGTCCTGTATTTTCAAGGCTTCCCGGCTCTCAAGCTTACTCGAATTCTATTGTTCCGGTGGGCTTCGGAGTGAAGTCGTACAGGACGCGGTTCACGCCCGGCACCTCATGGGTGATGCGGTGCACGAGGTGGCACATGAGGTCAAACGGGATGTTCTCGACGGTGGCGCTCATGGCGTCGGTTGTGTTCACGGCGCGGA
>CAZFCH010000180.1:0-2681 GCA_964517445.1 uncultured Oscillospiraceae bacterium | reverse complement strand
GAAGACCTCGATGACCTGCTCAGGCTCGCCCTTGCGCAGGAGACCGTGGTTGACGTGAACGCAGACGAGCTGCCGGCCGATGGCCTTGATGAGCAGCGCTGCAACGACGGAGGAGTCAACACCGCCGGAAAGGGCGAGGAGAACTTTCTTGTCGCCTATCTGCTCGCGCAGTTCGACTAACTGTTCGTCGATAAAGGCCTGTGCCTGCTCAGGGGTGGTGATTCTTTCCATGGAATCGGGACGTCTGTCAAGACTCATAATTTACCTCCAGAGTATATCTTGTTTGAATTGTCATTAAAAGCATATCATATTCACGGGAGTTTGAAAAGCTTTATTTCAGCTTGCCGTAGACATCATCGCCCACGGGCTCGAGCCACTCATTGGAGCTCTCGGCGCCGGGAACCTCAACGGCGAGATGGCTGAACCAGCTGTCTGGTGCGGCACCGTGCCAGTGCTTGACGCCGACGGGGATGTTAATTACGTCACCCGGCTTCATTTCGACGGCGTTCTTGCCGTCTTCCTGATAGTATCCGCGGCCTGCAACGCAGACGAGGATCTGCCCGCCGCCCTGCTTGGCGTGATGGATGTGCCAGTTGTTGCGGCACCCGGGCTCAAAGGTTACATTGAAGATGCCGACCTGAGAGGTGGAGACGGGAGCGAGATAGCTGTTGCCGATGAAATACTGTGCAAATGCGGTGTTGGGCTGACCAATCGGGAACACCATGGATTTTGCGTGCGCGCGCATGGCCTCATCCTCATAGGGCAGATCGCCCTCGCCCGGCTCCCATACTTCTTTCGCAAGGTTAAAGACTGCCCAGCCCTTCGGCCAGCCTGCGTAGAAAGCGGCATGAGTGATGATTGCGGCAATCTCCTTCTGCGTGACGCCGTGCGCCTTTGCGTTCTGGAGATGGAATTTGAGAGAAGAATCGGTGATGCCCTGCGCCATGAGTGCGACGACCGTGATGATGCTGCGAGTCTTCACGTCGATATCCTGATTGTTCCAGTTCTCGCCGAAGAGAACATCGTCATTGTAATGCGCAAACTCCGGCGCAAATTCACCGAGAGCGTTTCTGCCTGCCGTCTGTACTATTTTCGCCATTATCGCTAACCTCCTGATGTTACAGTTTATTTCCGAGTTCGTATGCCTTGCGCATCACATCGGCGTGCTTGGGGGCGTCGTTCACTCCGCCGATTCCGCCGCCGGTGACGATGCCCTTGAGGCTCGCCTTTTCAAAGCAGTCGACCCAGCCGAGCAGACCGTTATAGGCCTTGTCAAAGGTGGTCGGCTCGTCCTCCTCTGCCGTTGCGATCATGTAGATATCACGGAATTTGTAATCCGACGGGAAGAGCGGGTTCATGCGGTCGAGCAGAGTTTTCAGCTGGCCGCACATTTCGTAATAATAGATCGGCGTTGCGAAGACTATGACATCAGAGCTGTACATGGCAGACATGATGTCCGCGGCATCGTCCTTGAGAACGCATTTCCCGGTCTCCTGACAGCTGAGGCAGCCGATGCAGAACTTCAGCTCCTTACCCTTGAGGGAAACGAACTGCACATCGTGCCCGGCGGCCTTCGCGCCGCGCTCGCACTCCCTGGCAAGGCACTCGGAATTGCTCCCGCCGCGCAGACTGGAGGAGATGATAAGAACCTTTTTTGACATAGCAATCAGTCCTTTCGCAAAAACACTACGTAATTATAATACATAATACCAAAATCGTAAATAAAGCAATTTGCCGGACAGTGTCCTGCAAGACGGAAGTGCGGGAAGCTTTTGCCAAGCTCTTCTGCATCTTGGGTATGCTTATCGGACTTCTTCAGATTTTCGCCAGCGATGCATTTTTGTAGGCCTCGTCCCCGGTGACTTCCCGGATGACCTTGAGCTGCTTTGGGAAAGCAACGGCGGCATTTTCGTCGCTCAGCTCGATTTCGGCAATGGCCTTGTCTGTCCAAAACGGATAGACATCGATTTCAAAATACTGATTATCATAGGTGAGGCAGTATCTCGTTTTGCGGATCTGCCGCTTTGCCGTATCGGCTTCCATGAGAAGCTTCAGATACTCTGCCTGCGACAGCCGACGTTCAATCTCCACGCGCTTTATGTCTGAAACTTTCCGCTTGATCGTCTGGTAATAAAGGTAGTTCCCGCCAAATCCGCGCTGACGGATACGGACTTCTTCACCTGCCGCACTGTTCAGATAGGTCTGAATGATTTCGATGCGGCGGCAGGACGGGTTGCTCTCCAGCCACTTGATATCCGGATACTCGATGAGATATTTGCGCTCAATCTCATATGGCTCCGGCTCTCCCAGGAACGAGACGATTTCAGCAATCAACCGTTTCATCTTGTCTTCGAAAGAAGTCGAGTTGTCAATCACGCGCAGGTGCGGATGCCCTGTCCAAGCAGAGATCAGCTTATCATCCAGCGCGGCTGCTTCCTCGGCGGATTCGGTTCGGGCAGCGTTGTTTGCGGTTGTATAGAACTCTCTTGCACCTTTTGCGGCCGTGACCAGATGAAATACTGCGTCGTAAGAGTCCCGAAGTTCCACTTCGTTTGAGTCGATGAACTGCAGAGCCTCGGCAAATTCGATGTCGTTCATGTAGGCCTTGTTGTCAAGGACTCCGCGATCGCATACAATGAGCACTTTTTCGGCCTTCATGGTGCGGGCAGCCTGCTCAAAGA
>CAZFCH010000179.1:0-2727 GCA_964517445.1 uncultured Oscillospiraceae bacterium | reverse complement strand
CCGTACTTTTTACGCTCTTTCATTCTCGGGTCACGGGTCAGGAGACCTGCAGCCTTCAGAGGAGCGCGGTAGCTGTCATCGACGAGGAGCAGCGCACGGGAGATACCGTGACGGACAGCGCCGGCCTGACCGGAAACGCCGCCGCCGGTGACGGTAGCTTCGATGTCGACCTTGCCGACAGTGCCGGTGGCGACGAGGGGCTGACGAACGATGAGCTTCAGGGTCTCGAGACCGAAGTAATCGTCTATATCACGGCCGTTGATGGTGACTGCGCCGGTGCCGTTGGGGATGAGGTGAACGCGGGCAACAGAGGACTTTCTGCGGCCGGTACCGTACATGTAGGGCTTCTTGCACTTATAGGTTGCCATATTCTTTTACCTCCTCTTAGCGATCCCAGACTTCGGGCTTCTGGGCTGCGTGGGTGTGCTCGCTGCCTGCGAAGACTCTCAGGCGCTTGAGCTGCCACTGTGCGATGGTGTTCTTCTGCAGCATGCCGCGGACGGCCAGGCGCATCGCGAGCTCAGGCTTCTTTGCCATCAGAGTCTTGTACTGGGTCTCCTTCAGGCCGCCGGGATAACCGGAGTGGGTGCGGTAGTACTTCTGCTCCAGCTTCTTGCCGGTGAGGACTGCGTCCTTGGCGTTGATGATGATGACATAGTCGCCGCAGTCAACATGAGGAGTATAATCGGTCTTGAGTTTGCCGCGGAGAATATCGGCGGCCAGTGCAGCGGTCTTGCCCATGGGCTTGCCGGCTGCATCAAGGATGTACCATTTGCGCTCAACGGTCTCCTTGGTCAGCATAGTAGTGGACATGTTCTTGCCTCCATATAAATGATAAATGTTTTGACATTTCATGCGCGCGAAAGTACAATATATCCCAAACGCGCTTTATCTTTATATCACAAGGAATCGGGCATGTCAACAGCAAATTTGATTTTGATTTTTAAAGCTCGTAAATGCTCTGAAATTCGCCCGAAATCTCCGTAAATCTAAATTCGATTTTTTATTTTGCCGAAGGAGAAAAACCATGAGAGACGCATTGAGTGAATTTACCGGCACCGTCCGCCGCGCCGTGGACGATTACCGCATGATACAGGCGGGCGACCGCGTAGCCGTCGGCGTGTCCGGCGGGAAGGACAGCTTGATTCTGCTCCTCGCGCTCAACTGCCTGCGGCAGTATTACCCGGAGCCGTTTGAGCTCGAGGCCGTGACGATAGAGCTGGGCTTCGAGGGCATGGACTTCACGCCTGTGCGCGAGCTTTGCGAGAGGCTCGATATCCCGTACACCTGCGTCAAAACCGACATCAAGGAAGTTGTCTTCGATGTGCGTCAGGAGGATAACCCCTGCTCCCTGTGCGCGAAGATGCGCCGCGGCGCGCTCAACAGCGTTCTGCGTGAGCGGAACCTGAACAAGCTCGCGCTCGGCCACCATTTTGATGACGCGGTTGAGACCTATATGATGAGCCTGCTGTTTGAAGGGCGCATAAGCTGCTTCCAGCCTGTGACCTTCCTCGACCGCTCCGGCATTACCCAGATACGCCCGCTCATCTACGCCGGTGAGCAGAAGATAGCAAGCCTCGCGAGCGAACTCAATGTGCCCATTGTTGAGAACCCCTGCCCGGAGGACAAGGGCAGCAAACGCTATGAAATAAAGCAGCTGCTGAAAACCATGAGCGAGCAGTACCCGGACATGAAGTCCAAGATATTCGGCGCGATGCAGCGCCTGCCGCTCAAGGGCTGGGGAAAAGCCGAGCGCTGAAGCAGGCCTGACTGATATAATCACGGCACTGCGTGTATTTTTAAGCAGAAAATATACCGTTCACAAATTTTGCGATTGATTTTTGAGCAAGATGTGATACAATACGGCATGTAAAGACCATAGATTCCTAAGAGGTGAATGGTCAAATAACATACGGAGGTAACACTATGGCTTTTGTTATCACTGATGAGTGCCTGTCCTGCGGTTCCTGCGCTGCACAGTGCCCCGCTGAAGCGATCGACATGGGCGACCTGCACTATGAGATCGACGCTGACAAGTGCCTTGAGTGCGGTTCCTGCGCTGCACAGTGCCCCGCTGAGGCTATTGTCCAGCAGTAAGGCTTGCACAAAATAATAAAAGGGGCGATTTTTATCGCCCCTTTTATTATTATATTATAATTATAAAAGAAGGGAGCTGCCGCCATGCCGGAATTCGAACGGCTCTGGACAAACGGCCCGCTTTTTGCTCAGGCCGAGCATTTCCGCCTCAGCACGGACTGCGTGCTTCTGGCAGATTTCGTGAATACAGCAGGAGCTGCGCGCGGCATAGACCTCGGCTGCGCTTCCGGGGCAATCGCGCTGCTGCTGCTCGCGCGCACGGATAAGCTGCACATGACGGGGCTTGAAATAGTCCCGGAGGCTGCGGCGCTCGCGGAAGAGAATATGCGCGCAAACGCTCTTGAAGCGCGCAGCACGATCATCTGCGGCAATATCCGGCAGCACCGGGAGCTTTTCAAATCTGGGAGCTTCGACCTTGTCGCGGCCAATCCGCCGTATTTCCCGGTCGGGAGCGGGAAGCTTTCGCCCGACGCGGAGCGCGCTGCCGCACGCGGTGAGACGCAGTGCAGCATGGATGAGATATGCGCGGCCTCTGCATTTCTCTGCCGTACCGGCGGGAGCGTGAATTTTGTCCACAAGCCGGAGCGCCTGTCGGAGCTGTTCTGCTGCATGACGGCGCACGGCATCGAG
>CAZFCH010000178.1:0-2753 GCA_964517445.1 uncultured Oscillospiraceae bacterium | reverse complement strand
ATAATCAGGGCAACGGCGGTTATTCCAATCCGAACAACGGTGCGACTACCGTTATTACTCCGCAGACCGCGCAGAGAAGGCTTGTCGTCATATGCGAGAGAGGACCGCTGAAAGGACAGCGCGTCAGCTCTTACAGCAGTATCCGTGTGGGCAGAAACCCGAGTGCCTGCCAGCTTGCATTCCCGGATACCACGCCGGGCGTGAGCAAGATGCACTGCGAACTGTCCCTGACCCCAGGCGGAGCGGTTGTGAGTGACCTCGGCTCCACCTACGGCACATACCTTTCCGACGGTAAGAAGCTCATGCCGGGCGAGAGACGGAATATCGGAAACGACGGCATAATTCTTGTCGGTTCGGACAAGGTCATACTGTCGGTAAAGGTAACTTACTGAGCATAGAAACAGGGAGCGAGAGAAAATATGTCTGTGTTCTGCCCCAATTGCATGGCCGAGGTTGAGGATGGCGCGTCACGCTGTCCTAGCTGCGGTGGGGATACTTCCGTACAAAACAAGCCGCATCAGCTGCCGACTGATACAATCCTTAACGGACGCTATATAGTAGGCAAGTCGATAGGCGAGGGAGGCTTCGGCATCACCTATGTCGGGTACGATCTCAAGCTGCGCGCGAAGGTTGCTATAAAGGAATACTTCCCGGCAGGCAGCGTCACCCGCACGGCGGAGACGACGGTTTACGCCATGGATACGAGCCCGGAGAGTGCGTTTGCGCTCGGCAAGGCAAAATTCGTCGCGGAGTCGCAGGTGCTGGCGCAGTTTCTGGATGAGCCGAATATTGTCAGCGTGCGCGATTACTTCGAGGAAAACAACACGGCCTATATCGTCATGGAGTTTCTCGAAGGCAAGAGCCTGCATCAGGTGCTGAAGGAGCGCGGCAGACTCTCGATGGCCGAGGCGCTTGAGATGACGGAGCCGCTCATGACGGCGCTGCAGAAAATACACGCCCATGGGCTGATACACCGCGATATAAGCCCGGCGAATATAATGCAGTTGCCGGACGGACGCATAAAGCTTCTGGACTTCGGAGCGGCGAGACAGTATACCGACAGCGAGAAGAGCCTGTCCATCATTCTGAAACCCGGCTACGCTCCGGAGGAGCAGTACAACAAGCGCGGCGATCAGGGACCGTGGTCGGATGTTTACGCACTGTGCGCGACGATATACAAAATGATCACCGGCGTCACGCCTGATAATGCGGTCGACCGTATGTTCGGAACCGAGCTCAAGAAGCCATCAGAGCTGGGAGTGGATATTACACCCGCACAGGAGGCAGTCCTGATGAAGGGACTTGCCGTAAAAAGCGCCGACAGAATCAGGTCGATGGACGAACTGCGAAGGGCTTTTGCAGGAGAGATTGAGATCGCGGAGCCGGATACCGCAGGACACGGCAAAGCATTGGCCAAGGAGACGGCGAAGCCAAAGAAGAAAAAACCTGTTCTGGTTGCAGCCGCGGCTCTGGCAGTTGCCGCTGTGGCTGCGGTGCTCGTCTTGACAAAGGGCGGGGCGCCGGAGAGTGCGGCTGTTCCTGAGCCGACCGAAGCATCAGCGGAAGCTGAAGCCGAGAGTATCGAAACGGCAGCGACGGTAACGCCCGAACCTACACCGGAGCCGACTCCGGAACCGGCGGTTGTACTGCAGTCGGGCGAGGCCGGCAACGCTGTGGCGTGGCAGTTCGATTCTCAAGGTGTGCTTACGTTCAGCGGCACCGGTGCAATGTATAATTATAACGATACTGGGTATACTGCACCGTGGCGTGAGTTTAAGGATGAGATTAAAAAAGTCGTCATTGAGGACGGGGTCACGACCGTAGGGGAGTACGCCTTTGCCGACTGCACGAACCTTGAAGAGGCGGAGCTTTCGGACGCCGTGACGCAGATCGGTGCGCGGTCGTTCAGCGAATGCACGAGCCTTAAGGGAATCGACATTCCGGACGGAGTGGACGATGTCGGCGGCGCGGCGTTTTATGACTGCGGAGCAATAGAGCAGGTCACGCTCGGAAATTCAGTGAGAAAGATACGCGGATATGCGTTCTTCCGCTGCGCAGGTTTTGACCATATTGAGCTGCCGAAGAGCCTTACGGATATAGAGGAATACGCCTTTTATGGGTGCAGCGCTCTGGAGAGCATTCTCTACGACGGAACGCCGAATGACTGGATGAAGGTGACCGTCGGAGACGGGAACTATCCGTTCAAGGATACCCAGATAGGCACGATTAGCTGAGAGGAGCAGTAAATGGACAGTCTTGAAAGATTCGTTTCTGCACAGGCGCGGGATTACAGCACGGCGCTTGCGGAGATACGCAGCGGCCGTAAGCGCAGCCATTGGATGTGGTACATTTTCCCGCAGATCCTTGGGCTCGGTATGAGCTCAACGGCACAGTATTACGGTATCCGCGGCATTGAGGAGGCGAAGAGGTTCATTGCCCACCCGGTGCTTGGCAGAAATCTGCGCGAGATATCGGGGGCACTGCTTGAGCTTGACACCAATGACCCGGCGGCGGTTATGGGCTGGCCGGATAACCTCAAGCTGTGCTCTTGCATGACGCTGTTTGAAGCGGCAGCTCCGGACGAGCCGGTGTTCGGCGCGGTACTGGATAAGTTCTACGGCGGCGAAAGAGACAGACTCACGCTTGAAAAGCTCTGATAAAACGTAAAGCAATGTGAAAAACGGCCGTGCTCTCGAAAAAGAACGCGGCCGTTTTATTGTGCGGCAAAGACGGAAACATTTTGCCGCGACGCA
>CAZFCH010000177.1:0-2773 GCA_964517445.1 uncultured Oscillospiraceae bacterium | reverse complement strand
ACGTTTTTCGATATTATAATTGCCGCTCGGGCAATCGGTTTACATACTAAATGCTAAATGCATGAAATACATACCGCTCTCCCGGCGCCGGTTTACCCGGCGCTGACGGGAACGGAATGCGTTTCATCTGAATTATTCAAACAGATTGGAGATGGAGACCTCTTCGTAAATTCTTCTGATTGCCTCGGCAAAGACGGGCGCAGTGGAGATGTATTTAATCTTGCTGCATGCGGGCTTGTCGGAGGGGTAAGGAATGGTGTCGAGCAGGAGCAGCTCTTCAATGCAGCTGTTCTCGATGCGCTCGATAGCGGGGCCGGAGAGCACGCCGTGGGTTGCGCAGGCGTAGACCTTCTTTGCGCCGCCTATTTCGCTGATGGCCTTTGCTGCGCCGCAGAGAGAACCGGCGGTGTCTACGATGTCATCGAGCAGGATGCAGGTCTTGCCTTCAACGTTGCCGATGATGTTCATTACCTCGGACTGGTTGGCCTTTTCACGGCGCTTGTCGACGATGGCCATGTTGAGGCCGAGCTTCATGGAGAAGGCACGAACACGAGCGGTGCTGCCGACGTCGGGGGAGACGACCATAACATTCTCATTGCCCTTGCCGAACATGTTGACAAAGTGCTTTACAAACAGATGGGAGCCGAGAAGATTGTCCACGGGGATATCGAAGAAGCCCTGAATCTGTGCGGCGTGCAGATCCATCGTCAGGACTCTGTCCGCACCGGCGGTGGTGATAAGGTTCGCAACGAGCTTTGCGGAGATGGGGTCGCGGCTCTTGGCTTTTCTGTCCTGACGGGCATAGCCAAAGTAGGGAATGACCGCGGTGATACGGCCTGCGGAAGCTCTGCGCATTGCGTCAATCATGATGAGCAGCTCCATGAGGTTGTCATTGACGTGGTTGCAGGTGGACTGAACAATGAAAACGTCCTTGCCGCGCACCGGCTCATACACGGAAACGGAACATTCGCCGTCGGCAAACTGTGAAACGTCCGCCTTGCCGAGTGTCCTGTACAGTTCAGAGCATATATGCTCGGCCAGTTCGGGATTGGAATTGCCTGCGAAGACCTTGATTTCCTTGCCGTGTGAGATCATTTCTCTTTTTCCTCCGTAATCGTCTTTATTCATTTTATCCTGCGGCATTTCCCGCCGCATAATCATTCATGTTGATTATAACACCTATATCCTGAAATTGGAAGAGCAAAGCTGTTGCAACTGTGCTCAAATTACATATAAAAAAAGCAATTTACAAGCCCTTGCTTTTTGTGTATAATAGAAATCTATGAAATAAATCATTTGAAAGTGGTTGAAACAATGCTTGAATTTGAAGAATATAAAGTAAAGCTCAATAACGCGAAGCCCGGTCTTGAGGATCTGCGCGGCGCGCTGAAGCTCGAGAGCGCGCAGAAAGAGATTGAAGAGCTTGAGGCGGCTTCCGAGCGCGACGGATTCTGGAACGATGTGGAGAAATCCCAGAAGGTTCAGAAGCGGCTCAAGACGCTCAAGAACAAGGTCGAGAATTTCCACAAGCTCTGCGCCGCGTGGGATGATATGTACACCATGTGCGAGATGGCTATCGAGGAGAACGACGACTCGATGCTTGAAGACCTGGAGAGCGAGTATAAGCAGTTCAGCGAGAAGGTCGAGGAGACCCGGCTCGGCACCCTGCTGACCGGCGAGTATGACGCAAACAACGCCATTCTCACCTTCCATGCCGGCGCGGGCGGCACCGAGGCGCAGGACTGGGCCTCAATGCTCTACCGTATGTATAACATGTGGGCAGACCGTCACGGGTACAAGGTCAGAGTCATGGACTATCTCGACGGGGACGAAGCCGGCATCAAGAGCGCGACGATAATGATTGAGGGCGAAAACGCCTATGGCTTCCTCAAGAGTGAGCACGGCATACACAGGCTCGTCCGCGTCTCACCGTTTGACGCTGCCGGCCGCCGCCACACTTCCTTTGCCGCGGTCGAGGTCATGCCCGAGATAAGCGACGATGATAACGAAATAGAGCTGCGCGATGAGGACATCAAGATGGATGTGTTCCGCTCCTCCGGCGCAGGCGGCCAGAAGGTCAACAAGACCTCCTCAGCGGTTCGCCTGACCCACATTCCGACCGGCATAGTTGTGTCCAGCCAGGTGGAACGCAGCCATTTCCAGAACCTCGAAAACTGCCGCAACATGCTGCGCGCAAGGCTTGCCGAAATAAAGGAGCGCGAGCATCTCGAAAAAATCAGCGATATCAAGGGCGTGCAGATGAAGATTGAGTGGGGCAGCCAGATTCGCTCCTATGTGTTCATGCCCTATCAGCTCGTCAAGGACCACCGCACAAACTATGAAAACGGCAATATCGACAATGTTATGAACGGCGATCTTGACGGCTTCATAAACGCGTATCTGTCAATGAAGGCAGAAGCTTAAAACGCAGGAAAGGTTTTGTTAAATTGAAGTCCCGCATTAGTGCGAAGGCCTGCGCAATCACCGTTCTCGGCAGCGCGATACAGGCTTTCGGGCTGTATAATATCCACTCTATCTCCGGCGTCACAGAGGGCGGCATCCTCGGCCTGACTCTGCTGCTGCAGCACTGGTTCGGCATTTCGCCGGCGCTGTCTTCTCTGGTACTCAACGCTGTCTGCTATACCCTCGGCGCTGTTGTTCTGGGCAAAAGCTTTGTCATTATGTCGGTCGTCGCCGGTGGCAGCTTCTCGGCATTCTACTGGGTGTTTGAGCATTTTCCCCCGCTCTGGCCGGGCATCGCGGATATGCCGCT
>CAZFCH010000176.1:0-2793 GCA_964517445.1 uncultured Oscillospiraceae bacterium | reverse complement strand
CCGCAGGGGAAAATGTTGAAGATCGTTCCGGCAACGATAATATATCCGTAGTCCAGAGCGTAGGGCATAATATCGTCCGTTGCCCCGAACAGGCGGCAGAGCGGCTGCAGGAAAACCGTCAGGAGAATACTCAGCGCGATACCGGATGCCGTCAATGCGACGAGCCCTGCGGCCATGCCTTTCTCCGCTTCTTCCCGCATTCCCTCGCCAAGCTTCAGGTTCATATAGCTGGCTGTTCCGTCGCCGATCAGCAAGCCGATGGCGATGGCTAACTGCGTCAGAGGGAAGATTACATTCGTAGCGCCGTTTCCGAGATAGCCGACGCCGTTTCCGATGAATATCTGATCCACCATATTATAGAGCGCGTTCAGGACAAGCGAAATCACGCTTGGGACGGAAAACGTCATCAGCAGTTTCCCGACCTTTTCCTGCGCGTATTTTTCTTCAAGTGTTTCCATATTTGCCTCCTGTAAATTTAACAATTATAACTAATTAGAAAGCTAACTATAAGGGCAAGAAGAAAACCTTTCGCGGAATGCTAAAGGTTTTCAATCATCTTTTTTGTGATTTCAAGCCAATGCGCCTGATCCTGCTCCGGGATATCACGCAGAAGCCGAGCCTCCAGATCCTGCACGTCGCGCAAAACCTTTTTCCGGTTCTGCCGCGCTTTTTCGGTAGGAACGATTCTTTTCAGACGCCCGTCATAGGAAACGGGGACACGGCTGATGAGGCCATCCTGCTCCAGCTTCTTCACAAGAGCGCTGGCAGACGGCGGACGCAAGCCAAATTCATCCTCCAGATCCTTTTGGAATAATTCACTGTCATCATGCGCGAGGATGAAGTGCAGCGCTTTTCCCTCTGTTCCGCTGTATTGCCCGCGGAAGGACAATGCGTCGATTTCGCGGCGCAAACGGTTTGCAAGGATTCCGATATATCGGGAGGCGTGCTCGTCTTTAACCATAATAATTCTCCAAACTAATTAGTTTCCTAATTTCAAGAGTAAGTATAATACATTGCCCGCGAATGTCAAGAGATTTTCTGTATATAATGCGGCTCAAAGGGGCTTTCGGTGCGGAGATGATTGCGGTACTGCTCAGTAGCGGCGGAGGCGGAAGATGATAGGTGAGCAGAAAAAAGCCGCCGCGGCGAAGAAAGCTGCGGCGGTGAAAGAATTTTATCACTTGCTCCGGCGGTCAGGCACGGTCGAGGATGTGGATGTTCAGGTGATTATACGGGATATCGACGCCGTACTTTGCGAAGCTCTCGCGCAGGGCTTCGTTGAGGCGGCTGAGCGCGTCCCAGTAATCGGCGCAGGATGCCCAGCAGCGGACGGTGTATTCGATGGCGCTGTCGCCGTAGGTGCTGAGGAGAACATCGGGCGCGGGCTCATTCAGTATGCCACTGGTGGAGGACACGGCATCTAAACACGCGCTTTTTACGGTCTCGGTGGGGGCATCATACGAGGCACCGATGGTCAGGACGATGCGGCGGCGGCCGAGCGTGGTGTAATTAATAATCTTGGATCCGGAGAGACTGCGGTTCGGCAGTAAGACAATCTGCCCGTCGGCGGTCTCGATGCGCGTATGGTTGAGGGAGATATCACGGACGGTGCCGACAGTGTTTTCGGACTCTATGACATCGCCGATGGTGAAGGGGTGGGTCGAGAGAATGACAAGACTGCCGGCGACGTTGCTCATTATATCCTGAGTGGCGAGGGTCAGGCCGAGGGTGAGCACCGAGGCGATGGCGGTGATGGATGTGGTGTTCACGCCGAGAGCACCGGCGGTGATGATAACGGTGAGCAGATACAGCAGAGCCTTTATGACGTTCAGCGTTATACGGCTCAGGCGCTCATTCGGCTGCTTTATGCGGGCAATGACCTTTTCGACCGCGCGCATGATAAGGCGCATGGCAAGCAGACATATGAGAAGCGTAATGACGGCGGAGAGAATGCTCTCAAGACTGTAGCCGCCGAAGGACATAGACAGAATTTTTGAAAGTTTTTCCATATCGAACCTCCGATAGATGAGATAAAAGACGGGTCGAGATATTCTATCACGATGCGCCGCAGGTATCAAGAGCGGACGAAGCGGTTGAACGATAGGCAAAATTGATAAAACGACAGATTGCCATACAGGGGAAATTGTGGTATTATAAATAAAAAGATTCGCGCGGGAAGCTGAGTTTTCGCGGGAAACAACACGGAATAAATAAAAATGTCAGGAGAGAAATGTATGGCAAAATATATAATGGCGCTGGACTCCGGCACAACATCGAACCGCTGCATCCTTTTTAACGAGCACGGCGAGATATGCAGCGTATCGCAGAAGGAATTCACGCAGTTTTTCCCGCAGCCGGGCTGGGTGGAGCATGACGCAAACGAGATATGGCTGACGCAGTACACGGTTGCTGCCGAGGCACTGGCGAAGATCGGAGCGACGGCCGAGGACATCGCGGCGATAGGCATAACGAACCAGCGCGAGACGACCATCGTCTGGGACAAGGCGACGGGCGAGCCGATACACAACGCGATTGTCTGGCAGGACAGGCGCACGGCGGAATACTGCGACAGCCTCAGAGCAAAGGGACTGACGGATATCTACCGCGCAAAGACGGGACTTGTCATAGACCCGTACTTCTCGGGGACAAAGATACGCTGGATACTTGAAAACGTACCCGGCGCAAGAGAGAAGGCGGAGCGCGGGGAGCTGCTGTTCGGCACGGTGGAGACCTGGCTCATCTGGAAGCTGACGGGCGGCAGGGTACATGTGACGGACTACTCCAACGCATACC
>CAZFCH010000175.1:0-2799 GCA_964517445.1 uncultured Oscillospiraceae bacterium | reverse complement strand
CGGGTCCTGGAGCTCCTCCTTTATGTAGGGCGGAAGCGGCATTTTGCCGAGACGCTCCAACACTTCAAGGAATATGCCCTCATAGTTAAACTTGACAATGCGGTTGCCGCCTTCCGCGACCTTTTCCACAACAGCGGTAAGTTGACCGTCTCCGAAGCTCAGTTCAGTCCCGGGCTTGGTTTTGCGGCCAGGGCGGCTCAGACACTCCCAACGACCCTCACCGAGGTCACGCAGCAGCACCAGCTCTACGCTTCCGCCTGTTGAGCGCGTTCCTATAAGCCTTGCCGGGAGCACACGGGAGTCGTTGAGCACAAGGCAGTCTCCGGGGTTCAGAAAATCCGGAAGCTCGTAAAAATGATGATGCTCAATTTCTCCGGAAACCTTATCAAGCAGCAGCAGCCTCGATTCGTCCCGCTTCTCAAGAGGGGTCTGAGCAATCAGCTCCTGCGGCAGATCAAAATAAAAATCCGACTTTTTCAAGTGTATTTCCTCTTTCAGCACAATTTTAGCGTTTTTATTATAGCATGCTGCGCTATACTTTTCAACGAAGCATGCTGCCCCACGGCAATAAATCACGGAACTTGCCGATACATGGCGTGGTTCGATTATAGCCTGATTTCAACCAACTCCGGCATTTCAGATGTGAGTGCGGAAACGGCAAGCGTATAATCCCCACGCTCTGCAACGGAAACGCTGCACTCCGGTGCTCCGCCAATAGAAAAACTTCCGTTATCGTAAATCATGTCAAAGGAGCTGAGCGGTCTGTGCATGCCCGTTCCGAGCAGCTTCAGATAGCTTTCCTTGACCGCCCAGGTTCGCGTGAACATCAGGTCTTTATCAGCCGACTGCGCAATGACAGCGGCTTCTTTTTTTGTGAAGAACCTCTCCGCAAACGCAGCGTTGTAAGCCGTGCACATCTGGATATCTGCCCCGACACACTTGTCGCTTACCGCGCACAGTACCATATCTGCCGAGTGCGACAGGCTGAACTTGAGATCAATGTCGCAAAGTTCAGGCTTGCCGAATTCTCCAACTGTAATCTTAAGCGGGAGCTCAGCATTCGGATATACCGCCTGCACGGCTCGGATGAGCAGAAGTTCCGCAGCAAGGCTCTGCGCCTTTGCCTCAGGCTGTGCTGTTTTCTCAAGACGCCCCAGCCTATACTCCGACAGCATATGTAAAACGGCGTCAGCGGTAGGTCCGTTGACGCCGGCATAAAACACTTTCAGCATCAGGCACGCATTGCGTCTATCGTCTTGCCGATAAGCTCATTGAGGTCCATCCCGAGCATCTCCGCGCCCTGACGAATAACATCGCGCGAGCAGCCCGCCGCAAACTTCTTGTCCTTAAACTTCTTCATTACGGACTTCGTTTCCATGTCGGATATGCCCGTCGGTCTCATAAGGGCAGCAGCCCCGATAAGTCCGGTAAGCTCGTCGGTCGCGAACAGTACCTTTTCCATGTACTTGGTCGGTTCAACGTCGATGCAGATGCCGTAGCCGTGGCTGATTATCGCGTGAATCATGTCCTCGTCGATGTCCAGCTCGTGCAGCATCTCATTTGCTTTGACGCAGTGCTGTTCGGGGTACAGCTCAAAATCTATGTCGTGGAGCATACCGACGGCTTTCCAGAATTCCACGTTCTCCGGGTCGTATTCCTTGGCAAATTCGCCCATGACCTTGGACACGGTTTCGCCGTGCTGGATATGGAACGGCTCCTTGTTGTAACGCTCAAGCAGTTCATGCGCCTGCTCAACTGTAGGAATATAGCTCATGTTTATACCTCCAACTGTAACTGGATATTTGTACAATAAAAATATGATAATCCATCGGCAGTGCATAATCAAGCATAAAATATGAAAAGAACGCAAAATTTTGCAGGCTCTTCGTATCTGACCTTGTTGGCTTGCAACGCTGATGTTATTTGCTGCTTTTAAATATTACATACGCGAATTGCCGAATTTTTGTTTGCTATAAGTCTGCTGCTGTGCTATGATTTACTCATGGAAGATTTAAAGAAAAACGATATATACACCGTAACAATTGAAGATTACAGCTCCGACGCCAGCGGCATCTGCCGAATAAACGGGCGCGTCGTGTTTGTCCCCAAGGCAATTCCCGGCGAGGAGTGGGAGATCAAGATTGTAAAAGTCAGGCATGACTTGGCCTATGCCCGTGGCGAAAAGCTCATCAAGGCGTCGCCGGCGCGGGTGGAATCCGCATGCCCTTATTTCGGCATGTGCGGCGGTTGTGACACGCAGCATATCAGCTATGAGGAGGAGCTGCGCTTTAAGCTCGGTCTTGTCAACAACGCCCTACGGCGCATAGGCAAGCAGAGTGTGCAGGCAACCGAGATTATCGGCAGCGAAAATGTTTCGCATTACCGCAATAAGGGCATCTTTGCCATCGGCGCAGTTGACGGCAAGGCTCGCTGCGGCTTTTTCCGCGAGCGTACCCATCAGCTCATAGCTGTTGACGACTGTTTTATTCAAGATCGGATAAGCTGCCGTGCTGCTGCAGCGGTAACGGAATTTATGAATGCGAACGGTATCGCACCATATGACGAAGCCACGGGAACCGGTGCCGTGCGTCATGTGTTCTGCCGCCGCTCTGTTCATGGAAATGATGTGCTGCTGTGCATAGTTTCCAGAGAGGGATTCGGCAAAAAGACGCAGGCTTTTGTGGATTATCTCAGGCAAGCATGCCCTGAACTTACCGGGATTGTCCTTAATATCAACCGCAGTGCCGGCAATACTGTTCTCTCCGGAGATTTCTATACCCTGTGGGGGCGGGGGAGCAT
>CAZFCH010000174.1:2383-2818 GCA_964517445.1 uncultured Oscillospiraceae bacterium | reverse complement strand
AGTCTTTCAGCTTTTCCATTTCACTGTCGGGGATGCTGCCTGCAATAACGGCGATGAGCTTGTCGCCCGACTGGTCGCACAGCTTACGTATCTCGCTGCACAGTTCAAATGCGGCGGAGCAGACCTTGCCATCGGAGTGCTCTACATGCACCCACATATTTTTAAATTCATGTTTATCCATGTCCGCACCTCCTTAGCCCTTTATAATTTGCATGAGCTTTTCGACAGAAGCTTCAACGCTGCCCTCATCGATGATGACACCGGGCTCCGGCATCACGGGAGGGAACATGCGGGGCACCTTCGTCGGCGAACCCGCGTCACCGATGCGGCCGCGGTCGAGCCCGGGGATATCGTTGGCCGTGATGGTCGTGATAACCGCCTTCTTCGCCGCAAGCTTGCCTTTGAGATTGGGTATGCGTGCGGGGTAATTTTTCT
>CAZFCH010000174.1:0-2373 GCA_964517445.1 uncultured Oscillospiraceae bacterium | reverse complement strand
TTTTCTTTTCCATGGTGAAAAGGCACGGAAGCTTGACTTCGAGAACCTCGACACCGTCCTCAAGTTCACGCTCGACAACAGCGGTCTTTGCTTCTTCGTTAACTTCCTTTATGAGCAGAGTGCCGGTGACCTGAGCGGTACCGAAGCGCTGGGCAAGCTGAGCGCCCATCTGGCCGGTTGCTCCGTCAAGTGACTCCTTGCCGCAGAAAATCATATCGAATTTATCCTGAGTGTTGGCTGCCGAGAGTATCGAGTAGCTGGTCGCAAGAGTGTCGGCATTGCCGAAGGCACGGTCGGTAATGAGAACGGCCTTATCGGCACCGACGGCAAGGCACTCACGCAGAGCCGCTTCCGCATTGGGAGGTCCCATTGTTATGAGGGTGATCTCGCCGCCGTAGGTCTCCTTGACCTTCATTGCAGCGGAAAGTGCGTTTGCGTCCTGCGGGTTGAGTATCGCCGGAACACCGGCGCGGATGAGGTTGCCGGTCTCGGGGTCCATGCGCATCTGGTCAACATCGGGAACCTGCTTTATACAGCACAGTATTTTAAGCATCAGTCTGCCACCTTTCCGGGATTGAGTATGCCCTTCGGATCGAGCTCGGCCTTCGCAGCCTTGAACTCGCTGACAGCCGCCCCGGCAAAGACCGCCTTGGCGTAGCCAAAGCCGTATTCGCCGCGGATATTGCCGCCGAGGGCGGTGCACTTTTCGTACACGGCCGGGGTCAACTCGTTTATAAGGCTCTTAAACTCGTCTCTTTCTCCGTCAAATGCGACATGGATATGCATTCCGCCGGAGCCGACATGGGCATATGCCATTGCCTTCATGCTCTTTTCCTCGGCAGCAGCCTTGACCCAGTCAACCATTTCTGCAATATTGGCCGCCGGAACGGTGATGTTATATTCAAAGGAGTTCTTTGCGCCGCTTTCCATGGAGGTGTGGAAAGCATCGTGGGCAGCCCACATATCACGCTTCATGGTCGTGGTGTCGCCTACGAGGATATCGAGGCACTCAAGCTCCTCGGCAAGCTCGGCAATGCTCTCCATCTGTTCCATAACAAGGTCGTCATCCTCGCCCTCGAGCACTATCATGAGGGTCGCTGCGACGCGCTCACCGTCCATCTCGACGGGGAACACAGGATTTCCGGTAACATTGCCGGAAAACTCGACCATGTCGGTGTCCATGTATTCGACTACTGCAGGTGAGCAGCCGGTGTCGAGAACGGTCTGAGCCGCCTTGACGCAGCTTTCGGTGTCCATGAACGGAAGCAGAAGGATCGCATCGGCCTTGGGTTTATCGACAAGTCTGAGGGTGAGCTCGCAGATAACGCCAAGCGTACCCTCGCTGCCGATGATCTCCCTGACATCGCTGAGCTTTTTCACGCTGCCGTCGGCAAGAACGGCCACGCCGTCGACTATATAGTCACGGGTGCTGCCGTATTTCACTGCGCAGGGGCCGCCTGCATCGGTCGCAGCGTTGCCGCCGATAGTTGAGGTCTTTTCGC
The DNA here is from genome assembly GCA_964517445.1 of uncultured Oscillospiraceae bacterium. GTDB lineage: Bacteria > Bacillota > Clostridia > Oscillospirales > Oscillospiraceae > Limivicinus. The sequence continues at coordinate 871 of CAZFCH010000174.1, read as the reverse complement.
CGGGATCGGGAGGATAGTAAAGGCCGTGGCTCTCCGCCTCGGATTTGACATCCTGGAGCAGAACACCGGGCTGTACCCGCAGGGTGCGCTCGGCTTCATTAAACTCAAGGATCTTGTCCATTCCCTTGACCGACAGCACAACGCCGCCCTTTATGGGGACAGACCCGCCTACCTGACCCGTGCCTGCGCCTCTTATGGTCACGGGCACTTCGTTTTCAATGCAAATTTTCAGAACTGCTGCCACATCATCGGTGCTTTGTGCCTCGACGACGGCATCGGGAACGAAGTTTCCGCCGGGGTATTCGTCATGGCAGAAATCTGCGCCGATGGAATCGCCCAAAAGCACGCGGCCTTCTCCCAGAGCAGCTTTCAGGTTTTCAATAACATTGGTATTCACTGCAATTACCTCACAACTGATTGTTATGCGTCAAATCTTCCGAGCGCCTCAACGCATTCTGCCATCATGGTGTCGAGGACCTCCTGGATGGAGATGACGCTGTGGCACAGACCGCCTGCCTGTCCGTAGCTGATAACACCGCAGTTTTCAACATCGCCATTTTCGTAGAACATCTTCTTAGCAGTAGCACCGGCGACAGCCTCGGCTATTGCAGAAAACTCGCAGCCTGCCTTTTCCTTCTCGAGAGCTTCCTTGACAACATTGCTCTTGTAAAGACGGGTGGTGTTTCTGAACGCGCGCAGAAGATAAGCCGTGCAAGTCTCGTCGGCATTTTGGGCAAGGTATTCCTTGACCGTGTCAAGAACGGGGCATTCCTTGGTCAGCAGCATGCGGGTGCCGAGATAAACGCCGTCTGCGCCCATCATGAGTGCTGCCGCCATCTGCTTGCCGTTTGCGATGCCGCCGGCGGTTATA
>CAZFCH010000173.1:0-2882 GCA_964517445.1 uncultured Oscillospiraceae bacterium | reverse complement strand
CTTGTGACCTCCCGCACGTCAAGCGGATGCGCTACCAGCTGCGCCAATCGTCCGTATTGATTTCTTAAAGCTTTGTCATTATAGCGCGCACGGTAGAATTTGTCAAGAGTTTTTTCTCCGGATTCTTATAAAATGCGGCCACAAGGTTAATCCCCGTGGCCGCGTTTTCTCTTGCAATCATTGAGTTTTGGAGCTATTCTGCGTTTTGCACGTTAAAATGACATCAGACACTTTACCAGTACAACAATGCTTATAATGCCGAGAATCAACGTAAACCAATTGGCTCCAATCGTGCCATTGAGCAAAGAGCTGAGATACGAAAGCGCCAGTATTCCGCCTATGATAGAACCTCCGCTTATATGGCCGCCTGAGCTGCGCTTGTACGTCCGCTTGCTGTTCCCGCTCTCGTCGCTGAAAATATCTTCATATAAATGCACATCCTGCATATCAACCTTGCCGTCGTGATTGAAGTCAAAGTCATTAGACATATAGTGCCCTCCTATTAGCATTCTGATTCGTTATCAATCATTCTCTGCCAGTATTCTGCTCTCTCTACCGGTGACAGCTGTGAGTAGGCAAACACGAGAAATGCCCTGCTGATCTCCTTTACGCTCTTTGCGCCCAGATTTCTTATTCCTGCAATTCCGCGCTCTGTTTTCATAGCGTCGTTGAGCTTGCCGAGTGTATTCACGCCCGCTCTCATAAGCCCATTGCAAGCACGTACAGATAGATTCAGCTCTTCTATACCTATGCCAGCCATTCTCTGCCTGTACGGTATTTGTACCGCTTTGCCCGGAAAATTTGCCTGTAAGGTATACTGTATACCATATTTACCCGCTTCATCCCTCAGCTTTACCGCCTCTTTTGAAACGTCTCTTGGGCACTCTGCGGTTGAGGGCGCTTGTCCGCGACTATCGCTCATAACGTCAAACGTCGAACTCAGCCACGAACGCCCCGCAAGATAATCACGGTATGACCGTTCGTCAAGCTTGAACTTACCCCATTGCGTAGTGATCTCGTATATTGTCTCGCCAGTCATTTCTGCATCCTCCATTCTCTGTTCCTCCCGAAAAATAGGCGCAAAAAATCCTGTCGCGGGACAGGGCATACCTATCATACAAGCTTTGGCACCTTTCTCTCCGGGAGGTTGCCGTGCGGTCATAGGGCTTGTCCCTCGCGCATCTCTTATAGGTCAGTATTCAATTGCTTTCGAGCGTGACACCGTGCACGTATACGCTCGCGGATATATCCGGTTGTGCACATTTTTCAATTACCGCATTAACGCAAGTTCATGCCGTGCACGCGGTAATCATTTACGCATCTTTGCAGACGCTTTGGTCTTTGCTATTACAGTATAACATATTTTCCGCACATGTCAATATGGGCGGAAAAGCCCCTCTTTTCAACATGTATGTATTACAATGATAGTTAACAGGGAAAAATTTCCGAGCCTTTTAAGCCCGAAAAGCTTTGAAGACACTGCGTTTAACGCAGTGTCTTCAAAATCGGTTAAATATTGTGGTGACCCGTACGGGACTCGAACCCATGTTACCGCCGTGAAAGGGCGGTGTCTTAACCACTTGACCAACGGGCCATATAAAAGGCGCAGTCAAAAGGCTGCGCCTTTTTTGGTAGCGGCACCTGGATTCGAACCGGGGACACTGCGGGTATGAACCGCATGCTCTAGCCAACTGAGCTATGCCGCCATGTCTGTCTCTTGGACAGCATACGAATTGTACCAGAATGACCGCGGCTTGTCAACATAAATTTTAGATTTTTCTTCTCTTTTTGCAGCGCATCTCTTTTTTCCTTTCCAAAAAGTCCTCCGCACGCTGCCGATGTCCGGCGCTCTGGGGCCATCTTATAGGTGACAGCCGCGTTAGGCCGTGATATAATACGTATCATGAAAATTTCTGTATAACGGAGGACACAGAGCATGAACTATCTCGGCATTGAGGCAAGCGTCAGGAATCTTCCGGAGCTTGACCGTGATTTTTTCCCGCTCTATAAGTTCAACCACGCCTTTCTCGCCTCGGCAAAAAAGCCCCTCGGTGTCGCCGTCGAGCGCAGCTGCGGCGAGATGGCCGCCGTGCACACGTTCATCCACGGCACTGCCGATATGCTCGAGGCCGACAGATACTATGTCCGCCGCCTTGTCAAAACTCTGCTGTGGATGAAAGGCGGCTGGCGCGTGTACATAAGCGGCGACCGCGATATGTATGAATACATCCGCGCCTGCTTTAACGCGGGCGGATGCCAGGAGTTTGACTGGGATTATTTCTCCAAGATATATGAACGCCCCTTCGAGGTTGTCTGTGCCGACATACTGCCCGAGGCGAAGGATTCACCCAAGCCCGCCGGCGGACACTTCGACGGCTGCCGCATAGGCTTCGACGCTGGCGGAAGCGACCGCAAGGTCTCCGCCGTCATCGACGGTGAGACCGTGTATTCCGAGGAGGTCGTGTGGTTCCCCAAGACGAATGCCGACCCCGACTATCACTATGACGGCATCGTCTCAGCGCTCAAATCGGCGGCGGCGCACATGCCGCGCGTAGACGCGGTGGGCGTGTCGAGTGCCGGCGTATACATAAACGACCGTACCATGAGCGCCTCGCTCTTCCTCAAGGTGCCGCAGGATCTCTTTGACGCGAAGGTCAAGGACATCTACATCCGCGCCATTACCGATACCTTCGGTGATGTGCCCTACTGCATCTTTAACGACGGAGACGTCACCGCGCTCGCCGGGGCGATCAGCCTCGAGGATACGAACATCCTCGGCATCGCCATGGGTACAAGCGAAGCCGGCGGCTATGTTGACGAAAAGGGATATATCACCGGCTGGCTCAACGAGCTGGCATTCATCCCCGTGGACGCAAACCCCG
>CAZFCH010000172.1:0-2887 GCA_964517445.1 uncultured Oscillospiraceae bacterium | reverse complement strand
TGCCATCCAGAAAATCCTGATAGATGCGCCGCACGATGGCGGCTTCTTCGGGAACTATGACCAGTTTGTCATTCTGCCAGCGATACCCCAGAATGCGGAAGTGCCCGTTAGGTATGCCTTGCTCCATTCGCTTGCGCACACTCCACTTGACGTTTTCACTGATGGAGCGGCTTTCTTCCTGCGCAAAAGAAGCGAGCAGCGTGAGTAGCAGCTCGCCCTTGTCGCTGAGTGTGTGGATGTGCTCCTTCTCGAATTGTACCTCAATGCCGAGCTCCCGCAGGCGACGAACGGCAGTCAGAGTATCCAGCGTGTTTCGGGCAAAGCGAGATATGCTCTTGGTGAGTATGATGTCGATATGTCCCGCTTCACATTCGGCCATCAGGCGCTGAAACTCCGCTCGGTCTGTGCTCGTGCCGCTGATGCCGTTGTCCGCGAACACCCCCGCGTATTCCCAGCTGGGATTTCGCTGTATGAACGCGCTGTAATAGCTAATCTGTGCCGAAAGGGAATTTTCCAACCGCTCTGAGTCCATCGAAACGCGGGCATACGCCGCAACGCGCTTTTTCTTTGTCACGATGGGCGCTTGAGCTTCAATTTTCCTGATTTTCTTTGCCATTAGACCGTCTCCCTTCCGACACGATTAATCACGCTAAAAGTCAATAGAATCCTACTCAGTCGTTGCTAAGGACCCCACCATAATATCGGTCTGCAATGTAACATTCATGGCAGCAGTACTTGCGGTGATGGTTGGCATAATCCTGAAAAGTCTTGTGGCAGACTGGACAAACAGTGCTGACAGCGGACTGGCGGTTGATTTGCTCTCCATGGGCAGCCCAATAGGCAACCCGGCATTCAGCCGAGCAGAAACGCCGAGGCTTGTACTTTGAAGGTGGCAGTTCCTTGCCGCACTGCGGGCAACGTTTCACAGACGGCATATACTCATGTTCCATCACATTCTCTGGAGTTCGATAGAACCACGATTTTACCGTTGATCTGGGAATGTTGAGCTCCTTGGCAATTTGCCCGAAGCTATATCCAGCCTGACGGAGATAAAAAGCTTGGCGCCGACGTTTTTCTCGTTCCTTATTCATAGAAGTACCTCCCATTCTTGATTTACATTTTTCCGACATGGAAGACGGGAATGTGGACGTTAGACCGCTTCCGTTTCCGACACGATTAATCACTCTGAAAGCCCTGAAAGTCAATAGAATCCTGCTTAGTTTGAGACAATTTTACCGAGTGGCGGATTGTACTTTTTGAGCATCATTTCGCGGCATTTTTCATACTCGGCATCTGTGAGCAAGCCTGCTTTGCGCATCCGTCCCACGCAGGCCATTGTGGCTTGGAAGAGTGTCTCTCGCCTAAGTTGTTCAGTCGTCATTGCATTGACCTCCCATATATTGTCTTCACTTTACTATTCGGACATGAGAGGCGGGAATGTGGACATCCCTGTTCAAAAAACACCTCGCAAAATGTCCTTCACTGCCCTTGGGACAAAGGGTGGAACATTTGGACACTCCAAAACTGAAAAAAGGCGGTCAGCCGAAGCCAACCGCAATAATTCAGAGATTATTCAGTTTTGCTGTATTTCCCGGACACCCAACCGACGCGCCCGTTCACCACGATGGCGTGCCAGCCGTTTTCGGCGGTAGCCACCCATTCAAAGGATGCTCCGTTCTTTGCAGCCGTGACGCGGTCATACTGCGTGCCGTTTCCCACGCGGATGTTGACCGAGCCGCTGTTACAGACTATGCACACGCGCTTTGCGGTGGACTGCTTATCTGGCGCATCGACCTTTTCGGAACTTTCGGACGCAGCGGAGTCATTTTCACCGTCGTTATCAGAAACGGCTTCTATCAGCGCATTGTTGGTATCGCTGCCTGAAAACACCGCGTCACCGTAATCTATGAAGGGCAGCTGATACCAGTGTGTCCACTTGCGTGAGGAAACCCGCGTTTTCACACAGCCGTAATTGAAGCCGCGCTCCTCTATAGCATAACCGCCGCCGATGTACACGCCCACATGTCTATCAAAGCGCAGTGCCACGCCGGGCACCTCGGGCAGTGTATCAATCGTGCCCCAGGCGCAGCCCTTGCTCTTGGCATAGCTGAACATCCCGTTTGCACTCTTATCCGGGCAATCGTGGCTACCGTACTTGCTGGAAAAGGTTTTGTCCGTGCCGATGGATTCGAGCACGCCTTGTCCGCCGCCGGTCCACTGGTAGCCTTTAATCAGCCCCACGCAGTCGGCGCACACCTTCTTGTTTGCAATGTCATCGCGGTAACGCTCAGTGCGGCCGGAGCCGTAATGTGCCGGATACTGCTTTGCCTTGCGGGCACGTAGGCTCTCGGTGCACTTGTAGACCACTGTTCCGTACCAGTACGGCATCCCGAGCATATTTTCACAGAACGCGACGAAGTGCTCATTGGTATAGGGTGTATTGATTCGTTCACTCATTCCTGTTCATCCTCCTGTTCATTAGTCTCCTTGTCGGTGCGCCCATGTAGCTGCGCGAGCACATCCTTCATCTTGTCGGGAATGGGCAGGCCGATGTGCGCGGCGTTCTCTAGCAGGGACAGGCCCTCGTTGGAGAGGTAGAAGCAAATCACAGCACTGCGCAGCGCGGAGCCGGTGCCCACAATGTGGATGTCTACCACATTGGCTACGCCTACCAGCATCAGGATCAGTACCTTCTTACAGATGCCCTTGAAGCCTACGGCGCTGGACAGCTTTTTGTCCGTGATGGCGCACATCAGGCCCGTGATATAGTCCAGTACCATGAAAATGATCAGTGCAATCATCAGTCCGTCCATGCCTCCCAGAAAATAACCCAGCCAGCCGCCAATCGCCGCGACGGCCATCTGAATCTTTGCCCAGATGATGTCAA
>CAZFCH010000171.1:0-2887 GCA_964517445.1 uncultured Oscillospiraceae bacterium | reverse complement strand
CCGCCGCAGGCTCTCATGAGGCGCTCTTTGAACGCTTCAGGAATGAGAAGATTCCCATCATGGTCGGAACCCAGATGGTGACCAAGGGGCTGAATTTCGAGAATGTCACGCTTGTTGGCGTGATAAGCGCCGACCAGAGCCTGTACGCCGGGAGTTTCCGCGCGGGAGAGCGAACCTTTTCGCTGCTGACGCAGGTTGTCGGCCGCAGCGGGAGAGGCAGCAAGCCCGGCCGCGCGATAATCCAGACCTTCACGCCGGAGAATGAGACGATACTTCAGGCCTCGCGGCAGGATTATGAGGACTTCTATGAGTCGGAAATCCAGCTGCGCCGTCTCCAGAATACGCCGCCGTTTTCCGAGATGCTGACGGTGACGGCTTCGGGACTTAATGAGGCGCATGTTTGTCAGGCCTGCCGCTATGTGCGTGACCGGCTCGACAATATCATCGGCCGCACCGGGAGCGCCGTGGTGCTCGGCCCGGCTCCGCTGGCGGTTGTCAAGGTAAATAACAGATACCGCTACAGAGTCATCATTTACGGCAGGAAGCTCACCGGTCTGCGCGGCATCATTTCGGAGCTTGTGATCGAATGCTGCAAGGACAGGAGATTCTCGGATGTTTCGGTTTACGCGGACAATGATCCCATAGAGTAAACCTGTATTTATATATTCATATATATTCAACTGGAGGACAGAATGGCACTCAGACATATACTTAGACAGGGCGACCCGACGCTTAACAAAAAATGCCGCCCGGTGACGGATTTTAACCCGCGCCTGCATCAGCTGCTTGACGATATGGCAGACACGCTCGAAGAAGCAAACGGTGTCGGTCTTGCAGCGCCGCAGGTCGGTGTACTGCGCAGGGCAGTGATCGTGCTCGAAACCAATGTCCCCGAGGGCGAGGACGAGTACGTCATCGAGCTCATTAACCCCGAGATAATTGAGACCTCCGGCGAGCAGGAAGGCCCCGAGGGCTGCCTGAGCGTGCCGGGTGAGTACGGGATTGTGAAGCGCCCGATGAACGTCAGAGTCAGGGCACAGAACCGCTTCGGCGAATGGTTCGAGGTCGAGGGCACGGGACTTACCGCGCGCTGCTTCTGCCATGAAATAGACCATCTGGAGGGCATTCTGTTCACCGAAAAGAGCGAGCGTATGCTGACAGAAGAAGAGATTGGTGACGGAGAAGACTGAAGATATGCGCATTGTTTTTATGGGGACGCCGGATTTCGCGTCGGCCTCGCTGAAAAAACTGATAGATGAAAAGTTCGATGTTGTCGGTGTGTTCACCCAGCCGGACAAGCCTAAGGGGCGCGGCATGGAGCTGTGCGCATCGCCGGTCAAGGAGCTTGCGCTCGAGAACGGACTGCCTGTGTTTCAGCCCGTGAAGATGCGCGACGGTACGGCGCTTGCGCAGATAAAAGCGCTGGAGCCGGATATCCTCGTTGTTGTCGCCTATGGCCGCATCCTGCCTGACGATATACTCGCCGTGCCGAAGTACGGCGCGATAAATGTCCACGGTTCGCTCCTGCCGAAGTACAGAGGCGCAGCCCCCATACAGTGGGCAGTGCTCAACGGCGATAAAACGACCGGCGTGACGACAATGTATCTGGCAAGCGAGATGGACACCGGAGACATTATCTACACCGACGAGACGGAAATCGGCGAATATGAGACCTCCGGGGAACTGTTCGACAGGCTCAGGGACATGGGCGCGCAGCTGCTTGTGAAGACCCTGCGCGATATCGAAGCCGGCACCGCGCCGCGCACACCGCAGGATCACAGCAAAGCAAGCTATGTCACGATGCTGGATAAAAGCATCTGCCCGATAGACTGGAACAAAACGCCGCGCGAAGTGCTCAAGCACATATACGGCCTTCAGCCCTGGCCGGTGGCCACGATGGAGCTTGAGGGCAAGACGGTGCGCGTTTTTGCCGCGAAGTATACGGACACTAAAACCGGGAAAGCCCCCGGAGCCGTGGTCAGCACGGATAAGGGCGGGCTTGAGATCGCCTGTGCCGGCGGAGAGACGCTGCTCATAACAGAGCTTCAGGCTCCCGGGAAAAAGCGCATGGGCGCTGAGGATTATCTCAGAGGACATCAGATCAAGGTAGAGTAAGGAATATGCAGACAGGGGCAAGGGAAGCCGCGCTTGAGACACTTATGCGCTGCCGCCGTGACGGCGCGTGGTCGGGCGCGTCTATTGACGCCGGAATAAAAAAATATGAGCTCAGCCGCCGGGATGCGGCACTGGCGTCAAGGCTGTGTCTGGGCGTTATCCAGAACAGCAGCCTCTGCGACTATTATATCGGCTGCTGCTGCAGTGCAAAGCTTGAGCCGAAGGTGCGCGACATACTGCGCATGGGAGTATACCAGCTGCTCTTTCTCGACAGAATCCCGGCCAGAGCCGCCGTCAGCGAAGCGGTCGCGCTGTGCAGGAGTCAGGGCTGCGCAAGAGCGGCGGGGCTTGTGAACGCCGTGCTGCGCAGAATTTCAGACAATATAAACTCCCTGCCGCCGATACCCGGCGAGGGCACGGCAGGCTACCTCTCGATAAAATACAGCCACCCCGAATGGCTGGTGCAGTATATTATCGACCGCAAGGGCTACGATTTTGCCGAAGCGTTCCTGCGCTGCTGCAACAGCCCGGCGCCGCTGAGCATTCAGGTGAACACCCTGAAAGTCAGCGCGGCGGATTACACGCGCGCGCTTGCGAGAGCGGAGCTTGAGTATAAGCCCTGCGATGAGCCTGACGGCTGCATCACGCTCCCCGGCGGCTCGGCAACGGAGCTTCCGGGTTTTGGCGACGGCCTGTTCTACGTGCAGGACCGCGCCGCGCGCATGGCGGTGGAGATTGCCGCCCCGATGCCCGGGATGCATGTGCTTGACGC
>CAZFCH010000170.1:0-2903 GCA_964517445.1 uncultured Oscillospiraceae bacterium | reverse complement strand
CGCCGGCCTTAACGTTCAGATTTTCAAACTGAGCCAGCTCATCCAGCAGCCCTGCGGCGCTGGCGGCAAGATTTGCCTGGTCAGTGCTTGTGGAGCCGTCCAGTACGAATACGACATCCAGGTCACCCTTGTAATCGCCTGCGGGCAGAGACAGAGTAACGCGGGATTCAAAGTTTGCATCCAGATTGGTGGCTTCTTTGGACTTCGAGAGATCCCATGTAACTGCTTCCGGAACATCAGCCTCGCCGACACTCTGCGACTTCGCAGCTGTTACCGTGACAGCCGGCGCGGCGACGGTCTTATACTCAGCTTCTGCGTGCTCTTTGCAGGAAGAATTGCTGTCAGTTACCAGCCCCTCGGTCGGAACGTTGTTGCCCTCCAGCCAGAAGGTGAACTTCGGCTGTACCGCATCGTCCTGGTTCATGGCCAGCACTTTTATCGCAACGCCCAGTGACTGAGTGCTCTCGCCGATAGCGGGGTTCTCGTCGGCAGAATCCCACAGGAAGCTGCCGCGCAGCACCTGATAAGTCTGCTCACTGTAGGTCTCTTCCGTGACAGCGTAGGTCGCGTTCGTTTTGCTCTCCAGCCAGCTCATGGAGTCGGTTGCGAACTGCACCTGGGTGCTGGTTCCCGGCAGGACGAACTCAAAATGCAGCGTGCCCGTCTTATATGCCGTATACTCTGCACCCTCACGCACCTTGCTCTCGAACGCCACGGTGTAGGTGACGGTGTCCTCGTTGCGCACCGTGTTGTTCAGGTCAGTGGAATCATGTCCAGCGTTGTCGTCAGCGTCGAAAGGTTCGCTGCCGGTGCGGATTGCATATCCTGATGCCGTTGTCGTGTCCGCCACGAGATAAGCCGCAGAGATGTAGGCAAAGTCGCCGTCCAGCGTTTCACCGATCACTGAGCCGGTCTGGGCTGCAGCGCAGATCTCGCACTCGTAGGTGCAGGGGCTTCCGTCGATGGCTTCTACGTAGCCGCAGGTCTCGTCATGCTGATGTGTGCACTCATGACCTTCCACGGGTGCTTTGTAGGCGCAGTCTTCGGCATGGTCAACAATACCGTCACCGTTCGTATCGGTGCAGCCCTTGTCGCAGTCTACTCCCTGAACGGCTTCTACGTAGCCGCAGGTCTCGTCATGCTGATGTGTGCACGCCTGACCTTCCACGGCAGCAATATAACCGCAGTCATCAGTGTGCTCTGTATGATGCTCACACAGCCCGGTGTCATCGACTCCTGCAGCCAGGGCAGAGCCGAAACTCGTGGGCATGAGCATAATCATGCACAGCAACAGCGCCAGCAACTGCTTGCCCCTCTTTTTTCCTTTTTGCATCATTGATGCATCCCCCTTTTGCTGAGATATATACTTACAAACCATCGACATAATTCGCAATATGGCGGAACGGTACAGCAATATGCGAAACCTGTACCTATTATGTCAACTTATGCCAACAAAACAGATTATACTATGAGCCTCTTGAAAATTCAAGGCTCAAACGTGAAAAAGTATACTCCTGCAAAAAAACTTATATAGCAAATGCTACCCGTACTCTCGAGTCTGCCAAAAAGCCTCGCAGAGTTTTTTGCCCGCAGGCAAAAAATCAGTCAAATACATTTTCTCCGGCGGCGTGTACGTCGGAGAAAATACTTCTCGCTCAGAGAGTGTCGAAGCCTATTCATATCTCAAATCGAAACCCGGCGAAGCAGGTTCGATTTGAAAAGAAAGAATAACACTGCCGGTCGATGCCGTGCCGCTTGCGGCGCGGTATGACCTTGCAGTGTTATTCTGACGCAGGCGCGGGTCTGAGCGCAATCTTTTTGTCGAAGAACCTTTAGTTCTTCGACAAGTTGAAATGCGGACAGCAAACGCTGTCCGCACCCCGTGTAAAGCATGTATTCATTTGAAGCCGCTGCAGCCGACAGCGGGACAGAAACAGAGCTTTATATATTGACGTTGAAGGTGTCGCGTGTATAGGCTGCGCCGCTGCGGAGAGCTTCAAAGTAGAGCGCCTTGGTCATGCCGATGTACGGCACCGTCCATACACGCACGGCATAGCCGAGCATGGGGATGAGCGAGAGAAGATACCAGCCGATAAAGCTGAGGTCAAGCATGAAAAGCTCGCCTTTGTGGCCGGACATCATGGCCTTGGATTCACGGATGCACTGCATGGGCGACTTGGTCGGATCGTCAACGAGAATATAGATAGCCTGGCTGTAGCGATAGTAGGCGATGGCGCCCGGAAACAGAAGCAGCAGCGACCACAGTCCGATAAAGACCGCTTCGAGTATATTCAGGATAACGACCTTGAGTCCGAAGCCGAAGCCGTCGAGGAGGTTGCCTAAACAGGGCTCAGTGCCGCGGATGGTGTTGAGCAGGAAAAGGATGAAGCCCGCGGCGACAATGCTCATAACGACGGTAAGCAGCGTGTCGAGGAAATAGGAAGTCGCGGGAGGGGAGATAATATCAAGGTATCTCAGCGCGTACTCATAGTTGCCCTCAGCATAATACTGGAGGTAGCGCGCAGCGTCGGCGTCGGTCATGTTGACGGAGAGCAGCCTTGACGACAGCAGGTTTACAAGCAGACTCAGCAGCAGGTAGACCAGCGCTACATTGATGACCTTGGGATTAGATGTGCGTATTCTTTCGGAGGCGTTGCGCTTCAGCGCGGAACGATCAGGCATGGTTTGACAGCTCCTGTTCAATTCAATAATAATATAGTTAGCTACAATATATCATTCCGGAGCGGGCGTGTAAAGATAAAATGTGTGAAGAAAAAATGGAATCGCGAGGAAAAAAGAACTTGACAAGCGCAGCTGTGAATGCTATTATAATCGAGCGTTCACGGTATGCGCGAGTGGTGGAATTGGCAGACTCGCTAGATTCAGGTTCTAGTGTCCACTCC
>CAZFCH010000169.1:0-2986 GCA_964517445.1 uncultured Oscillospiraceae bacterium | reverse complement strand
CCATCTTTGTCTTTCATTGGGGCGTGAAGGGCGCTGCCATCGCCACGGTACTGGGGCAGGCTGCGAGCGCAGGTGTATGCATTGCGTATCTCGTCCGCAAAAAAGGGACCATCCAGCTCACAAAAGAATCGTTCACCGGCTGCATTAAGTATGTTCCGAGAACAGCAAAACTGGGTCTGTCCAGCTTTGTGACACAGCTTGCAATTGTGATCGTTCTCTATTTCCAGAATAACCTTCTTGTCAAATACGGCGCTCTGAGCAAGTACGGTGCCGAGATTCCTCTCACCGCGCTGGGCGTTACCATGAAGGTTTTTACCATGCTGCAAAACGCCATCACCGGGCTATGCTCCGGTGCACAGCCCATCGTCAGCTACAACTACGGGCGGGCGCTCCGCAGCCGGGTCAGGGACATCCTGAAGCTGCTGCTCATCTTCTCTGCAGCGCTCATGGGACTTGCTACGCTTTGGTTCCAGCTTGCGCCTATGAGCATCGTCCGCATCTTTGGCTCGGCCGATTCCCTCTACAATGAATTTTCGGTGAAATGTCTGCGGATTTTCCTGATGCTCATTTTCCTTGACAGCTTTCAAATGGTGGGCAGCTCTTTCCTGCAATCCATAGGCAAACCGATTCCCGCAACCGCCCTGGTTCTGTTCCGGCAGATCATTGTTCAGATTCCCGCTATGCTGATATTGGGAAAGCTTTTCGGCGTTGAGGGAATACTTTACGCCGGGGCGCTCTCCAGCCTGCTGGTAGGTATTCTGGCTGTCGTTTTCCTTGTTCGCGAATGGAGAGCTTTGTAATTTCATACTCATACCCGTGCAAAAAATTGAGCGCACCGCAATATTTGCGGTGCGCTCATAATTTCTTACCCGTCAGGCGGTTCAGTCGGCGTAGATATCTTCGTATCTGCCGTCGCCGTAATCACGGTAGTCATCGTCGGGATAGTAGTAATTGCCGCAGCTGCAGCGGTAGATTACATTCCCGTTCGAATCCGTAGTCTTGTAGTAGTGGTGGGTGTGCGTGCCGGAGTCCTCTCTGTAATCGTCGGAGTACGGATCGTTCGAGCTGCCGCTGTCGTCAAGATACGGGTCGTACGTCTTGGTCGTCGTGCTGCTGCTTCCGCTGCTGCTCGTGCTGCTTCCGCTGCTGCTGTTGCTGGTAGAGCCGCTGCTGCTGTTCGTTGTTGTGGAGCTTGAGCTCAGCTTCGGGGTATAGTTATCCCTGTAAGAGAACTCGCAGCCCGTGCACTGGTATACCGTGTAGCCCTGGGACGACGTCGTCGCATCTACCTTCGTTGTCTTGAAGGTGTGGCTGTGCGCGGTCTTGGTGCTGGGCGAGGTCGTGGGTGCGCCCGCCGGTGCGGTTGCCGCGGGAGACTCGGATGCATTGGGATACAGCGACGGATCAGGCGTTATCGCGCCTACCGGCTTCTCGATTGCAGGGCTCGCTGATGGCGACGCATTGGGCGAACCGGAGGGTGACGGCGTCGGCGTGGCCGAAACTGTCGGGGTGGGTGTCGCCGTGTGCTCGGGCGTCTCAATAACCGGCGTCGATGTGGCGGCGGTCTCCGTGCCTGTGCCGAACGGCGTGCATGCAACTGCGGTAATTGCTACGCATACTGTCATTATCGCGACTATAATCTTCAAAATCTTCTTGCTCATGTAGGATATATCCCCTTTCCGTCCGCCAACGGCACACGCCGCCGGAAAACGACTGGTTCTTTTTTGCGCGCAGGACTGTACTCCGCGCATCTGTTCTATTATAATATCATTACTGCGCCGTTATATCAAGAAGAAGAAAGTAAAAAATATTTTTCTGTCGAAAACGCGCAAACGATGCAACGAATCGCCGCAAACGCAGTTTATATAGGTGAAGGCCGGCCAGGCTTCTTACGAAGCGGACTCTTAACAGGAGGACAAGTTATGGATGATTCAAAGATAGTTGATCTGTACTGGGCGCGCTCGGACTCTGCCGTCACTGAGACCGCAAAGAAGTTCGGCGCGTACTGCCGCACCATTGCCTATAACATTCTGCAGAACCCCGAGGACAGCGACGAGTGCGTGAACGACACCTATATGCGCGCGTGGAACTCCATGCCGGAAAAGCGCCCGTCGGCTCTCGCGCCGTACCTCGGCCGCATCACGCGCAACCTCGCTCTTTCCCGCGTCATTGAAAAGAACCGGCTCAAGCGCGGCGGCGGAGAGGTCGCCCTCGCGCTCGATGAACTGGATGAGTGCACCGCCTCGGCATACAGCCTTGAGCATGATGTCGAGAACCGCGAGCTTGCCGCGGCGCTGAACCGTTTCCTCGCGCAGCTCCCGGAGACCGAGCGCGCGCTGTTTGTCAGCCGGTACTGGTTTCTCACCCCGGTCGCGGAGCTTTCAAAGAAGTTCAGCTTCTCCGAGAGCAAGACCGTTTCCATGCTCCACCGCACGCGCGGCAAGCTCCGCAGATTTCTTGTTGAGGAGGGACTTGTATGAATTCCGAAAAGCTTCTTTCCGCCATGAGCGGCATTGACTCCCGATACATAACCGAGGCACAGAACGCGCTGGGCTGCCGCACCGACGGCAAAAAGCATGCCTCGCATAAAACTCTCCGGCGTACCCTGCTCATCGCCGCCGTAATCTCCGCGCTCTTCACCGCGGCAGCCGCGGCTTCCGGCTGGTTCGGCATGAGCAGCCTGAAAATCGGCACGAACGATGACACCGGCCGCGCGGTGATCTCGCTTCAGGGCTTTGCCGGTTCCCCGGAAAATATGGCCATCAGTGAACTGACCGAATACTGTGACGCCCACCCGTACAGCTATAAGACCAACGACCTTTCCGAAGAGGAACAGCTCGAAATGTATAAACGCTACGGCGGGTACTTCGTCTATAACAAAGAGGGCTACGCAAAAGTCGACGAGATATGCGAGAAGTACGGTCTGCGCACTCTGGGCGAAATGTCCGTCCCCGACGGTGAAAAAGCCTTCTGTGAGGCCGCCGGC
>CAZFCH010000168.1:0-3002 GCA_964517445.1 uncultured Oscillospiraceae bacterium | reverse complement strand
TCCTCGGAATAGTTGGAGTTGATGTCCATTGGGTTAATATACTGTGTACTGGACGGACTGATGCGGATTACCTGACCTTCGAGCTTCTGCACAAGGGCAGTATACTCAGCCTCCGGATCGCAGACAATGATATCATCATCTGATACCAGAAATGCATTGGTGATCTCACGCTTCGCCGAGAAGGATTTACCGGAGCCCGGGGTACCGAGAATCAGGCCGTTTGGATTCTTCAGACGCTTCCGATCCACCATGATCAGGTTGTTGGAAAGTGCGTTCAGTCCGTAATAAATGGTTTCTTTGCCGGACTGGAACAGCTCCTGCGTGGTAAACGGAATAAAGATGGCCGTAGAGCTGGTGGTCAGGCTGCGCTGAATCTCTACAAGGTTCTGCGCCAGCGGCAGCGAGGACATGAGGCCCTGCTCCTGCTGATAATCCAGGCGCCGCAGATTGCAGTTATATTTCTGCGCAATGCTGACGGCCTGAAAAACATTGGTCTCAAGCTCCTGTTCGGTTTTGCCGGTGTTCATCACCAGGAAGGTGAGCAGGAACATGCGCTCATTCTGACTCTGCAGCTCCTTTAAGAGGGCCTTGGCGTCCTTGCCGTAGGTTGCCAGATCCGAGGGAATGATATCCATATCGTAGCCGGAGCGCACAGCCTTTTTCTGCTCCTCGATCTTGCTGCGGTCCAGCTCCGTAATGGTGTGCTTAATCTGTTTGATGGCTGCCGTCTGATCCACCGACTGAATGTGCATGGTGACAATCTGGCTGGATTCCATCTCCAGAAAGTCCTTCAGCAGCTGGTCACTCAAATCGGAGGCTGTGATCTGCAGATAAGACACGGAGCCGTACAGCCCGCCCATCTGGAAAATGCGGCTTTTCGGGAAGGCAAAGCAGGTCGGCGCGATGAAATCCTTCACCGACATGCCGCTCTCCGCCAGCCATTTCCAGTCAAAGAAGAATTTGTCGTTATCTCCTTCGCCCATGTGAAACATGGAGTGCATCAAATGCAGGCGCTCCCTGCCGGTAAGGCTTTTGGCTCTTACGCCCAGCCTGCGGAAGTTATTGAGCAGATCCATCTCCACATGCTGCAGCCTCGGCTTGGCCTGCTTCATGGAATCTGCCTCGATGCCAAAGGTCAGGTATTTGGTCTTGGTCAGACCGTTGTTGCCCTGGGCCAGCTGGCGTCTCAGCATGGCGCTGAATTCCTGGCGAATATGGTTGAACGCATCCTTTTTGAAGGGAATGCGGATCATCTTCTCAAAATCCGCAGCATCTGTTGCCATATTCATAAAGGACAGCTCAAAGCGGATCGAGCTGTCGAAGAAATTCAGAAAGCTGCACCACTCTTCAAAAATGGCTGTCTGATCCTCCTGCTGGGCCAGCTGATAATTGATGTCCTGAAACTGAATGGTTTTTGTGTAGTAATTATCTGTCACGCGGCAGATGCCGTCCGGGAACATTCGCTGAAAGGGAATGCTGTCCTGCGCCGTCAGCGGGATCTCCGGATCTTTTTTATACCGGTCCTGAAGCTCCTGCAGCTGCTTTTGCTGCTCGCGGGTCAGGCCCTTAGGCATCTGCAGGTCAGGCTTCTTCTGCTTCTTCCGGCCGGGAAGCTTTGACAGTATTTTTTCCAGAATTGCCAACAATGCGTGCTACCTCCTTTTCTGCCTGCTCCTGACGCATCAGGGCGGCGTAATAGTTATCCGTTCTGTAGGGACGGATCCTCGGTCTCTTGAACCGGGACTCGTAAAAATGCTTTGCAACGACCTCCAGCGGCTGTCCGTCCTTTTCATACATGGCAAGAAAGAACATAGGCATCATCACAATAATCATGCCCATGGCGGCAAAGCTGATATTTCCGGTGCTTTTCAGGACAAAGAATAAGGGGACGCCGATCAGCGCACCCGCACCGAAGCAGATCAGCTGCCTCTTTGTCAGGTTCAAAAACACCTTGGTTTTTACCTTGGATAAATCTCTGGGAACAGAAATATAAGCGGCCATCGTTTTCACCTCGATTCTTAATGCGCCGCAAAGACGCTTTTTGCCAGGGAGCCGGTCTTGAACAGTGTAAAGCACAGCAGCACAGTATATCCCAGCACGCTCCAGATGCTCATAACGATGTCATCTGAGAACGCAATGTTCTGGATCAGCACCGCATAAATGCCTACGCAGATCATGATCAGAAAGCCCTGGAAGCCTAATGCAAACAGGGACCGGAGATAATTCTGCCCGGTATGGCTCTGCTCACGGTTTCCGAAGGTTGCGAAGGGAATGGGAGCCAGACTCGTGATCATATAGATTTCAATCATTCGTCCGTAAACGATGACAAAGATCACAGCCGACAGCGCCATCATGGTGACCTGCACTACAAAGGTCTGCAGATACAATCCCAGCAGCGGTCCCAGCTCCATGGCCTCCAAAGCAGTCTGCATCGAGGCCAGCGCTGCATCATCAACAGCTGTGCTGTCCTGGATAATGCTTCCGCTCTGTGAAATCACATGCTGTGCTACATCAAAGACTGCCATCGTAATATTGAAGCAGTTGGTGATCAGCATCACTGCCACAAAGGTCTTGAAGATCCATTTGAAAAAGATCCAGGTCTCAAAGTTTGCAAGGTTGTTGTGTTCAATAATCATCTGAATCAGCTCGTAGCAGGCGATAAAGGTAAGAATCAAACCTGCTATCGGGACAATCACCGACTCGGAGATGTTCCGGATCAGGGAAAAGACCGCCGGCGAAAAGCTCGCCGGGGTCATTCCCACATCGCCCGCAATCTCGCCAACCTGCTGGTTGACAGAATCAAACATCCCCGACAGATTTCCCATAATGCCGCTGACAAGCATTTCTTTCAGCCATTCAGTGATCTGGTCGAGTATGCTTTGCATGGGCTAAGCCTCCTGTTGTGTGGATCAGCCGAAGAGTCCGGAAAGAAGCGGTACCAGTGTGGTTCCGATGAGAGCGACACCGCCGCCTGCCATGAGCTGCTTCATGCCCTGGGACTT
>CAZFCH010000167.1:0-3094 GCA_964517445.1 uncultured Oscillospiraceae bacterium | reverse complement strand
AACAATCCCGGGGATAGGTTGTTCATTGTATTAACTTGTGGTTGCTTACACAGATATGCAGTGCTCCCGTCGGGAGCATTGCATATTTTTTGCCCTTTGGGATTCAAGCCCGAGGGCACGTTATGATTTATGATAATGTTAATTAGATGGTGAGTGACGCATGAAAAAGGCTGTTATATTTGATCTCGACGGGCTGCTTATAGATACCGAGTCGACATGCTTCAAGATATATGGCGACCTCATCCGCAAGTACGGGCATGAGCTGACGCTTTCCGCGTACACCGAGAAATACAGCGGCAAGGCGCTTATTGACAATATAAACCAGTATATAAAAGATTTTGACCTGCCCATTACGGTTGAGGAGGGTGCAGAGTTTTACACATCCAATGAGAAAGTGTATTTTGACCGGGGCATTCCGCTCAAGTCTGGAGCTAAGGAACTTTTGAAAAAGCTGAAAGCGCGCGGCGTACGCATCATCCTTGCCACTTCCAGCGTCCGAGAGCGCGCCGTTAGCGTGCTGCGCGATAACGGCGTGGACGGATACTTTGACGATATGGTCTTCGGCCCGGAGGTCGAGCACGGCAAGCCCGCGCCGGATGTTTTCATCAAGGCGCGCGAGAAAGCGGGGGAGCGCGCAGAGGACTGCCTCGTGCTGGAGGACAGTGAGGCCGGAGTTCAGGCAGCGTATGCCGCAGGGATAGACGTCATCTGCGTGCCGGATATAAAGGCTCCGTCAGAGACGGTGCGGCGCATGGCAAAGGCTGTGCTGCCATCGCTGTATGAGGTCAGCGACATCCTGCAATTATAAATATTATAAATAATAAATTATAATAGTGAAAGGAACCGGACAGCTATGGACGAAAACAAAAACGCGCCCAAACAAGAGAAGAAAACTCTGTGGCAGTTTATAAAGTTCCTGCTGGTGAGCGGGATTGCCGGCATACTGCAGATCATTCTGGTGAACCTGCTGTGCTGGGCGCTGGCCGACTGGAAGGCGCCGCTGCCAGGTTTCCTGACGGGGATATTCAGCGCGTCCGTCGTCGGTGCGGGGAACGACAACTGGGGATATGTGTTCCCGTTCTTCGCCTCGAACCTGCTCGCGAATATCTACGGGTACATCCAGAATAAGAAGACGACATTCAAGTCCGACGCACCGGCGTGGTGCTTTGCGGTGTATCTGGCATTGATGGTCTGCCTGATTCTGTTCTCAACGTGGCTCCAGGGTGTCATCGCGAATGCCCTGCGCTCGACCGGCGTGGAGCTGTGGAGCGCGCTTGCTCCGACGATAGCCGCTGCCGCCGCGGGAACATTCCAGATGGCTGTACTCTTCCCGGTTGAAAAGTTCGTGCTGCTCAAGGAAAAGAAAGAATAGAAAACTAAATGGGCGTGCTGCATTTCCTGCAGCACGCCCAATGTGTTTATTTCGTCATGCTAAAATTCCCGCAGTACAAGATCCGTTTCGCCGGGGTTCAGCCCAAGCTCTATCCTGAGCACCTTCGGGTGCTTTGCATACTCCTTGCGTATTCCGTCCCGCAGGGATGTACCGCGATGATATCCGTGGATGACGCGGATGCGGTACGCACCGGCGCTGCGGCGAAGCTTTGCGTCTATCACGACCTTTGCCTGATAAAGAGTCATGCCGTGTACGTCAAGTTCAATTATGCTTTCGGCCATAGGCGGCTCCTTATCTGCCGTACGCCGCGCCGCCGCACGGCTCACAACATATTTATTATATTTGAAACGCACTGCGCTTGTCAATAATAAACATAAGAATTGTGCTGCAAATTGCAAAAAATGTATACATGCACAAAAATCGACGCTCAAAATCATGGAGTATTGCTCTTGAAAGCGGCGTGGGGATTTGGTATATTATCATCAGAAAGGGTGATACCGATGTACAGGTAAAAGAGCCCTGAGTGCTGAAAGCAGCAGGGCAGGCACTGCAGATCGAAATACGCTGGCGGACAGTAAGCACAGAGCTTATCTCGCTTCAGAGATCCCAGAGTGGAATTTATGAGTGCTTAGCTACAGTGTCCCGTGACAGGCGGTGCCAAAGAATTGAAGAAAGAGAGGTAACCAAGATGTTAGATACTAAGAATTCACAGAAGTAACCCCTGATCGCAGAAATGAGACGAGCGGTCAGGGGTTACTTCTTTTTTATAACTTATATGGCCTTTCAGCGATGCACTCTTTGACGATTATGCTTTTCGGAGATACCGGAGAGAGCGGAGTTTGATGCGAAGGGCTGCTTTCATGATGACCCGGATGATGGGTAATGCCGTCGGGACGGAGACAGGATGCATAAGGAGATGCAAGAGATGGAACATAACTTGACAGAAAGATATAACAGGCTTGCAAGGCAGATTCTGGATGAATTGCTGGAAGAGCATCCCAGGGAAAATGTGGTTTTCTCGCCGTATTCTGTACTGACTTTGCTGGCTATTGCTGCAAATGCATCTGCCGGGGAAAGCCGTGAGCAGATTGTGAAAGCACTCGGAGCTGACAGCTATGAAAGCCTGTTATCTGACATCAGCCACGTGCAGGAAAAACTGGCAAAGACAGGGCAACTTTCTGTCGCCAATGCGGCGCTGATAAATGCATCAATCGCGGATTCCATCACGCCCGGATATGATGAGCAGCTAAAGAAACTTTTCGATGCTGCACTGATCGTGAGCAAAGACATGATTTCGGATGTCAATGCCTGGGTGAAAGAGAAGACCGACGGACAGATCTGCCGGATTGCAGACGAGTCTATGAGAGCTATGCTGGCCTGCCTGATTAATGCAATTTTATTTGACGCTGACTGGAAAAACCAATATGAGTCCGATGAGATTTATGAGGATGAATTTACCAACGTGGATGGAACCATTTCCAAGGTGCAGATGCTTTCCAGCACTGAATGGGAATATTTGGAAAATGACTTCTTTACCGGATTTGCAAAACCATACAAAGCGGATTACAGCTATGTGGCATTGCTGCCAAAGAGGGCAAAGAGTAAGACATTTTTGAAGCGGGCAATCAAAGAACTGGATATCCCGGAACTCCTGCGGAATGAGAAAGTGATTGAGACGATTGTGAATAGGCCGGAGTTTGA
>CAZFCH010000166.1:0-3141 GCA_964517445.1 uncultured Oscillospiraceae bacterium | reverse complement strand
CAATGCCAGCGAGGTCGCTCCGGCAGACCGACTGACCGACAGCGTGTATCACTATGACGCCGCAGAGCGGATCTTCGAGCTTGGTGAAAAATGGGAGGCCCGTGAAGCGGAACGTGAAAACAACCGCGGCTCTGTACTCGATAGTCTGAAGGAAAAACAGCAGTCTATGGGAGAGCGCCCGAAGGTCGCTTCTCATAAGTCAAAGTCTGAGCCTGAGCTCTAAAGGAAGGAGAATTCACTATGACATTGTTTACAGAAGGCCGTCTGCAGGCCTATGAGCGCATGATGCAGGATACCGGAAGGAACCATCGTCGAGAAAAGCCGGAGCGAAATGCCGGAAAAGCCGTTGCTGCAGCGAAGCCTGTGAAGACAGCTTCCGGAAAGAGCGGTGAGCGCCATGGCTGTGTTCCGGGTTGAGAAAAATGCCAATTATACCACGATGAGCAACTACCACCTGCGGGATAAGGGCTTGTCGCTGAAGGCCAAGGGACTTTTAAGCTTCTGTCTCAGCCTTCCCGACTCCTGGGATTACAGCGTGATGGGCCTTGTGGCGGTCTGCAAGGAGGGACGCGACTGTATCATGAGTGCACTTTCTGAGCTGGAGGAAACCGGTTATCTTAAGCGCAGCCGGGCACGGAATGCGGACGGCACGCTGGGTGCCGCGGAATACGTGATCTACGAATATCCGCAGCCGGTATCGGATGAACCTGCCTCGGAAGCACCTATGTTGGAAAAGCCTACGCAGGTTTCGCCTACGTTGGAGGAATCTCCGTTGGAGAACCCGCCACAAATAAGTACTAATGAAACAAATACTAAATCAAACAATAACGAAGAGAGAAAGGTCACCCGCCATAAATACGGTGCTTACCGGAATGTCCTTCTCTCGGATGAAGAGCTATCAAGGCTTAAGGCAGAGTTTCCGGAGGACTGGCAGCAGCGCATTGAGCGGCTCAGCGAATATATGGCCTCTACCGGCAAACAGTACCGGAGCCATCTGGCTACCATTCGCAGCTGGTCCAGACGGGATACCCTGCCGAAGGCAAAGCCGCGGAGCCATTATTCTCCGCAGCAATATGTTTATGTTGGAGATGACAGCCTATGAAAAGTGAAGCAGAAAGTGCCGGAGGCATAGCAGAAGCACTGCTGGAGCGCTTCCGGGAGAAGGAACCTCCTGTCCCCGGAGAAAATGAGTATATCGGTGAGAACGGACTGCTTTTTTGCTCTGTCTGCCATACGCCGAAGCAATGCAGGGTCAGTGTGATGGGAAGGACAGCCGTGATGCGCTGCATCTGCGACTGCGATAAAAAGCGGCTGGAGCAGGAGAAAAAGCGTCAGGATGAGGAAGAGCTGCAGCGAAGGATCCGGCGTCTTAAGGCCAACGGCATTCAGGAGAAGCACCTTCTGGACTGGCGCTTTGATGTGGCGGAGGACACGGCGGATATCCGGAAAGCCCGGAAATATGTAGAGAACTGGCAGAGGGTCAAGGCGGAAAACCTTGGCCTTTTGCTTTGGGGCTATGTCGGTACCGGTAAATCCTTCATGGCGGCCTGCATTGCAAATGCCCTTCTGGAGCAGGGTGTGCCGGTGCTGATGACCAATTTTTCCAAGATCCTCAACCAGATGGGCGCTATGTACAGTGAGGAAAGGTATCAGTATATCGCCTCGTTTTCCAATTTCCCGCTGCTCATCATTGATGATCTCGGTATTGAACGAAATACGGAATATGCCCTGGAGCAGGTCTATGCGGTGATTGATGAACGCTATAAATCCGGACTGCCGCTGATTATTACAACGAACCTGACAATGGACGAGCTGAACGATCCGGCGGATGTGGCCCATGGCCGCATATACAGCCGGGTTCTGGAAATGTGCACTCCGATTCAGGTGCTGGGCAGCGACCGCAGGAAGGATATCGGCAGGCAGAAGAAATCCGTGGTGAAGGAGGTCCTCGAGCTATGAAGGGCTACAAAAGAAATCCGTTTGGCAAGCAGAAGCTGAATCTCTGCCGCTGCAAGGAGGTGAAGAAATATGCCAAAGGCAACAATTACTGCCGTAGTCAACCAAAAAGGCGGTACGGCAAAAACTACCACAAGTGAAAATCTTGCGTTTGGGCTGGCTCGTGAGGGTAAACGCGTTTTGCTTGTCGACACTGACCCGCAGGCCAGCCTCACGATAGCTCTGGGTAATCCGCAGCCCGACAATCTGGAGGTCACGCTCACAGACCTTATGAAGAAGGTCATTAACGAGGAGCCTATCTCCCCAGGAGAAGGTATTCTGCATCATCCGGAGGGCGTGGATCTGGTGCCGTCCAGCATCGAGCTCTCCGGCATGGAGGTCTCGCTGGTGAATACCATGAACCGTGAAAAAATCCTTCGGCAGTATCTGGATACGGTGAAGAACCAGTATGACTTTATCCTGATCGACTGCATGCCTTCCCTCGGAATGCTGACGATCAATGCACTGGCTGCTGCGGAGAATGCGCTGATCCCGGTGCAGGCGCAGTATCTTTCGGCCAAGGGTCTGGAGCAGCTGTTGGGCACCATCAACAAGGTGCGCAGACAGATCAATCCAAAGCTCCGCATTGAAGGCATTCTTCTCACCATGGTGGATGCCAGGACTAATTATTCTAAAGAGATTGCGGCGCTGATCCGGGAAACCTATGGCGGCAAAATCAAGGTTTATGACGAGATGATCCCCCGATCGATCCGTGCAGCGGAAATCAGTGCGGAGGGCAAAAGCATCTTTTCACACGATCCCGACGGCAAGGTCGCCAAGGGCTATCAGGCATTGACAAAGGAGGTGATGCACGATGCCGAAAAGAGGCGCAAACGTGAGCTTGAGCAGCTACGATGACATCTTTTCTACAGAGCAGGACCGCACTTCGCCTGTGACGGAGGAAATCCGCAGTATCCCGCTTGCGGCACTGCATCCCTTCAAGGACCACCCCTTCAAGGTGCTGGATGATGATGCCATGGCGGAAACCGTGGAAAGCGTAAAGCAGATCGGCGTGGTCGTTCCCCTGATCGCAAGACCGACGGAGGACGGCTATGAAATCGTCTCCGGTCACAGAAGGCACCACGCGGCAGAGCTTGCCGGGCTTGAGACAGTGCCGGTTATCGTGCGGGAAATGGATGATGATTC
>CAZFCH010000165.1:0-3184 GCA_964517445.1 uncultured Oscillospiraceae bacterium | reverse complement strand
CGGCGGCGTAATGGTCTATGCGCGCACATCTGCCGCAGCCGCTGAGCTGTCGCGGCAGATCTCGGCGCGGCATTTCCATAAGGAATACCTGGCAGTTGTGCAGGGCCGCCCGAATGAGGACAGTGCCGCGCTGCGTGACCTTCTCTTCTGGGATCGCGCTAAAAACAAATCCTTTGTCGTGAAGCGTCAGCGCGGCGGCGTCAAAGAAGCGGAGCTTGAATATGCTCTGCTTGAAGCGCTCCCCGAGCTTTCCCTGCTGCGCGTCATTCTTCACACCGGCCGCACTCATCAGATCCGCGTGCAGTTTTCCTCGCGTGCCCTGCCGCTCGTCGGTGATGTGAAATACGGCAGCCGATACAGGGACTGTGCGCTCGCCCTGTGGTCGCATGCGCTTGGCTTCCGCCACCCCGCGACCGGCAAGCCTATGAGCTTTTCGGCCATGCCCGAAGCTGTTTTCCCGTGGAACGGATTTGAATATTTTAATAAATAAAATCAGATTAATAACTTGGAGGATGCAATGCGTTATATAGAAGTCACAGTCAACACCCCCGGCGCGGAGATAGACGCGCGCTGTCAGGAAATGGCGGACATGGGCGCCGGCGGCTTCGTCATTGAGAACGAAGAAGATTTCAAGGATTTTCTCGAACAGAACCACCAGTATTGGGACTATGTGGATGATGAGCTTGAGAACCAGTTTGCCGGCGTCAGCCGCATCAAGTGCTATCTGACCGACGATGAAGACGGCCTTGCCGTTCTCCGCCGCATCAACGCCGCCTACAGTGACGTCACCACAAGCTATGTTGAAGACAGCGATTGGGAGAACAACTGGCGTGAGTATTATAAGCCTATCGAGGTCGGCGAAAAGCTCGTCGTCGTGCCCGAATGGGAGGAAGCGCCGCAGGACGGGCGTCTCCAGCTCAGGCTCGACCCAGGCCTTATCTTCGGCACCGGCAGCCACGCGACCACGCGCATGTGCCTTGCCGCGCTCGAGAAGTTTTCGAAGCCCGGCGTGCGCGTGCTCGACCTCGGCTGCGGCAGCGGCATTCTCGGCATCGGCGCGCTCATCCTCGGCTGTGACAGCTGTCTCGGCGTGGACATTGACCCCAAAGCCCCGGACGTTGTGATGTCAAACGCAGCTCTGAACGATATCGGTGCGAATAAAATGACGGCATGGGCGGGCGATATTATCGCTGATGGCTCCCTGCGTGCGCGCATCGGCGGCGGGTATCAGCTCGTTCTTGCGAACATCGTTGCCGACGTTATCATCCCCCTCTCCGCCGTCGTGCGTCAGTTCATGGCTCCGGATGCCGTGTTCATCTGCTCCGGCATTATAGAGCACCGCTGGCCCGAAACTGAGGCCGCGCTTATCTCCAACGGCTTTGAAATTCTCGATCATAAGTCCGAAGAAGAATGGCACTGCTTCGTCTGCCGCTGAAGCTGCAGTAAAAATAATATAAAAACAGCTCCCCGCCGCCTCAATGGCAGTGGGGAGCTGCTGTCTGTATATGCTGTCAGTCAAGTATTCTTCCGTCCGTGGAGATAGTCACGACCTGCCAGGGGATAAATTTACCGCTATTCTGCAGCGCTGTTTTTGCTGCATGCTCCAGCCCGCCGCAGCACGGAACCTCCATGCGCACAACGGTCACGCTCTTGATGTTATTGCTGCGGATGATCTCCGTGAGCTTCTCGGAATAGTCCACGCTGTCAAGCTTCGGGCAGCCCACGAGGGTGATGTGCCCCTTGATAAACTTCTCATGAAACGCAGCATAGGCGTAAGCCGTGCAGTCGGCGGCAATGAGCAGCTTCGCCCCATCAAAATACGGTGCGTTCACCGGAACAAGCTTTATCTGCACCGGCCACTGAGACAGCCGGCTCTGCTGTGCAGCAGGTGCCTCCGCTGCACGCGGCTCATCGTGCGCAAAGGTTTTGACCTGCATCCCGGGGCAGCCGCGGTGCATCGTCATACCCTCGCTGCGCATTTTTTTCTGTTTGTTCTCCATAACAGCCTTTTCGTCATAAGCGGCGGCTTCACGCTCAACAAAAGTAATCGCGCCGGTGGGGCATGCCGGAAGGCAGTCGCCAAGACCATCGCAGTAGTCATCTCGCATGAGCTGCGCTTTACCGTCAACCATACCTATCGCACCCTCGTGGCACGCCGCGGCGCAGGCACCGCAGCCGTTGCATTTATCCCTATCAATCTCAACAATTCTTCTTTTCATGGCAAGTCCCTCCTTGATTTTCTGGCTTGATTATAATACAATAAAGTCAACAAATCGGTTGAATTTTCAACGAAAGAGGTTTCCATGAAAGATTTTCTTCCTGTGATACGTTCTTCCCAGCTCTTCTCCGGCATCTCTGAGTCGGAGCTTACCGCCATGCTCTCTTGTTTAAGGGCCGAAAAAAAGGACTTCCCGAAGGAAGCCTTTGTTTTGCGCGCCGGAGATACGGCAGAATCGATCGGACTTGTTCTGACCGGAAGCGTTCTTGTTATCCAGGAGGACATTTGGGGCAACCGGAACATTCTTTCCAAGGCGGGGCCGGGACAGAGCTTCGCCGCCGCATTTGCCTGTGCGCCCGGTTCGGTGCTGGATGTGAGTGTAATAGCGGAGACTCCTGTCACTGTGTTGTTTCTGAATGTAAAGCGCGTGCTGAACGTGTGCCCGTCTGCCTGCGCGCATCACAGCCGTATCATCCGCAATCTGCTCGGCGAACTTGCCGAGAAAAACCTGCGTTTCAGTGAAAAGCTCACCCACATGGGTCAGCGCACTACGCGCGCAAAGCTCATGTCATATTTTTCCGCCGAGGCACAGCGGCTCGGGAAATACGAATTTGATATTCCCTTTTCTCGGCAGCAGCTTGCGGATTACCTTGCGGTCGAGCGCAGCGGCCTGTCGATTGAGCTCGGCAAAATGCGTGATGAGGGGCTTCTTGATTTTCATAAAAATCATTTTGTTCTCAAAATTTAAATACGGCATACAGCCGAAACGCCACTGAACCGCATGCGATTCAGTGGCGTTTTCTGCATTTTTGTTTACTTCAGATCGTTTTCGTCAACCAATGTGACGTCAACGTCAAAGGTCTCTCCGTCGCGCCAGATCGTAAAAGTAATCGTGTCGCCGACACTGAGTGTGTTCTTCACGGTGAGAATATCGCTCGTCACGGAAGCCGGGTTTCCGTTCACGGC
>CAZFCH010000164.1:0-3219 GCA_964517445.1 uncultured Oscillospiraceae bacterium | reverse complement strand
ATTTCGGGATTTGTGATGCTGCGGTCAACATGGCTCTCGGCGGCAAAGTTTACCACCGTGTCAAAGCCGTACTTCTCGAAAAGCTGCTCAACAAGAGCGCCGTCATGGATATCGCCGCGGACGAAGGTATAGCGCTTATCGTCGCTCACACCCGTGAGGTTATCGAGATTGCCGGCATAGGTGAGAAGGTCAAGATTGACGAGCGTGATGTCCTCGTAATTCTTGAGCATATATCTGACAAAATTGGAGCCGATAAATCCGGCGCCGCCGGTGACGAGTATTGTCTTCACTGCAATTCTCCTTTTACTGTTTAATCAGGAAGCGACAGCAGGTATTGGCCATAATCCGTCATCCTGAGCGCAGAGCCGAGAGCAATAAGCTCCTCATCGCTTATCCAGCCTTTGCGCCATGCGATTTCTTCAATGCAGGATATATAGAAGCCCTGTCTGCTCTGCACCGTCGCGACGAACTGTGACGCCTGCAGCATTCCCTCCGGAGTGCCGGTATCGAGCCATGCCATGCCGCGTCCCATGGGGTTGACCATAAGTTCGCCACGGCTGAGGTACTCGTTGTTCACCGCGGTAATCTCAAGCTCACCGCGCGGCGAAGGCTTGATGTTCTTCGCGATATCAACAACGCTGTTGCCGTAGAAATACAGCCCCGGCACGGCGTAATTGCTCTTCGGGTTCTCCGGCTTTTCTTCGATTGACACAGCGCGCATGTTTTTGTCGAACTCGACCACGCCGAATGCCGTCGGGTTCTTGACCTGAATGCCGAAAATCATGCCGCCCTCGGTCACCTTTGCGCCGTCGCGCAGATAGTCAGACAGTGCCTGACCGTAAAATATATTATCGCCGAGGATAAGGCAGACGGAATCATCACCGATAAACTCTTCGCCGAGAATAAATGCCTCGGCCAGCCCCTTCGGAGCCTGCTGCACCTTATACTCAAGGCGCATGCCGAGCGTCTTTCCGTCTCCGAGAAGTTCCTTGTAAACGGGCGTGTCCTCGGGCGTAGAGATGACAAGCACTTCTCTTATCCCCGCAAGCATCAGAACAGACAGCGGGTAGTAAATCATAGGCTTATCGTATATGGGCAGAAGCTGCTTGGAAACGGCGCGCGTCATCGGATAAAGGCGCGTCCCCTTTCCTCCGGCAAGAATTATTCCTTTCATGTCGTAGTTTCCTTTCGGTAATTTTCGAAACTTTTACTTGCTAATTTTACCACCTACTGCACTCTCCTGTCAATCAAAGCTTGGTCTTGACCGGGTTTAGGCATATCTTCAGCTTTGTCTCAATAATTGTTGATTTTTATTTGAGCATTAGTTTAATAATTTTCTTGATAATCTGACCGTAATGAATTAGTATTTAGGCATAGTCTGCTTTCCGGGAGATGATCTGCAATGTTCAAGATTCTTATTGCCGAGGATGACAGTGAGCTTCGACAGCTGTTTTCCCACGTGCTTATAAAAAACGGCTATAGCGTCACCGGCGTCTGCAACGGCAAGGAAGCGTTGGACGCCTTGGATAAAGGCTATTACGACTTAATAATCTCCGACATAATGATGCCGGAGATGGACGGATATGAGCTTGTAAGCTCCCTGCGTGCCGCCGGGTACAGTATCCCGGTGATGATGATAACCGCCAAGGATGCTTTTGACGACATGCGCATGGGCTTTGTTTCCGGTACCGACGACTATATGGTAAAGCCCGTCAACGTAAACGAGATGGTGCTGCGCGTCGGTGCGCTGCTGCGCCGGGCACAGATGATAAATGACCGTCGGCTCGTGATAGGCGGCACAGTGATGGAGTGCGACTCGCTCACAGTCACATGGGATGGTCAGAGTGCCGTCCTGCCGCAGAAGGAGTTCATGCTGCTGTATAAAATGGCTTCCTTCCCCGGCCGCATCTTCACGCGTCAGCAGCTCATGGACGATATATGGGGCTATGATTCGGACACCGACACTCACACCGTTGATGTTCACATCGGCAGACTGCGCGACCGCTTCCGCGACAGCAAGGACTTCAAGATTGTCACCATGCGCGGTGTTGGGTACAAGGTGGTAAAGGCATGAGCAAGACTCAAAAATCCGCCCCTGTAAAACGTTCAAAATTCAATTACGGGTTTATTTTTTCTTCAGCCGCGTTCGTCGGCTCGCTTCTGTCAACGGCTCTTGCGCTGGCCACCGTATGGGTGCTCAATCGTAAGTTCGGTGTGTGGCTCGGTATACCGTATACAATTCGCGTCCTGCTGATCAGCATTCTGTTCGGTGCCGCCATTGCTGTCGGACTGAGCAAAATATTTGTAAGTCCGATGATGAAGCTCGGCAACGCGATGCGCAAGGTCGCAGGCGGAGACTTCTCCGTGCGCCTTGACTGTCCGAGCAGGATACGCGACGTGCGTGAGGTCTATAACAGCTTCAACACCATGGTCAAGGAACTCGGCAATATCGAAACACTCCAGACCGATTTTGTAAGCAACGTGTCCCACGAATTTAAAACGCCGATAAACGCCATTGAGGGCTACGCTTCCCTGCTCCAGGATAATCAGCTGACCGATGAGCAGAAGAACACTTACATCGATAAAATAATTTTCAACACGCGCCGCCTGGCAGATCTCGTTGGAAACATTCTGCTTCTCTCCAAGGTCAACAACCAGACGATAAGCCTCAAAGCCAGTACATTCCGGCTTGACGAGCAGGTACGGCAATCCATACTTGCGCTCGAAAGCAAGTGGGAAAAGAAAGAAACCGAGTTCGATATTGATCTTGACGAGATAGAATACACCGGCTATGAAAATCTTCTGAGTCATGTGTGGCTCAACCTCATCGACAATGCCGTGAAGTTCTCCCCTCAGAATGGCCAGATAAGGATACGCCTAAAGCAGCTTGACAGCAGCGTGACTTTCTCCATCTGGGATAACGGACTTCCTATTCCCGAAGCAGATATCGACAGGATTTTCAATAAATTCTATCAGGGCGACAACTCCCACGCCTCCGAAGGCAACGGGCTCGGGCTCGCGCTGGTCAGAAAGATAGTCAGTGCCGCACATGGCACGATAAATGTAACAAGCAGTGAGGACGCCGGAACGGAATTTGTAGTCACGCTCCCGAGCAGCTCACCCGATTCGCACAAGCAGGTCACCTGACCCACACAAGCGGGTCACCCGACCCATGCAAGCAAGTCACCCGATTCATGCAAGCAAGTCACCCGATTCATG
>CAZFCH010000163.1:0-3266 GCA_964517445.1 uncultured Oscillospiraceae bacterium | reverse complement strand
TTTTTACAATTTGATGTTATCAGGACTGATGCAAGCATGAAAAAGATTTATAGATGTCCTCAAACTTCGGCATAAGCAAACCGGGCAGGAAACGTCACTGCCCGGTTTAATTATGATACTGAGTTTTGAAACGCTGGTTATATTATAATAATAGAATAACGGATAAATATGCTGCGCGTCACAGATGGTACGGCTCATTATAGCGGCGGTGCATCCATTCGCGCAAACGCACGAAACGACTTCGCTTGCTCACAAAAAGCTTGCCGGTCTTTTTCTCGATAAAGCTGCGAAACTCGTCGCTCTTATCGCCGAGCTCGGACTTCGGAATCATGTACCCGCCGAACTCCGTACGGAAGATATAGAAATTATACAGGTCAGCCCCAAGCCCGACAACCTCGGAATAGGGGAGAGGATCAAGCTCTGAATTATTAGGAAGAGTAATGACGCGCATACGGTTCTCTTCAAAAATATATTTGGAGGAAGGGTACTCCCCGCCGGACTCTTTTATCTGCTGAGCGAGCTTTTTCGCGGTGCGGTTCGCGGCGGCGTATTTGCTGGAGATGAGATAGCTGCCGTAGGCGATGAGCAGCAGACCCCACCACTGAGTATAGTTCAGCGCGCCGAAAACGAAGAGACCCGCGGCAACAGCCGTCCTGCCGATGCGGTTGCCGGTGCAGAAAAGGTCATACTGCATATGAGCGAGGGCGGTGAGAGTCTCTTCAGTGTGCTTAATATGTGCTTCGTATAATACCATTGCGGCTCCTGTGAAATAGAGATATGGGCAGAATATGCCGGAACAAGTTTACAACATCGGAAAAGAAATTGAAACATTTGCCAAAATAATATCTACAACAAAAATGCGAGGCCTTTTTATAGCAAAACGACAATCTTTACGGTTTTTGACAAAAATCACAAAAAAGCTGATTGACAGCCACCAAAATTGGGGTGTATGCTACATGAGCGTTAACAATCTGTTAAAAGTTGGCTGTGCACCGTACAGCATCTGCACAAACCGAGAGCGCGAAAACAGGGCGCCCTGTTTTCATCTTTCACGCATGAAAGATGATGGTATCTTACCTGAGCGGCGAGGAAGCGCGGAGAAGCCCAGAGGCACGGAAGCTTGAGCAGAGAGTTGAAACACGAAAAATTTTTAAACCAAGGAGAGACAAATGAAAAAAATCATTGCAATGCTTCTGGCATTAGTCATGGTATTTGCGCTGTGCGCATGCGGCAACAGCACTTCCGCAACCACAGCCGACACGACCGCATCCGATACGGCAGCCGCAGCTGACACTGCAGAGGCAGATCCTGCTGACGACTTCTATCTGGAAATCAAGTTTTCCAACGTCTTCCAGCCCACCGAGTGGAACTACAAGGCGTCCGAGAAGCTCGCAGAGATGATCAACGAGCAGACCGAAGGCCACATCACCGTTACCTATTATGGCCAGAACGAGCTTGACTGCTACGGCGACTCCGTCACCCGTGCCGTCAACGGCGAGAACTGGATGGGCCTTGAAGAGCCTTCCCTGTTTGCTGACTACGCAGGCGACGCCGCTATGGTTCTCGCCCCGATGCTTTACAGCAGCAACGCCGAGTACAACTACGTTATGGATTCCGACTTCGTTGCAAACCTCAAGGAAGAGCTGGCAGCTCAGGGCATCCATGTCCTTGACACCCACTACTCCTTCGGCTTCCGCTCCGTCGTCACCAACCTCGATGTCTACACTCCCGAGGATCTGAAGGGCCACGTTCTCCGTGCTACTTCTTCCGCTCTGTTCACCAAGACCCTCGAGTGCCTTGGTGCAACCGCTAACCCCATGAGCTTCACCGAGTGCCTCTCCGCCATCTCCTCCGGCGTTGTTGAAGGCTTCGAAGGCTCCGTCTCCACCCTCGCCGGCGCAGGCAACCCCTACGAGCTGGTTAAGAAGGTCGCTGAGACCAACCACCTGATCGCAACCCGTTGGCTGTTCATCTCCGAGGATTGCTGGAACACCATCCCCGAGAAGTACCAGAAGATCATTGAGGACTGCGCTTATGAGTGCGGTATGTGGGAGCAGACCTCCTGCGAGGAAGACGAAGCTACTCAGATCGAGTTCCTGAAGAGCCAGGGCGTTACCTGGAACGAAGTCGACATCGATGCCTTCTCCGAGGCCTGCGAGCCTGTCATCGACTGGATCGTTGAAGAGTACGGCTCCACCTACGAGGCATATGACGAGCTGAAGGGTCTTGTTGCCGAGTACCGCGCAAACAACGCGTAAGCCATTACCCGTTCAGTATCAGCACAATAAACTTTTACGACAGGACTGCCTGAAGGCTTTCAGGCAGTCCGTGTCAGATGTATAGAGAGTTGTTAAAAAACTTTATGCGTATGCATAAGTTCTTAACAGAATACTTATGAACAACGCGAAAGATGCCAAATAAGTTGAAGTTATTCAAAATTTGCTACTGAAGGATTTTGCTAATGAAGAAAAAAATAACCTTTAAGTACATACTGAAAAACCTCGACGCTGTCATTACCGGCGTGACCCTTGTGGCCTGCGTCGTCATCGTTAACCTGAACGTCCTGATGCGCTACATACTCAACTCTCCGCTCCAGTGGAGTGAGGAGATAGTCACGAGCCTGTTCGTCTGGACGGTTTTCATCGGCAGCGCCTACGCTTACCGCAAGCATGCCCACCTCGGCGTTGACATCGTTGTCAACCTGCTGCATGGCAAGACAAAGCAAACGCTCATGTTCATCGTCAGCATCATTGAGCTTGCCATACTCATCATGCTTACCGTTATCTGCTCTCAGTATGCATACAACCTCCTCTATGTCAGAGGAGTTTACAAGCCCGCAGTTACCGATATTCTGCGTGTGCCCAAGATATTCACCGGCATTGCTGTTCCTATCGGTTTCGGCCTGTCCACAATCTACTCGATCTACTTCATGCTGACCGATAGACTGCACATTATCAAGAAGAAAGAAAACGACGACCCCGACGAATATCAGGTTGAAGGAGGGAACTTCTGATGACATTGACTTTTGCAGAAATAATCCCTATCCTGATGGTATTCATACTCTACTTCGCGGGTCTGCCCATAGTGTACGCACTGTTCGGCTCCACCTTCTTCTACTTCCTCGTTCTTGACCCCAGCACCCAGTGCTGGCTGCTGCTGCAGAAGGTCATGAACGCCACACAGTCATTCTCCATGCTGGCTATCCCGTTCTTCATCATGTCCGGCTCCGTCATGAACTTCGGCGGCATAAGCGACAAGATGATGGA
>CAZFCH010000162.1:0-3275 GCA_964517445.1 uncultured Oscillospiraceae bacterium | reverse complement strand
CTGTCTGATTCGAAATCAAACAGGTAGTTTCAGTCGGTCGAGAATATGGGCTGAACGCTCCTGATGCGAAAGTGTTGTTTGAACATGCACTCGAGATAAGCAACACGGCAAATAACGCTCTCGTTGAGCAATCAGTTTGGACTTGACTGACGAGATTTGTCAAGGGTATTCTCTTCTCAAAAACACAATTCCAAAATCATTATATAAATGAGTTGGTCCTTCGCTTTCGCGACTGGCTCTTTTTTCATAGCTTCCTTTTTCCGCGTGTCAGGAGCCAGCCGCTTGTGATGGCGGTCAGCGGCGCGACGGTGACAAGCCCGAACGAGCCGACGATGGTATGGACGATCTCCGCGGCGACATATTTGTAGTTCAGCATCAGCTCCACCGGCGTGCCCTGCGCCATAAAAACCATGAGAAGCGCGATATAGCTGCCCGAATATGCCAGAAGCAGCGTCGTGGTCGTCGAGCCGCAGGCCGCACGGCCGACTGCAAAGCCGGAGGCGATGGCTTCTCTTGCACGGATGCCGGGCTTTTTCTGTACGACCTCATAGACTGCCGAGCAGATATCGACCGACAGATCCATGACCGCACCGGACGAGCCGAGGAAGATCGACGCAATGAAGATCTTCGTCAGATCGAGGTACTGATACCCGGCATAGAGCAGACTCTCGCTCGACTCCATGACTGCGCCGTGGATCTGAAAAAGGTCTGTAAACACCGCGCCCAACACAGCCGTCACCAGAATCCCGAGTGCCGCGCCCGACACAGCCGCCAGAAATCGCCGATCCCAGCCATAGATCAGCATCAAAATCAGCGCCGTCAGCGCCATGACAAGCCCCAGTGAAACCCAGATGGGGTTGAAGCCATTCAGCAGACTCGGCACCAGCACCTTCCACATGAGAAGGATGGTGTCGATGAAAGATAAAATGGCGCGCAGGCCCGTTCCTCTTGCAAAGATCAGAAGCAGCAGCAGGAAAAGTCCCGCCAGAACAGCTTCCTTGCCGAGCCGGAAATGGTCGGTCATGTAGACGGTCGTGATCTCGCCGCCGCTGTGGCTTACAACGACAAATGCCTTGTCCCCAGCGGCAAACAGCTTGTCCTGCGCAAGCGAGCCGTTCAGGCGGTTGACTGCGTCGGTTTCCGTCCCGGCAAACTGCCCGCCGAGGATCCGCACGCGGCAGCGCTGATCGCCGGTGCGGACAAGGCCGGTGTCGTAGATATCGCTCTCGTCGGTGGATAAAACCAGCGCGGGTACGCGGTCGGCATTCTGGTAGGAAAGCGCGCCCTCGTAGCCCGTTGGCATGAAGAGCAGAACCAGCATCAGAGCGAGTGACACGAGAACAGGAAAAAACGTTTTTGATTGTATCAGTTTTTGAAATCCATTCATTTTTTTACCCATGCAGAAAGCAGGAGGCTCCCGCCCCCTGCTTTGCCTGTTTTCTCTTACTGCACGCCCACCAGAGAAGCCATCTTCTGATAGATCTCGGTGTTGTCGTAGTAGCCGGTGAATGCGTCCGCGCCATTGCCTTCGGCAAAGACCGCAACCGGCAGGCCCGTATGGGAGTAGCTGGTGAAGTCTACACCGGATTTGTTGTTCAGGATATGCGTAACAGTCACGGAGAAGGGGTTATAGGTGCCGTAGAGCACATACTGTTCCTGCGTGTAATCGTCAGACGTTGTGTCGGACATTGCCAGTTCATAGGCAGTGCGCAGACGCTGCACCTCGTAATCCGTCAGCACCAGACGGTCTGTGTCCTCGCCGGAGAGCTTGAGGCCGAAGAGCTTTTCTACATCCTTCATTGCATCTTCAAAGCTCGTGCCGTTTTCCTTGTAGGCAGCGACATACTGCTCGTCGAACTGGGCATAGGAGATCGTCTGATTGGCAAGGCTGTCGAGGTAAGTGTCATAGTCCGTACCGGCAAAGCCGATCGTGAGACCACCGGTTTCATGGTCACCGGTCACAAGGATGAGCGTTTCGTCCGCGTGCTCCTTGGCAAAGTCGATGGCGACCTGCACCGCATCGGCCAGCGCCAGCGTATCGGTCACAGTCGCGCCCGCGTCGTTGGCGTGGCACGCCCAGTCGATCTTGCCGCCCTCGCACATCATGAAGAAGCCGGTGTCGTTGTTCAGCACCTCGATGCCCTTTGCGACGTAGTCAGCCAGTGCCCATTCGCCGTCCTGCCGATCCATTTCGTAGTTCATGGCATCGGAGTCTGCCAGATGCTCGTCGATCAGGATGACCTTTTCATCCGCTGCGGTGATGGCTTCGGCGTCAGCTTGCGTGTAGGTGACCTTGTAGCCCGCCTGTTCCGCCAGTTCATAAAGGCTGGTCTTGTCATTGTCGGGGCCGGTGACTTTCTTGAGCCCGCCGCCGGCAAAGTATTCAAAGCCGGAGTTTACAAGTTCTTCGCCGATTTCATAATAGTTGTTGCGGCTGGCCTGATGGGCGTAGAACGCGGCAGGGGTCGCATGGTTGAGATTGACGGAGCTGATGATGCCGACTTTCCAGTCCTTCTGGCTGTGGAGCTTTTCCGCAATCGTCTCATAGGGCGTGGAGCCTGTGATGTCCACGTTGATCATGCCGGAGTAGGTCTTGTAGCCGGTGGCGATGGAGGTCGCCGTGGAGGCCGAGTCCGGCGCGAAGCTGCACGAATCGTAGGTCACGGCAGAACCAGCAACGTCAAAATTCATAAAGTTCAGTGCTTCAGGACCGTCCAGCACCGCACCCGCACGGTCATCGTAGCTGTTGCTGGGAAGCGCCTGCGCATAATCGCTGTCTGCCAGTGCGCCGAGGTAGTCGGACGCAGCCTGGAACTGCGGGTAGCTCATGCCGTCGCCGATGAACAAGAATACGTACTTGGGCGCTTTGGTCGCTTCCTGCTCCGATGTTTCCACGGCCGTCTGTGTCTGTTCCGGCTGCGCCGCCGGTTCGTCTGTCTTGGCCGGGGCGGCGGAACATGCCGCCATGTTCAGCGCCAGCGCAGCACCT
Organism: uncultured Oscillospiraceae bacterium; assembly: GCA_964517445.1. Lineage (GTDB taxonomy): Bacteria > Bacillota > Clostridia > Oscillospirales > Oscillospiraceae > Limivicinus. The sequence goes on along the minus strand of CAZFCH010000162.1, from coordinate 286 downwards.
AAAATTCCACTGATGATCTTTTTTGCGTTCATTGGAGTCTCCTCTCTGTATTACGCGCTTTGAAATGACGTACTTACGGGGCTGATTTTAGACGGCGTATGTAAAAATCGCAGCCCGCGTTTTGAAAAATTTACGAAAAATAATTCCCGCAAAGTTTAAATCCCGCCGTGCGGCAGAAAATAGGTCAAAAACGGCTTCTGCCCGAAATGCTCTTTTTGTAGAAAATGATGCAAGACGAATTTGGCAGGCAGGACTTTGCAGACGCAATCGGAAAGTCTCCCGCATC
>CAZFCH010000161.1:0-3309 GCA_964517445.1 uncultured Oscillospiraceae bacterium | reverse complement strand
GGGAAGCGTTTTCCTGACGGCACACTTAATCCGGATTGGGTAGATCCTTCAAACTAAAGCAGCGTATCGGGATTCATTTTAGCATTGCAGACTGCAGGAGGAGCAGCCGAAAACGCTGAGACTTTTGCTTAAAAGTTGACAGATGCGGTATCCGTGTATATAATCAGACTGCGCCGCATCCGCCTTGAGCGGAGCGACAGCAGAAAGGAATTTAATATGAGTAACGCAGTACCCCGCAAAGGGCTCCGGAGAAAGACCGGGCTTGCCCTGTTCGCATCCATCATTGTCGTATTGCAGGTTCTGAGCAATTTCGTGCGCTTCGGCCCGTTCCCGATAACACTGGCGCTCGCGCCGATTATCATCGGAGCTGCGGTGTACGGCAGCTCTGCCGGAGCATTGCTCGGCGGAGTGTTCGGACTGGTAGTGTTCCTGACCGGCATTGCCGGATGGGACGGCGGCGTGGTCATGCTGCTGATGGGGATTAATCCCATTGGCTGCATCGTCATATGTATCGGCAAGGGCGTCATGGCAGGCTGGATATCGGGACTTGTGTACAGGCTGCTTGCAAAGAAGAGTGAGCTTGCTGGAGTTGTGACCGCGGGCATTGTCTGTCCGGTGGTAAACACAGGGCTTTTCGTGGTTGGCATGCTCGCGTTTTTCAGCGCGACGCTTGAAAGCTGGGCAGGCGGTCAGGCAATATTGACCTATGCTATTTTCGGACTTGCAGGGATTAACTTTGTGGTTGAGCTTCTTGTGAACCTTGTCCTCTCGTCGGGTATCACTTCGGTTATCAAATACGCAGGGAAGGGCAGGAGCTGAACATGATCCTTGCAATTGACGTCGGCAACACCAACATCGTCCTCGGCATGATAGAGAACGGGGAGATTCAGAACGTCGTGCGCATCCATACGGATCTGCGTGAGACTGGAACGGAGTACGCGATAAAGCTCCGTCAGGTCACGGACTTCTATGGGATCAATCTCAGAAGCCTCGAGGGAGCAATTATTTCCTCTGTCGTTCCTCCGGTCACGGAGTTGCTGAGGCTCGCGGTGGAAAGTCTTATCGGAAAAAAGCCGCTGATCGTCGCGCCGGGAATGAAGACCGGCATGAACGTCAGGATAGATGATCCGTCAACCGTGGCGGGGGACCTCGTAGTCGGCAGCGTCGCTGCGATTGCCTGCTACGGCGCGCCGCTCATAGTCGTCGACATGGGCACCGCGACGACTATGGTGGTCATCGACAGGGAAGGCAGCTACCGCGGCGGCGCGATTATTCCGGGAATAAAGCTGTCCTACGGTGCGCTCTCCTCCGGGACGAGCCTTCTGCCCGACATAGCCATTCTCCCGCCGAAGAAGGTCATCGCCACCAACACGGTCGACTCTATGCGCAGCGGCGCGGTCTACGGTACGGCTGCGATGATTGACGGTATGATTGACCGGATGGAGAAGGAGATAGGCTATCCCTGCACAGTTGTTGCGACCGGCGGCCTTGCGAGGACTGTCGTGCAGAATTGCAGCCATGAGATTGTTTATGACGCAGACCTGCTGCTTAAGGGGCTGTGGGTGCTGTACGACCGCAACCGGAAATAAGCACACAGAACAGATAAACAAACATAACAGACAGCAGACCCGCATCCCGTTTCCGGGATGCGGGTTTTGACATGCGTGTGCTCGATTATTATATGAACCGGCGCAAATTATTTATTGTAAACGGGTGACAAATTTGCTATAATAAAATATCGCATCATGGATTACTATGGAAATTTCTCCCGTAGGGATTAGCCAAAGAAGATAGAGACACATCTTAAAGAGGGGGTGCGCGGCTTGAACAAGAATCTCAGGCATCTTGCCGAACCGGGTAAGCTGCCGCTGATCCTGCTTGTCGCATTTGCCGCCGCGACGCTGCTGTGCGGTATGTACACGCTTGCGGCTATAGAGGGCGGAGCCATTCTGCTGCTCATTGTCTTCTTCTTCCTGTCAAAGCGCAGGAGAGAAAAGCAGCTCAGGGCGTATATCGAGTCTGTGACATATGAGACGGAGAACGCAAAGAGCAGCACGCTGACGAATTTCCCGTTGCCGATCGCAGTGTTCGGGCTGGACGATTCGCGCATTATCTGGGGAAATGAAATGTTCTTCAAAATGTGCGGCGAGACCGGCGCACGGCTCGACGCGAACCTGACGGAGCTCGTGCCGCAGTTCTCGGGCAAGTGGCTGCTCGAGGGCAAGACCCGGTACCCGACGCTGCTTGAGGTGGGCGATAGGAAATATCAGCTGCACGGCAACATCATCCGTTCCGATAAGGATAAGGAAAAGAGCCCGTTCATGGGCATAACTTACTGGGTGGACGTCACGGACTATGACAACATCCGCATCGAATACGAAAACAGCCGCCCGATTGCGGGCGTCGTTATCATCGATAACCTTGAGGAGCTTACCAAGAACCAGCCGGAGCGTATAAAGAACGATATACGCGACGCGGTGGAGGATAAGCTCGATCAGTGGAGCGCGTCATTTGACGGCATCCTGCGCCGCTACGACCGCGACAGATACATTGTTCTCATGGAGCGGCGCGACCTTGAGTGGCTCAAGGCCGGCAAGTTCAAAATCACCGAGGAGATGCACGAGGTCGAAAGTCCCAGCGGCATCGCCGCTTCTATAAGCATCGGCCTTGGCGCGGATGCGGACACCTTCGCAGAAGCGCTTCAGTTTGCGGACATGGCAGGCGAGCTTGCGCTCTCCCGCGGCGGCGACCAGACCGTTATCAAGAACAAGATGAGCTTCGAGTTCTACGGTGGGCGCGGCTTCGAAATAGAGAAGCGCACCAAGGTCAAGTCCCGTGTTATGGCAAACGCCTTTGCCGAGCTTATAAAGGACTCTTCCAAGGTGCTCGTCATGGGTCACCGCTTCGGCGATCTGGACAGCATCGGTGCGGCGGTCGGCGTATGCTGTCTTGCGCGGCAGCTCGGCGTGCACGCTGCAATAGTCGCGGACACGAAGCACTGCGCCGCAACCCCGCTTATCGACATGCTGCGCCGCGAGCCGGAATATAAGGACATATTCCTCACTCCGCAGGAAGCGCCGTCAAAGGTCGATGCGCATACGCTGCTCGCCGTTGTGGACACGAACCGACCGGAGCAGGTGGAGTGCCAGGATCTGCTGAATCTGTGCAAGCGCGTCGCGGTCATAGACCACCACCGTGTCGCCGCAACCTATATACACGACGCCGCGCTCGGCTTTATCGAGCCTTATGCGTCCTCAGCATGTGAGCTGATGACCGAGGTAATCCAGGAGCTTCCCGAGGCGACGGATA
>CAZFCH010000160.1:0-3320 GCA_964517445.1 uncultured Oscillospiraceae bacterium | reverse complement strand
TTGCATCTATATCAAAGGTGACTTCTATCTGAGGAACACCGCGGCGTGCCGGAGCGATGCCGTCCAGATGGAAGCGGCCGAGGCTCTTGTTGTAAGCTGCCATCTCGCGCTCGCCCTGCAGAACGTTGACTTCAACGGAGGTCTGGTTGTCTGCTGCGGTAGAGAAGACCTGGCTCTTTCTGGTCGGGATGGAGGTGTTGCGCTCGATGAGCTTGGTGCATACGCCGCCGAGAGTCTCAATGCCGAGGGACAGAGGAGTTACATCGACGAGGACTATGCCCTCAACGTCGCCGCTGAGAACGCCGCCCTGAATTGCTGCGCCGATTGCAACGCACTCATCGGGGTTAATGCCCTTGAAGCCTTCCTTGCCGATAAGAGACTTGACCATGTCCTGAACTGCGGGAATACGGCTGGAGCCGCCGACGAGCAGAACCTTGGTGATATCGCTGGGCTTGAGACCTGCGTCGGACAGAGCCTGCTTCACAGGGCCGCTGGTCTTTTCGACGAGGTGGTGGGTCAGTTCATTGAACTTTGCACGGCTCAGAGTGACATCGAGGTGCTTCGGGCCGGTGGCGTCTGCAGTGATGTAGGGCAGGTTGATGTTCGAGGTGGTCACGCTGGACAGCTCAACCTTTGCCTTCTCTGCTGCCTCACGCAGTCTCTGCATTGCAACTTTATCTGCGCTCAGGTCGATGCCCTCGGTCTTCTTGAACTCGGACACGAGGTAATCGGTGATGCAGGCGTCGAAGTCATCGCCGCCGAGGCGGTTGTTGCCGGCGGTCGCGAGAACGTCGATAACGCCGTCGCCGATTTCCAGAACGGAGACATCGAAGGTGCCGCCGCCGAGGTCGTAGACCATGATCTTCTGGTCGTTCTTTTCCTTGTCCAGACCGTAGGCCAAAGCGGCTGCGGTCGGCTCATTAATGATACGCTTGACGTCGAGACCGGCAATCTTGCCTGCGTCCTTAGTTGCCTGACGCTGAGCGTCGGTGAAGTAGGCGGGGACGGTGATGACGGCCTCAGTGACGGGGCTGCCGATGTAAGCTTCGGCGTCGGCCTTCAGCTTCTGCAGGATCATTGCGGAGATTTCCTGCGGAGTGTAGGACTTGTTGTCGATATTGACTTTGTAATTGGAACCCATCTCACGCTTGATAGAAGAGATGGTACGGTCGGGGTTGGTGATGGCCTGACGCTTTGCGACCTGACCTACCATACGCTCGCCGGTCTTTGCGAATGCAACGACGGACGGAGTGGTACGTGCGCCTTCGGCGTTTGCGATGACGACGGCTTCGCCGCCTTCCATAACTGCTACGCAGCTGTTAGTTGTGCCCAAATCTATTCCTATGATCTTACCCATTGTGAATTCCTCCTGATATATGTGGATTTGTTTTTAACTGAGAATTTATATACTAAAACCGCAGAGCGGCAATAGCTGAATTAATTTGCTACCTTTACCATGGCGAAACGTATTACCTTATCGCCCATCATAAAACCTTTCTGGAACACTTCGACGATTTCGTTCTCGCCCTTTTCTTCGTCCTCAACGTGCATAACGGCGTTGTGGTAGGCGGGATCAAACTTCTTGCCGAGGCACTCTATTTCGATCACCCCGAGCTTTTCCATCGTTACATTGAACTGATTCATTATCATCTCAACGCCGCGGCGGTAAGCCTCGTCCTCTGTGGACTGTGCCAGCGCACGGACAAGATTGTCATACACCGGCAGAAAATTCTTGAGCGTTTCGGCCTTGACGTCACCATACAAGCTGTCCTTTTCTTTCTGGCTGCGCTTGCGGAAGTTGTCATACTCAGCGCAGATGCGCAGGTATTTGTCATTGAGCGCGTCCATTTCTGCCTTGAGGTCAGGCTTCTTTTCTTCTTTCTTATCCTTGCCCTTTTTCTCCTCAGGTTTCTTTTCCTCGGACTTCTTTTCTTCGCCCTTTTCAGCTTCGGGCTGCTTGCCGTCAGCTTCCTTGGCTTCTATTTCAGGCTCTTCGGTTTTGACTTCTTCCTTTATTTCATCGGCGTCGGGAGCCGTCTGCTTCTTTTCTTCTTTCTTATCCTTGCTCATTGTGATCATCCCCCTTGATTATCAGTTTGTTGTGCATGCCCTCGGGCGGCTTCTCACCGCTGCCGAGCCTGCGCGAGAGTCCCGCGGCAAGTATGCTGAGCTTTGCGGCGACTGCGGAATAATCCATCCTCGTCGGCCCTACCACGCCAATCAGCCCGCGAGTGTTGTCGCCCGCATCATAGCTTGCGATGACGACGCTTGAATCCTTCAGCTCCTCGGCCACGTTCTCCGGACCTATGAGCACCTTGATGCCCACGTCGCTCCCGAGCTCTACATCAGGCGGGAGAATGTATCCGCCGCCGGAGAGATAGCCCATAAGCTTATGCGCCTTGTCCGGGTCACGGAATTCCGGCTGATTGAGCAGCCGGTTCTCGCCCGTCACATAAGCGGACGGAGCGCGTGCGCCGCTGAGGACTTCTATCGCGAAAGAGGAGATAACGGAGGTCAGGCCAATCGTATCGTCCGCCGCACGCTCGGTGGTGTTTATCAGAAGCGATGTGATCTGATCCTCTGTGATATCGGTGAAGTTGGAGTTAAACAACGCGGAGAGCCGCTGTACAAGCCGCTGCTCCACCGAAAGCGGAAGATGCACTAGCTTGCTTTTTACGGAATTGTCGCTGAGCATCAGGACAATGATAAAGGTATTTGCGTCAACATAGATGAGGTCGACACGCTTAATCGTCACGGCAGCGCGCGTTGTGAGCGCGAGTGCCGGGTAATCGGTGAGCTGCGAGGCAAGGCGGCTTATGTTGTCAATTGTATCGTCAAGCTGCTGCAGGCGCTGATTCATGCGGTGGTTAATGTCCTCTGCTTCCTCGGCGCTGAGCTTCTGCCGCTGCATGAGCTCGTTGACGTACATCCTGTATCCTTTCGGGGTCGGGACACGCCCGGCTGAGGTGTGCGGCTGCTCAAGATAACCGAGGCTCACAAGCTCGGCAAGCTCGTTTCTTATCGTGGCGGAGGAGCAGCCGAGCCCAGCCGTCTGCGCAATGGTTTTGCTGCCGACAGGCTCTGCCGTCTGGATATACTCATCGACGACTGCCGCAAGTATTTTCTTTTTTCTCTCGCTGATTGCCATTTTATACCCGCCGAACCTTTTAGCACTCGCTGCGCTTGACTGTTGGCACTCTTGCCTTTCGAGTGCTAATATACCATTGCCGCGTCTTTTTGTCAATAGTTTCGTCGGCCTACCTATATATAATTCACAAAAAATGCAAGAAGTTTTTGCCTAAATATGAACGGCGCCTCGG
>CAZFCH010000159.1:0-3335 GCA_964517445.1 uncultured Oscillospiraceae bacterium | reverse complement strand
CTCTCGGCACGAGAACCTAAATCTCGCATGTCTGCCAATTCCATCATACCCGCAGGAATATTAAACTAAAAGCCTACTGCTTTCGCAATAGGCTTTCATGGAGCGGGCAACGAGGCTCGAACTCGCTACCTCCACCTTGGCAAGGTGGCGCTCTACCGGATGAGCTATGCCCGCATCAGCAACATATGTATATTACCACATTTTTCCCCGTTGTCAAGCACAAAGATTATTTCTGCGAACTTTTGTATACAAAGCACAAAAGTCTTCAGCGACTTTTTGCGAGCTCTCGCGTCTCTCGGCAGGCTAATTACTTATGGTATCTTGAGCCCTCATTTATCTTGAAGCCACGGTAGAGCTGTTCTATCAGCATCACGCGGGCAAGATGATGCGGAAAGGTCATCTGCGACATACTGAGCTTCATATCTGCCCTGCTCTTGACCTTATCCGAAAGCCCAAACGAACCGCCGATTACAAAGCACAGCTTCGGTTTGCCGGAGTTCTCGCGCTCCGCGATGAGCTTCGCCATGCCCTCGCTCGGCATCTGTCTGCCTTCGACACACATTGCCGTGACGTAGGCGTCTGCAGGGATAGCCTTCAGAATATCCTGCGCCTCCCTGTCGAGCGCCGCGGATATCTCCGCAGGCGACGGATTATCACCCAGACGCTGCTCCGTGAGTTCCGTCAGCTCAAAGCGGCAGAGCGTGCGCAGACGCTTTTCGTACTCGGCAAAGGCGTCAATATAAAACTTTTCCCGCATCTTTCCGACGCAAATGAATTTCACAGACAGCACGGCTGTGTCTCCCCTATTTCAAAGCTCATAAATCCGCTGCTCGGCGCGCAGTAAAGTTCCGCACGCGTACCGTCAAGGGCGGCGCGTGACTCCGCAAGCGCTGTCGCCGGTGTGTTGTTCTCTTTGCTGAGGTGGCCGAGGATGATGCGCGTCGTCCCGTTTTCTGCAAGGTGCCTTGCAAGTGCGGCGCAGTCCTTGTTTGAAAGGTGACCGCGGTCGGACAAAATGCGCCGCTTGAGGTACACTGGATACGGTCCGTAGCTAAGCATATCGATATCGTGGTTTGACTCGATAAGCACGGTCTCCGCCCCGGTGAGGCCGCTAAGCACCTCGTCGGTCACGTGACCCATGTCCGTCGCGATGGCGAAGCTGCCGGTTCCGCTGAAGCGGTAGCCGACGCTCTCATCAGTATCGTGCGGAGTATGAAACGCACGCACACGGAGCGAGCCGAGCTCAAACGCACTGCCGACCTCTATTATATTCAGGCTTCCATCAATCTCCGGGAGCATACCGCGCATGCGGTTTGCGACCGTATGCGGGGCATACACAGGCATTTGGTAATGCTTCAGCAGCATTTTCAGCCCTGAAATATGATCGGAGTGCTCATGCGTGATGAGCACTCCGGTAATATCACTCATTGCAATGCCCGCCTCGCGCAGTGATGCTTCTGTCCTGCGCATGGAGATTCCCGCGTCGACCAACACATGCGTGCTCCCGTCAGAGAGCAGCAGACAGTTGCCGCCGGAACCGCTGGCAAATATGCATATTCTCATCAGACTACCGAAATTATCTTCTCCGAATCGTCATTGTCCGGGAAATCAACAATCCTGATATCCGCCCCAAGCGCGTTGAGCTTTCCGACAAAGTTCTCATAGCCGCGTTCGATATAATGGATGTCCTCCACAACGGTGGTACCGACGGCGCACATACCGGCGATGACCATCGCAGCGCCCGCACGCAGATCGCAGGCCTGAACCAGCGCACCGGTCAGTCTCCTGCCGCCTTCGATAACGGCAACTCTTCCGTCAACCTGGATCTCCGCGCCCATTTTGCGCAACTCGTTCATATACTTGAAGCGGTTATCATACACGCCCTCGGTGATGACCGAAGTGCCGTTTGCAAGGCACAGAAGCGCGCCCATAGGCGGCTGCATATCCGTCGGGAAGCCGGGGTACGGCAACGTCTTGACATTCACGCGTCTGAGCGTGCTGGCTCCCTTGACGAGCACTGAGTCTTCATACTCCTGAACAATCGTCCCGGTCTCTCTGAGCTTTGCGCTGATGCACTCAAGGTGACGTGGAATAACGTTCTTCACCAGAACCTCGCCGCCGGTAGCCGCCGCGGCGACCATATATGTTCCGGCTTCGATCTGATCCGGGATGATGGCGTAGTTTCCGCCGTGGAGCTTATCGACGCCGTTTATCTTGACGGTGTCGGTGCCCGCGCCGCGGATATCTGCACCCATAGAGTTTAGGAAGTTCGCAAGGTCGACAATGTGCGGCTCTCGCGCAGCGTTCTCGATTATCGTCCTGCCCTGAGCAAGCGCCGCGGCAATGATGATGTTCATCGTTGCGCCGACAGATACCTTGTCCAGATAAATGCGTGCGCCATGGAGTCTCCCGTCCCTCGCGTCGGCGTAGACGAATCCGTTCTTTACGTCAACGTCAGCGCCAAGGGCGGTCATGCCTTTGATATGCTGGTCTATGGGACGCACGCCGAAGTTGCAGCCGCCGGGCATGGTGGTCTTTGCGCTGCCGAAGCGGCCGAGCATTGCGCCGATGAGATAATACGACGCTCTGATCTTGCGCATCAGGTCATAGGGAGCGTCCTTACGGGTCACGTTCCGTGAATCTATCTCTATCGTGGACTTATTGATATAGCGGATCTTTGCGCCAAGGTCCTTAAGGATGGTAAGGAGCATATCCGTATCGCTTATCTGAGGAATATTCTCTATGCAGCAAACTCCGTCAACCATCAGAGCTGCCGGGATTATAGCAACTGCCGCGTTCTTTGCGCCGCTTATTTCAACCTCGCCGCGCAACGTTGCAGATCCGTTAATAACATACTTTTCCAATATTTGCACCTTCCGATACTGTCGGATGCGGTCTGCATACAGACCGACCAATTTTAGATTTTAGCACAAAAGCCCTGCAATATCAACATTTATATTTATCTGTCGGTTTTACTTCAGGTATTTTGCAGCCTTGAGGATGGCGATAACGGTTTTTGCATCCTCTATTTCGCCGTCCGCAACCATCTGCATCAGCGTATCGAAGCTGTATTTTTCGACGTTCAGAAACTCTCCCTCGTCTGGGTGAGACTTGCCGGCGTGCAGTCCTCGCGCAAGGTAGACATGGATAATCTCCGTCGAGAAGCCGGGAGAAGTGTAGCAGCAACCAAGGTCAATAAGCTCATCTGCCGAGAATCCCGTCTCCTCCGAAAGCTCGCGCACCGCGCAGCCGAGGTGCTCCTCGCCGTACTCAAGCTTGCCGGCTGGGGTCTCCAGCAGCGTCTTTCCTGCCGGGTAGCGGTACTGGCGCACCAT
>CAZFCH010000158.1:0-3336 GCA_964517445.1 uncultured Oscillospiraceae bacterium | reverse complement strand
TGGTCAAGGCTCCCAACGGAGATTCGAAAGCCTTCTCCGAGCTTGCAAAGCGCGAGAACCTGCTCATCGTCCCCGCCGACACCTTTGGTTGCCCCGGCTTCTGCCGCATCAGCACCTGTGTTGATCCCGACATGATTCGCCGCAGCCTTCCCGCGTTCAAAAAAGTCATTGAAGAAATGCGGTAAACTCTTTCCTTACTGAACAGAAACGCTCCCGCCGTGCGCATTGCACGGCGGGAGCGTTGTTATTATATAATATATGTGTTCGTGCTTACTTCATGTTTTTAAGCGGAGTCAGGGCAAGGTAATCATCCAGAGGAGCGTCGTTCATCACAAGCTCGATAATCTGGCGGCCGAGCGGATCGAGGTCGTCGGTCATGAACTGCTTGAGCTGTTCCTTGAAGAAGTCGGTCAGGATCTTGGCACCGGCGTCATAACCCTCGAAGCCCAGCTTCGACTGAAGCTCAGGACGAAGGAAGGTCTGACGGACGTACTGACCGTCAATCTTCATCTCATCGAGCGAGTAGCCGAAAATCGGGCAGCGCGCCGGGACAAGGTGCTTCATTCTGATAGTGCCGCCGTGGCGCGCAAGGTACTCACGGGTGATCCATTCGCCCATGAAGCCGACCTGGTATGCACCGATGTGCTGGTTCGGGATGAGGATGTTCAGCGTGTTCGGGCAGGCGAGCATCTGGTGGAGCAGCATGTTGGCCTGAGTGACCTTCTTGCCGGTGGAGAACGGCCAGTAGGAGCCGACGCCCTCAGCCTTCAGGCCGCTGCCGGCATTGGTATCGGCGATGGAGGGGTTCTTGAAACCGCGCGGCGCGATGAGACGCCAGATCCACGCGATAGAGGTCGGGACTATCTGCACCATGCCCATGACGCCGTAGTTCGGAGCCATGACCGTAGACGGCGGCATGCGCACGCCGAAGGAACGAACATTGACTTCCTGGGGCTCGTTGCCGGGAACGATGTTTTCGATCATATTGCGCGGGATGATGACGCGGGGATTGGTGCAGGGCTTGCCGTCGGACTCGGGGACATGCTCCCAGATAAGGCAGGTTGCACCGGGGACAGCGTCCATATTGAAGAACTCAAGCGGCTCGGACGGATGAATGCTTATGCGCTCATACTCCGGGCTGTTGCCGTAGTAGTTATCGCCATCCATGCGCAGAAACCAGCCGTCCTCTGCGTCGGCAATGACGAGGTGGCCGGAATCGTTCTGCATATCCTTGTGGGCAAGGATCATATCGTCGGCAATCGGGTGGATCTTACAGGTTTCACCCAAGGACAGGTAATACTTTTCGCCGCTGACGGTATGGATACCCATGAGCAGACGGTTGTCTTCCTCGCGGTGGATTTCTTCGAGCATCTCGCTCTTGCCGCCGCCGGAAGCGCCCTCATGCATGAATACGGTCTCCGTCTCATAAGGAGACTCGAGCCTTGCAGCGGAAGCGTGGTTTGTTATCCAGCCCTCGTTCTCGCCGATGTCAAGAAGCATTGAGAACACGCCCTTCTTTGCGGAGGGGCCGGGATAAAGGTTATATGCAAAGACCTCGTGCAGATTCTCGCTGCGCTGGTGGACAACGACCTGCTTGCCGTTAAAATGAGTGTGACGGAAAGGCGGGGCAACATAAATGATGGCGCGGGGAGTGAAGCCGTCCTCGACATCATTGATGCTGACAAAGCCCTGCATGTTTGCAAGCGACAGCGCGAAGAACGCAGCGTTCATCGGGCAGATCATCAGGCTGTCATAGCCGTAATACCTTCCGCCTGCGTGGAAAGGCAGCATTATAAGGCGCTGTGAGCCGAGCCAATCCATGGTCTCCTTGCGGAGCTTGGAGAACTCGTAGCCGTAGACGTCGGCAAAGCGCGGCTTATCGGTGGGCAAATCGTCGCCGATGCGCATGCAGTCGGGATCGCGACGGCGCATATAGTCCTCCATAAAGTTAACGGCGGTGCCGTTCTTGCAGCGGACGACCTCGGCCTCCTTGACGAGCCCCTTGCCGTCGATGCTGTAGCACACGTCAAACTTGGAGGAATGCGTAGGACCGTAGCACATCTCGATGAGCTGTTCTTTGGTCTCGGGATAGCAGAGGCAGTTGGAATTTTTCAGCGTCTGCATAAGGTCCTCGGGCAGAACGAACTTTGCCAAATAAGCATCTGTGTACATGTTCGAACCTCTTTTCTGATTTATAGCTCAATGAGCCTGATCCATAAAAACTATGAACCCACTTTATTGTTAATATATTACCACTCTTCGTCGAATTCTTCAATTCTTAAATGTAATAAATTTCGTAATTTTCCCGTCAAGAAAACGCAGCACGATATGTGTATTTTTAACAACAGCGCATTTATAACCAAGCTGATGCTTAATAAATGTGTCTTGCGTCAAGCCCTTCGATAGTGTAAACTGAGGCACGGAGGGGACGGCAATGAAGAATTTCAGGCTTACGCTCTGCTATGACGGCAGCCGGTACAGCGGCTGGCAGAAGCAGGGCAACACAGGCAACACCATACAGGAAAAGTTGGAGGCTCTGCTGACAAGGCTGCTGGAGCAGCCGGTGGAGATAGCCGGCTGCGGCAGAACAGACGCCGGAGTTCATGCAAGGCATCAGGTCTGCTCCTTCCGTGCAGAGACAGGGCTGGACTGCGGCGAACTTCTCGCTCAGCTGCGGCAGTATCTGCCGGAGGATATAGGTGCGCTGTCGCTTGAGGAAGTGCCCCCGCGGTTTCATGCGCGGCTTTCCTGCACTGAGAAGAGCTATCTCTACCGCATATGGAACAGCGACTCTCCAAACGTGTTCGAAAGAAAATACCTCTACCGCTACCCCGGTGCGCTCGATACGGACGCAATGCGCCGCGCCGCACAGGCGCTCATCGGAGAGCACGACTTCACGGCCTTCTGCTCGAACCGGCACATGAAAAAATCTGCAGTGAGAACTCTCAAAAGCATAGAGATAGACCGTCAGGGCGATGAGCTGCGCATTATGCTGACGGGAAACGGTTTTTTATATAATATGGTGCGCATCATCGTCGGAACCCTCATCGAGGCCGGACGCGGCGAGCGCGATGCGGAAAACATCACTGCCGCGCTCCTGAGCCGCGACAGAAAGAATGCAGGCTTTACCGCCCCTGCGCAGGGACTGTTCCTGTGGGACGTACGGTACTGATATCAAAAACCCATTTCCCCCATCCCCAATACTGTACAAAAAATCGCTGCACCATTGCGGATGCAGCGATTTCCTTTTTCTGCACTTTTCGTCAGCAGTTATGAGTTAAACCTTGACCTCCGGATACGCTGCATGGTATTATATATATATATATATATTATCAG
>CAZFCH010000157.1:0-3343 GCA_964517445.1 uncultured Oscillospiraceae bacterium | reverse complement strand
GGTCTATATCGTCGCCGGTACGAACAAGATCTGCCCTGACTTTGCATCTGCGCTCTACCGCGCGCGCAATGTCGCCGCCGTGCAGAACTGCCGCCGCTTCCCTGACAAGAATACGCCCTGTAAGATAGACGGCAAGTGCCATGACTGCCGCAGCCGCGACCGTATATGCAACGCGCTCGAAGTCCTCTGGGCTCCGATGAACAACATGAAAACCGAGATTGTCCTCATCGACGGAGACTACGGAATGTAAGGAGAACAAAAATGAGCTTTATAAGAAGAAACGGCGAGACTCCTCCTCTTTATAAGGAAATGTTCGGCGGCCCGGGTGAAACGGAGATGCACCGCATTCTGCTCGGCCCGGATGAAATGTACGGCAAGGGCAGGCTCTTTAACCATGCAGTGCTGCATCCCGGCTGCGCACTCGGCTGGCATGTGCATGACGGGGACAGTGAGACCTATTACATTCTCCGCGGCAAGGGCGAGTACAGCGACAACGGCACGCTCGTCACAGTCGGCGCGGGAGACGTCACCTTCGTCGGTCCCGGCGAAGGGCACAGCATCAGGAATATCGGCGATGACGATCTGGAATTCATCGCACTTATTCTATATAAATAAGCGCAATCATGTGTTTGGCAACCGGTTTCATAACCCCTGTGACTGTGTAATATCAACAAACAGCAATTCTGCGATTGACTTTCTGAAGTCATGCAGATAAAATATATCTGTTGCGTAGATTCCTATTCGTGTAATTTTCGCAGCATATGTCTGTTTTCCAAAAGAAATTTGTATAGAGGTGGACAAATGTATAAGGTAGTTACTAAGCGCTTTCTGAACGAGGCAAAGACCATTTGCCTGTTCGAGATTGAAGCTCCGCTTGTCGCAAAGCATGCGCAGGCGGGTCAGTTTGTCATTTTCCGTCTGGATGAGCAGGGCGAGCGCGTCCCCGTCTCTGTCGCTGGCTGGGACAGAGAAAAGGGCACTGTCACCGTCATGGTGCAGGCCGCCGGCCGCACTACGAAGATGCTCCACACCGTTGAGCAGGGCGACGTTATCTCCGACTTCGTCGGTCCTCTCGGCCGCGCGACCGAGATGGACGGGCTCAAGAAGGTCTGCGTTGTCGGCGGCGGCGTCGGCTGCGCGATCGCTTACCCCATCGCTAAAGAGATGCACAAGAAGGGTATCGACGTTACTTTCATCGGCGGCTTCAGAAGCGCTGATATCGTCATCCTCAAGGATGAGCTGAAGGAAGCCTCCGACAAGCTCATCATGTGCACCGACGACGGCACTTACGGTGAGAAGGGCTTCACCACCCAGTACCTCAAGCAGGAGATTGAAGCGAACATCGCCGAGGGCAAGCCACAGTTTGACCGTGTCATCGCCATCGGTCCGGACATCATGATGAAGTTCCTTGCCGACGTCACCCGTCCCTACGGCATCAAGACCATCATCTCCCTCGACCCGATTATGGTCGACGGCACCGGCATGTGCGGCGGCTGCCGCGTCATTGTTGGCGGTGAGACGAAGTTTGCCTGCGTCGACGGTCCGGACTTTGACGCGCACGAGGTCGATTTCGACTCTCTCATCAAGCGCGCCGCCTTCTATAAGGACGAGCAGGACGAGGCCGCAAAGCATATCTGCAATATGACCGGAGGTAAGCGCAATGGCTAATATGAACATGACCAAGAACCCCATGCCCGAGCAGGACCCCGTAGTCCGCACCGGCAATTTTGACGAGGTCGCCCTCGGCTACACCGCCGAGATGGCTATCGACGAGGCAAAGCGCTGCCTCAACTGCCGCGACCCTCACTGCCGCATGGGCTGCCCCGTTTCCGTGCGTATCCCCGAGTTCGTCGCCAAGGTCGCCGAAGGCGATTTTGACGCAGCATATGAAATCATCACCTCCACGAACTCCCTGCCTGCCGTCTGCGGCCGTGTCTGCCCGCAGGAGAAGCAGTGCGAGAGCAAGTGCGTGCGCGGCATCAAGGGCGAGAGCGTCGGCATAGGCCGTCTCGAGCGCTTTGTCGCAGACTACCACATGAACAAGGAAGTCAAGGATGAGATCAAGGTTCCCGAGTCCAACGGCCACCGCATAGCGATCGTCGGCTCCGGCCCTGCAAGCCTCACCTGCGCGGGCGACCTGCGCAAGATGGGCTACGACGTCACCATCTTTGAGGCATTCCACAAGTCCGGCGGCGTTCTGGTCTACGGTATTCCGCAGTTCCGTCTGCCGAAGGAGATAGTCGCAGCTGAGATAGACAACCTCAAGGCCCAGGGCGTTAAGATCATCAACAACGCCATCATCGGCAAGAGCGAGACCGTCGACGAGCTCTTTGAGGACGGCTTCGAGGCCGTGTTCATCGGCTCCGGCGCAGGTCTGCCGCAGTTCCTGCACATCCCCGGCGAGAACCTGCTGGGCGTATACTCCGCAAATGAGCTGCTCACCCGCGTGAACCTTATGAAGGCCTACCGCGATGATTACGACACGCCGATAAAGCACTTCCACAATGTCTGCGTTGTCGGTGCGGGCAACGTCGCAATGGACGCGGCGCGTGTCTCCAAGCGTCTGGGCGCAGAGCATGTCTACATCGCCTACCGCCGCGGCAAGGACGAGCTTCCTGCACGTAAGGAAGAGGTCGAGCACGCTGAGGCCGAGGGCATCGAGTTCCGTCTGCTCAACAACCCCGTGGCAATCCACGCAGGCGAGGACGGCCACGTCACCGGTATTGAGCTTCAGAAGCAGGAGCTCGGCGAGCCCGACGAGAAGGGTCGCCGCAAGCCCGTGCCCGTGCCCGACAGCAACTGGATTCTCGATGTTGACACCGTCGTTATCGCTATCGGTACGAGCCCGAACCCCCTGATCCGCAACACGACCAAGGGCTTGACCTTCACCCGCAAGGGCGGCATTGAGGCCGACGAAGGCGGCGTAACCGCACGCGAGGGCGTGTTTGCCGGCGGCGATGCCGTTACCGGTGCTGCCACCGTTATACTCGCAATGGGCGCAGGCAAAGCCGGCGCGAAGAGCATCGACGAGTACATCAAGAGCAAGAAGTAAGCAGCCTTATATAAAGCAAAAAACAGCAGTTCGATGAGCTGCTGTTTTTGCTTGCGTTTTTTATGGGGCTGTGCTATAATAAGCAAGCTTATGCAGGGTTGGTATATCGGTATTACTCTAGCTTCCCAAGCTAGCTAGGCGGGTTCGACTCCCGTACCCTGCTCCATAAAAACGTAAATCCCGTAGTCGTCGAAACTACGGGATTTTCTTTATATTCCAATGCTTTGCAGCTTTTTGTCGCTATCGCAAAATTGACAGTTTCAGCGCAAATCTGACAGTTTTAGGCCGTTT
>CAZFCH010000156.1:0-3418 GCA_964517445.1 uncultured Oscillospiraceae bacterium | reverse complement strand
ACCCTCTCCGGCTATTACACTGACCCCGTCAACAGCTCCCGCAGCTTCAGCTTTGAGAATGCGCAGGTGGACGTACAGGGTACATCTTCTCAGTATTACGCACGGAAGAACTACAAAATCAAGTTCAAAGGCGGCTTCGTGAATTCCAGCGGCAACACTGTGGAGTCCTATGCACTCCGCTCCGGCGCCATTCCCACAGATACCTTCACATTCAAAGCGGATGTGGCTTCTTCGGAAGGCGCAAACAATGTGGAGCTGGTACGGCTCTACAATGACGCCTGCCCTTATAAGACTGCGCCCCAAGAGGAAAACTCCTCCATCCGGCAGGGCATTGACGGTTTTCCGATCGTCATGTTCTGGAACGATGGTGAGAAGACCACCTTCCTCGGCAAGTACAACTTCAACAACGATAAAGGTACCGAAGAGGTCTACGGCTTTGCCGCGAGTGATGAAAGCTGGGAAATCCTCAACAACACCAGCAGCCGGGTGCTGTGGAAGTCCGATGATTTCTCCGGCGAGGACTGGCTCAACGACTTTGAGGGCAGATTTCCGGATGGCAATACCGATGCGCAGAACCTCTCGGCATTGGCCGCATGGCTTGTCAGCACCGACCAGTCTGCAGCCACAGGTGATGCACTGCCTGTTGCCAGAACCTATGACGGTGTGAAATTCACGGAAGACACCAAGGAATACCGTCTTGCCAAGTTCAAATCGGAGTTCAGTCTGCATTTGGAGAAACAGCCTGTGCTGTTTTATTACCTCTTCACCGAACTTTTCCTCATGGTAGACAGCCGAGCGAAGAACATGTTCCCGACCTTCATGGGCGGCAGCAAGTGGTTTTCACTGCCGTATGACTTTGATACCGCCATTGGCATCAACAACGAGGGCACTCTGGCTTTCTCGTACAATCTGGAGGATATCGACCAGACCGAAAGCGGCGCGGATGTCTTTAACGGTCAGCAGTCTGTGCTCTGGGTCAACCTGCGGCAGGCTTTCTTTGATGACCTGAAATCCATGTACCAGAGCCTGCGCTCCACGGGCGCTCTTTCCTATACGGATACCGAGCAGCGGTTTGAGGAACATCAGTCCAAGTGGCCGGAGGCAATCTTCAATGAGGATGCCTACTTTAAATACCTCGCTCCTCTGGTAGAAAACAACACGGCATCGTATCTTGCCATGCTTCAAGGCTCGAAAGCCGCACAGCGCAGATGGTGGCTGTATAACCGTTTCCGCTATCTCGACAGCAAGTACAATGCCGGAGATGCACTTTCGGATGTCATCACACTCCGCGGCTATGCCAAGGCAGACATTACGGTCACGCCTTATGCGGACGTGTACGCTTCCGTCAAGTACGGCTCATACCTCGTCCAGCAGAGGGCAAACCGCAATCAGGCGTATACGCTGGCCTGCCCTCTGGACAATGTGAATGACACCGAGATTTACATCTACAGCGCCAGCCAGCTGAAGGATGTGGGTGACATCTCCGGCCTGAAGGTGGGCTATGCGGATTTCTCCAATGCCACCAAGCTGCAGACATTGAAAATTGGTGACAGCAGCGAGTCTTATTCCAACAGCAACCTGACGGAGCTGTACCTCGGCAACAACACGCTGCTGCGGACGTTGGATGTGCGTAACTGCCCGAATCTCAAGCAGACTGTGGATGTCAGCGGCTGTTCCAATATTGAGCACATCTATTTCGATGGTACCGCCATCACGGGTGTGACGCTGCCGAACGGCGGCATTCTGAAAACACTGCATCTGCCAGCGACCGTGACCAATCTCACAGTGCGAAACCAGGCAGCGGTCACAGATTTCACCATCGGCGGCTACGACAATATCTCAACGCTCCGCTTGGAGAATGTCAGCGATGCCTTTGACAAGAAGGCAATTCTGGATGCCATCCCAACCGGTGCCCGTGTTCGCGTCATTGGCCTGTATTGGGCGGCGGATTCCGCAGAGGACATTCTCACATTCTACGACCGCCTGGATACCATGCGCGGCCTTGACGAAAACGGCAACAACATGGATAAGGCACAGATCAGCGGCGTTATCGTTGTTGACTCGCTTCTGGCATCGCAATACGAGGAAATGCTGGAGCGTTACCCCAATATTGCCATTCAGTACACAACGAGAACTGCATATCTGAGCTATTACGATGAGTCCGGCAGTACGCTGCTCTATACAGAGGAAATTGTCAACGGCGCAAACGGCACATACAGTTCGAAGCCGAGTAAGACAGCTACGGCGAAATACACCTACACCTTCTCCGGCTGGAGCACCAAGGCATACGGCAGTGCGGACAGCAGCAGCCGGAAGACCGTTGACTTTGACCGCAGTGTCTATGCCGCGTATACCTCCACAATCCGCAAATATACCGTTCGCTTCTACAATGGTACGACGCTTCTGCAGACAGTGAATAGTGTGCCGTATGGCTCCAGTGCTTCTTATACGGGAGATACTCCTGTGAAGCAGAATGTGGCAAATTCGGATGATTTTCCGTTCACTGGATGGTTCCCGACACCGGAGAACATTACGGGTAATACCTATTGCTACGCGCAGTTCCAGGACCCGGTTGAGGTGGCTGAAATCTCCGATGACTGGGACACGATTCTGGCCAGCATCTCGGACGGTACCTATGCGGACAAGTATAAGATCGGCAACTACAAGTCGATTGACCTTGGCGAAAACGGTGTCGTGAATATGCAGCTTGTGGCAAAGGACGCGGATACTCTGTCTGACGGAAGCAGTACGGCCGCCACCAGCTGGATCAGCATGGAGCTTCTGACAAAGCTGCATCGCATGAATCCCACCTACGTCAGCGGAAATGAAAACACCGGCTCCATCGGCGGTTGGGAGAAGTCCGAACTGAGGGCTTATCTTGCCAGCACTATCAAACCGCTGCTGCCTGAGAACATTCAGAGCAAAATTAAGGCCGTACAGAAAACCTGCATCACCATGGATGCCGCTTTGCAGAAGTCTGAGGCAACGGTCAGCGATGAGCTCTGGATTCCGTCTGCTCGTGAGATCTGCCTGGATATCAACCGAATCAAGACGGAGCAGGAGAAAAATGGTCCGCGCTACGGCAGTGTGTTCAGCAGCTATGACGCGGTGGTGAAATACTACGGCGGCCATGGCAACTTCTACTACCTGCGTACGGTATACGACGAGAAGTGTTACTATAGCGGCTCACCGTCTATCGATCACAACAATGCGTACATCGAAGTCAACCCGACGCAGATGGGCAGTGACTACTGGCCCCGCATCGCCTTGGGCTTCTGTATCTAATCACAAGGGCGGCTGTCCATACACTGGGCAGTCGCTCAAATTATATCTATGAGGAGGAATACCCCTATGAAAGAATTCTGGAACACCATTCAACTCGCTTTTGCCGCTGTCGGCGGCTGGCTCGGCTGGTTTC
>CAZFCH010000155.1:0-3491 GCA_964517445.1 uncultured Oscillospiraceae bacterium | reverse complement strand
GCTTCACAAACTCGGTGTAGTAGTTGCGGCCGGGGCGCGCGCCGTCGCAGCCGGCGACCAGGAAGAAATGACGGATTGCGCCGGACTTGACCGCATCGATGACCTTATCGGCAACGCCGAGCACCGTGCCGCGGGCAAAGCCGGTCATGACAGTATTGCCGCCGTTAATGCCGGTGAAGGGCTTGTCCTCGGGGTAACCGCCAAGCTCCAGAGCTTTCTCGATAACGGGGGTGAAGTCCTTATCGTCACCGATGTGAGTCATCTCGGGGTAGGAGACCACGGCTGTGGTGAAGACGCGGTCGGCATAGCTTGCCTTCGGGGGCATCAGGCAGTTGGTGGTGAACAGCACAGGGGCGGGAAGAGCAGCAAATTCTTTCTGCTGGTTCTGCCATGCGGTGCCGAAATTGCCCTTGAGGTGGGGATACTTTTTAAGCTCGGGATAGCCGTGGGCGGGGAGCATTTCGCCGTGGGTGTAGATGTTGATGCCTTTGCCCTCGGTCTGCTCGAGCAGCAGCTTGAGGTCGTGGAGGTCGTGGCCGGTTATTACGATGAACGGGCCTTTCTCGACGGTCAGAGGAACGGTAACGGGTGTGGGCGTACCGTAGCTTTCGGTGTTGGCCTTATCAAGGAGCGCCATGCATTTGAGGTTTTTCTCGCCGACTTCCATCACGATGGGCAGAAGCTCGTCCATGCCCCAATCCTCGCCGATGGCAAAGAGCGCCTTGGCAAAGAAGCGGTTCACTTCATCATCGGTATAGCCGAGCACCATGGCGTGATGCGCGTAAGCCGCCATGCCGCGCACACCGAAGAGAATGAGGGATTTGAGACTGCGGATGTCCTCCTGCGCGTTCCAGACATTCTCCATATCGTAATCATTCGTGCGGCCGCAGGCGTTGACACAGCAGGCACAATCGGGAACGAGGCGCGCCTTTTCAGCGTGCACACGATCTATCAGCTCACGGAGAGTCTTTTCGTTGAAGTTCACGTTTGTGATGGTGGTAAACAGGCCTTCAATCATCAGGCGCCAAGTGCCTTCGTTTACATCAGGGGTATTATCTGCTGCGCGGGAGAGCCCGACCAGAGCGCCGGTCAGTTCGTCCTGAAGCTTCGCGACATCGGCGGTCTTGCCGCAGACGCCGGCTTTTCCTGTGCAGCCTGTGCAGCCCGCTGTCTGCTCACACTGAAAACAAAACATATTTCGATCCATCTTTATATCCTCACTTTCTTTCATCAAGGGTATTTAATCTGCGGAAAGAGTCAATGCCTTTTTTATTTATAGAGCGCGGCACTCTTTACTGTTCTTCGATTGCGCTTACCGGGCAGCAGCTCATAGCTTCCTCGGCAGCGGCCTCGCATTCCGGGGGGACTTCCGTGTCGATAGCCTTTGCAGTGCCGCTGCGCGTCAGGGAGAAGACTTCCGGGCAGGTGCCCATGCAAAGCCCGCATCCGATGCAGCCGTCGTTTACGATGTACTTCATTGTTGTTACCTCATTTCCTTCGATTATTCCAGCATCAGCAGAAGCGGTATTTTAAATTCTTTGCCGCCTTAATGCTGCGCTGTCCGTTACAGCCTGATTGCTTTTTGTGATTAAATTATAATATAATCAAATCAACAAATCGGTTGAATTTTCAACGAAAGAAATTTTCGGGGGAAATTTTTCGGCGTGATATTTATAGTGATGTCGGATTGGATTAGGGAAAAACGGCGGCACCGGGGGTGCCGCCGTTTGGGGATTTATAGGGGGTACGGGCTTGGGCTGCTGCGGGGGCGGGGTTACTCGGTCAGCTCATAGCCGTATTTCACGCGGCAGTTGCCTTCGCTGTCGTAGCTGTAGTAGGTATAGCCGCGCTCGTTGCCTTCGGGGTACTCGCTGCTGTATACCTTTATTTGAGTGAGGCGGCCGAGGTCGTCGTAGATATACTCGCTGCGATTCCAGAATCTGTCGTTCACGGTGTACTCTTCGAGAAGATTGCCGGAGTCATCGTACTCATACGTGACGGTATTGGAGACGCTGCCGTCAGGGTCGTGCCATGTGTCGCGGAGAAGATGTCCGGCCTCATCATATTCGAAGTTTGACCAGCGGGTGTTCTGCCCGTCGTTCACGCGGCATTCAAGAGCGAAGCCGCCGGGGGTATAATCATACTCTACCCAGGTTACCTTGCCAAGAAAGATATTTTCGCCGTGGGTAGTTACGATGCCGTCATGCTCGGAATAGCCCTCGGCTTCAAGCGGGACGCCGAACAGCTCGAAGATGCTCATGCCAAGACCGTAAGATTTATAGCCGCCCTTATCCGGGACATAGCCGTTGCTGCCGTTGCCGGCGGTGTATACGGAAACGGTTCGCCCGTCGGCAAAGGTGAGATAAAGGGGATTAAGGCTGCCGCAGTCCAGGGCCGCGCTGTGAGTACCGTCGTCCCGGAGCATCAGGGAGAGCGTCGGGAGCTTATCGGCGGGCAGGGAATAGCTCTTGCCGAGCTGAGTGACATAGAGGGAGGCGGAGGTGATGCTGTTCATGTCATACCGGACATGGACATTGTCGGGGTTCTCCGCGGTGCCGATGTTCTCGGAGGCGCTTATGGCCTTGTAGGGCAGAGCGTCATAGGCCGCGCCCGTTGTCCAGGTGCCGGCATCGTCGGAAGTCATATTCAGGCTGCGGCAATAGATATTCGTGCCGCCGGCGCTGACACATTCCCAGTCGAGCTTTGTTTTCGGCGTGCCGCTGAACTGAATCCAGCCGTCCGCCATGGAAGACACAGTTATAAGAGAGTAATCAATGAGCCTGAAATCAGAGATGTACGGCTCGATGGACTCCTTATAGGCGAGCTTTATATAGTACATATCCCAATCGGTAACGCTGCTGCCGAAGTCCGGCTCGGAGCTGAGGACGACGGAATCGGCAGGGGAGGCGGCGTCTTCGGTGCTTTCGAGCGGCTCAAAGTCGCTGTCCATGCCGCGCTCGGAATCGGTGAGGGCTGCCCAGTCAAAGCTTTCGGCAAGCCCTTCAAGCTGTTTATCCGTGAGGTTAAACTCGATATAAGCGTCGCCTATGCCGTCGATGAGACCGTCGCCGAGGTAGTCGGCATAGCCGGAGTGCAGGAAGCTCATAACATAGAAGGCGGTGTCGGAATCGAGCAGAATGAACGAGGCGCGGCGGCCGGAGTCATCGCTCTCATAATTTGCAAGGTGCAGAGCAACACCGTCGGAGGTCGTATAATCCCATTCGGTGAAGCCGTTCACATCTTCAACCTGACCGACGACATAGCCGAGAGTGCCCTTGGAGGCGCGGCGGAAATCGAAGCTCACATCGCAGGGGAGCTCGGCAGAGGCAACATAGCCCTGCATATCGAAGGTGCCCTCTTCATATATATAGGAGCCGGTGTACCGGCTCTCCCAGCCGTCGTGCTCGCGGGTGAGTCTGCCGACGCCGGCGGCCTCACAGAAGGCTTTTTCACCGTCGGGGACGGACATTTCGCCCAGCGTGCGCAGACCG
>CAZFCH010000154.1:0-3557 GCA_964517445.1 uncultured Oscillospiraceae bacterium | reverse complement strand
ATTATCAGGGAGGAATTCCAAAAATGAAGATTAAGCCCTTTGCAGTAGAGGAATTGATGAACGAGTACGAGGTCGGCGCAAAGTACAACATCGCCGAGACCTGCGTCGACTCAGTGTCGCTCGATGAGCTGTTCGAGCTGACCGGGGAGGATAAGGAAGCCTTCCTGCGCGAGTTCTGCGCAAGACGCCTGACCTACGGCGACATATACAGCCGCCCGGAATTCCTCGACGGTATATGCGGGCTGTATAAGACCGTGAAGCCCGAGAACATCATCACCACCCACGGCGCGGCAGGCGCGAATCATCATGTGTTCTGCTCCATCGTCTCCGAAGGCGACCGCATCATCAGCATCATGCCGACCTACCAGCAGCTTTATTCGATCCCCGAGTCCATCGGCGCAGACCTTGCCGTCATGCACCTCAAACAGGAGAACGGCTACCTTGTCGACCTTGATGAGCTGCGCTCCCTTGTCACTCCGGACACGAAAATGATCTGCATCAACAACCCCAACAATCCCACCGGCGCGCTCATGGGCAAAGAGCTTCTGGAAGAGATAGTCAAGATTGCGCGCAGCGTGGACGCGTATCTCCTCTGCGACGAGGTCTACCGCCACCTCACGCAGACCGACATCTGGAGCGAATCCGTTGCAGACCTGTATGAAAAGGGCATTTCCGTCAGCAGTATGTCCAAGGTGTTTTCGCTCGCCGGCCTGCGTCTCGGCTGGATAGCCACGCACGACGAAGCCGCGCTTGCCGCCTTCCGCTCCCACAGAGACTATGACCTCATAAGCTGCGGCATGTTCGACGAGGCCGTCGCCGCCATCGCGCTCGGACATAAAGACACGCTCATCGCGCGCAACACAGGCATCGTGCGCACGAACCTTGCAATTCTCGACGACTGGGTCAATTCCTCCGAACATTTCTTTTATACCAAACCGCAGGCGGGCACGACCGCGCTCGTCTACTATGATTTTGATATTCCGTCCTACGATTTCTGCACGCGCATGTACCATGAGACCGGTGCATTTGTGACTCCCGGCGACTGTTTCGAGCAGCCGCACAGCATGCGCATCGGCTATGCCAGCGACACCGAGACGCTCAAAGCCGGTCTTGCGGCAATTTCCGAGTTCGCAGCAAAGCTTTCATAAAATTATTTGCCGGAAACGCAGTAAAAACTTGACACCTGCGCACACAGATGTTATTATACACCAGTATGCGCCCGTGCTCTCAGCGCCGGGGTCATGCCGCTATTGCGGTAGCCTTTCCGCCCGCCGCCGGGACACCGGGTATAGTAACATTTTGAAAGGGGTATTACACCTATGATCACCAAAGAAGTCAAGACCCAGGTCATCGCCGACAACGCCACCCATGAGGGCGACACCGGTTCTCCCGAAGTCCAGATCGCTATCCTCTCCCAGCGTATCCGCGAGCTGACCGAGCACCTCAAGAATCATCCCAATGACGACCACAGCCGTCTGGGTATGTACAAGATGGTTGGTAAGCGCCGCCGTCTGCTGGACTACCTTGCAAAGAAGGATATCGAGCGCTACCGCGCTATCATTGCAAAGCTGGGCATCCGTAAGTAATTTTCAGCTCTGCGCACCGAGGTTTATGAAGTTTTTTGCAGAGAGACAAGTTAATATTGTCTCTCTGCTTTTTTAAACCTCACCGACAATGTAAACCATGTGCTTTCCGGTAGCTTAGTATTTGAAGAAGCGCCGCCGTGCGAGGCCTTTCTTCAAGTGCTAAGTGTCGGAAAGTGCAAAAACATATAAGGAGACAGCATATGATAATCACCCATAAGGAATTTCCGAACTACAAGAAGTACGAGATCATGTACGAAGGCCGCCCCCTGTCCATGGAAGTCGGCAAGCTTGCCGAGCTCTGCAACTCCGCAGTCCTCGTAAAGTACGGTGATACCACCGTTCTCGTTACCTGCACCGCTTCCGCCCGCCCGAAGGACGGCATCGATTACTTCCCCCTCTCCGTGGACTTCAATGAGAAGCTCTACGCCGTCGGCCGCATCCCCGGCAGCTTCATGCGCCGCGAGGGTAAGCCCAGCCTGCCCGCAGTTCTGGCCTCCCGCCTGATCGACCGCCCCATGCGTCCGCTCTTCCCGACCGACCTGCGCAATGACGTTGTCATCGCCTGCGAGGTTCTGAGCGTAGACCGCGACTGCTCTCCCGAGATCACCGCAATGATCGGTGCTTCCGCCGCAGTTTCCATCTCCGATGTTCCCTTCAACGGGCCTATCGCCGGTATCGTCCTCGGCTGGGATGGTGAGAAGTATCTCTTCAACCCCACCAAGGAACAGCGCGACAACGGCAACCGCATGATAACCACCATCGCCGCCACCCACAAGAAGATCGTCATGATCGAATCCGAAGCCGATCAGGTTCCCGAGAATGTCATGTACGAGGGTATCGTTCAGGCGCATGAGCACATCCAGCCCGTTCTCGACCTTATCGACAAGATGGTCGAGGAGATCGGCAAGCCCAAGTTCGAGTATGAGCACGCCGCATTTGACGATGTTCTCTTCGAGAAGCTCGTCAACAACGAGTTCGAGTCCATGGAATACTGCATGGATACTCCGGATAAGAACGTCCGCGAAGCCCGCGTCAACGACTGGATCACCATGGTCGAAGAGAAGTACGGCGAAGAGCATCCCGACATGATGAACTACATGGACGAGATTCTTTATAAGCTGCAGAAGAAGGTCGTTAAGAAGTGGCTGCTTGCCGGCAAGCGCGTTGACGGACGCAAGATGAACGAGATTCGTCCTCTTGCCGCCGAAGTTGGTGTCCTGCCTGTTGTCCACGGCTCCGGCCTCTTCACCCGCGGCCAGACTCAGGTTCTCTCCATTGCCACCCTCTCTACGCTCAGCGATGTCCAGAAGCTTGATACCATCTGGGAAGAGGACACCAAGCGCTTCATGCACCACTACAATATGCCTTCCTACTCCACCGGCGAAGCCCGTGCCAGCCGCTCCACCAACAGACGTGAGTATGGCCACGGTGCACTGGTTGAGAAGGCTCTCGAAGCCGTCATCCCCGATGTTGAGGATTTCCCCTACGCCATCCGCGTAGTCTCCGAAGTTCTCTCCTCCAACGGCTCCACCTCTCAGGGCTCTATCTGCGGCAGCACTCTCGCCCTTATGGACGCCGGTGTGCCCCTCAAGGCTCCTGTTGCCGGTATCTCCTGCGGCCTGATTCAGGACGGCGATGACTTCACCACCTTCATCGACATTCAGGGTGTTGAGGACTTCCACGGCGAGATGGACTTCAAGGTTGCAGGTACCAAGACCGGTATCACCGCCATCCAGATGGACCTCAAGAACGACGGCCTCAAGCACGAGATCATTAAGAACGCCTTCGAGATCACCAAGGAAGCCCGCTACCAGATCCTTGACGAGATTATGCTCAAGGCTATCCCCGCACCGCGCAAGGAACTTGCAAAGTCCGCTCCCAAGATGATCCAGATGAAGATTAACCCCGACAAGATACGCGAGGTTATCGGCTCCGGCGGCAAGGTCATCCAGAAGATCACCGCTGACACCG
>CAZFCH010000153.1:0-3589 GCA_964517445.1 uncultured Oscillospiraceae bacterium | reverse complement strand
ATGCCCTCAATTGACATCATGCGGTATTAGCAGTCGTTTCCAACTGTTGTCCCCCACTGAAAGGCAGGTTGCTCATACATTACTCACCCGTCCGCCACTAAGTCACACCAAACTTCGACGAATCTCCGTTTGATGTGCTTCGTTCGACTTGCATGTGTTAGGCACGCCGCCAGCGTTCATCCTGAGCCAGGATCAAACTCTCAATAAATTGTATCTCAACTGCTTTCGCAGCTAAAATCTAATTCTTGATTGCTTTCTTAGCTCTCAAAAGAAATTAATAGTAAAAGTCATTTCTGACTTGAACCCTTTTCTGGTGCTTATTTAGCATAAGCTTTTTCTTACATTGTTCAATTTTCAAGGTACATCTCGCTCCCGCCGCTCTCGACGACAGCTTGTTTATATTAGCACATTTGTTTCGTTTTGTCAACAGGTTTTTTCAAATTATTTCAAAACTTTTTGACTCGCGATTCAAATGTCCCGCACCGAAGTGCTTGCATAATATAGCACCGCAAAGCCGTGTTTGTCAACACTTTTTTTGAGATTTTTTCATATTTTTTTCGCGTTCAAAATCTTGTGGTCGCAACGGTTTTAAAGGTACTAAATAGCGTGGCCTTACTTGTTGAAGAAGCCGCCTATGTACGGCAGCGGCTCCATTTTGCCGTTTGCTGCATTGCCCGCTCCCTTAAGAATAAAATACACTCTTAGTAGTGTGGCCACCCAGCCCAATCCAAGAAGTGAGCCGATTGCTTCGGCAATAACGCCCACGACACAAAGTATCATCCCCTGACGTGCGTGGAACATTGCAAACTCATCGTTCCGGCACAGAAGATACGGCAGCACGAACAGTATGCTCATATATGAGAGCACGGCAAATAGCTTGTTTGGCTCCGTTTTCGACTCACCGACGTTCTTTCTGCTGCGGAACTCATCGTCGTCTTTCGTCCTGTCCTCCGTGCGGCCTGCTCCGGCACGCGCCTCATCGAAGCGCGACTGTTCCTCTTTCGCGCGACGGCGCTGCTCATATTCGGCCTCCGCCCATTTGCGGTTATTCTCCTGCTGCTTTTTTCTCTGCTCCTCAAGCTGGCGGCGCAATTCGTCATTGCCCTGCCGTCTTGTCGCCGACTTCTTTGCGGCAGCATACGCAGAAGCCTGCTCCTCTTGCTCCGTCTGATCCAGCCCGCAGGCAAGGCACTTCGTGTGTCCGTCCGGTATATATGCGCCGCAGTTTTTGCAGTATCCCATAGCTGCCTCCGATGTGTCTGTATGCTTATCGCTTACACATTATATCCTAAATCCCGCGGCATTTCAACAGTTATGCGCGAAACCTGCGCTTGCCGCTCTTCTATGATGAACGTGCGAGCTTGTGGCTATCAGTCTTTCCTTCTTCCCGGTTATAAAAACGCCCTCACAGACTGATCAAAAGTCTGTGAGGGTGTTGAAGATCTTATGCGTTTAAGCATTACTGCGGGACTTAATCTCGCCGGTAATACGCTCGATGAATGCATCAAGCGGCATCGCGCCGAGGTCCTCGCCGCTGCGGGTACGGACAGCAACCGCTCCGCTCTCGGCCTCGCGGTCGCCGATGACGAGCATGTACGGGGTCTTCTGCATCTGGGCCTCGCGGATCTTGTAGCCGATCTTCTCATTGCGCAGGTCGGTCTCGACTCTGACGCCGGCAGCAGAAAGCTTTGCAGCAACATCCTTCGCGTAATCTGCGGTACGGTCGGTAATAGGCATAACCTTGACCTGGACAGGGGAGAGCCACACGGGGAACGCACCGGCATAGTGCTCGGTGATGATACCGATGAAGCGTTCGATGGAGCCGAACACAACACGGTGAATCATAACGGGGCAGTGCTTCTCGCCGTCCGCGCCGGTGTACTCAAGGTCAAAGCGACCGGGCAGCTGGTAGTCGAGCTGAATAGTGCCGCACTGCCATGTACGGCCGAGGGAGTCCTGAATATGGAAGTCGAGCTTCGGGCCGTAGAAAGCGCCGTCGCCGGGGTTGACAACATATTCCTTGCCGATGCTGGTTATAGCGTCAGCAAGCGCGGAGGTTGCGATGTCCCAATCCTCGACGGAGCCGATATGATCCTCAGGCATGGTGGACAGTTCTATCTTGTAGGGCAGGCCAAAGAGAGAATAGACCTCGTCGAAGAGCTTTGCGATGCGGATGACCTCATCCTTGATCTGTTCGGGAGCAAGGAGAATGTGCGCGTCGTCCTGCGTGAAGCAGCGGACGCGGAACATGCCGTGCAGTGCGCCGGAAAGCTCATGACGGTGGACAAGGCCAAGCTCGCCGAAGCGGAGAGGCAGCTCTTTATAGGAGTGCGGCTCGAGCGCATAGACCAGAATGCTGCCGGGGCAGTTCATGGGCTTGATGGCAAAGTCCTCGCCGTCGATGACGGTGGTGTACATATTATCTTTATAATGATCCCAGTGGCCGGAGGTCTCCCACAGGGTACGGCGCATGATCTGCGGGGTCTGAATCTCGACATACTCCCACTTCTTGTGTACCTCGCGCCAGTAGTCAATCAGGGTGTTCTTGAGCACCATGCCCTTGGGCAGGTAGAACGGGAAGCCGGGAGCCTCGTCACGGAACGCAAACAGACCGAGCTCACGGCCGAGCTTGCGGTGGTCGCGGCGCTTTGCTTCCTCGATGCGGGCAAGGTACTCGTCAAGCTCGTCCTTCTTCGGGAAGGCGATACCGTAGATACGCTGGAGAGTCTGGCGGCTGGAGTCACCGCGCCAGTAGGCAGCATTGCAGGCAGTAAGCTTGATGGCATTGCCCTTGATGCGTCCGGTAGAATCCAGATGCGGGCCGGCGCAGAGGTCGGTGAACTCGCCCTGACGGTAGAAGCTGATAACGGAATCCTCGGGCAGGTCGTTGATAAGCTCGACTTTATAGGGTTCGCCCTTTTCCTCCATGAACTTTACAGCCTCGGCGCGGGGCAGCTCGAAGCGTTCGAGCTTGAGTTTCTCTTTGCAGATCTTGCGCATCTCAGCTTCGATCTTCTCCATTATTTCCGGGGTGAACGGGAAAGGAGAATCCATATCATAATAGAAGCCGTTCTCGATGGCCGGGCCGATGGCAAGCTTTACCTCGGGGTAGAGGCGCTTGACAGCCTGAGCCAGAACGTGGGAGCAGGTGTGCCAATAGGTATGGCGGTACTCCGGATTTTCAAAGCTGAACTTGTTTTCGTTTTCGTCCATAATCTTTTCCTCCATCATAAATATCACCTGCCGGGGAAAACAAAAAACACCCCCGGCGCAGCGCCAAGGGTGCCTAATCGGCACGGTTCCACCTTGATTTTTAACTCAAAAACGCTGTAACGCGCGTTTCGCGTGAGAGCTTACAGCTTGTGTTTCGGCTCTCCGGCTCAGGAGTGGTAGCTGCGGCACATATCCGGGGCGGCTTACAGCCTGCGGCTGCCCTCTCTGTACGTGTTCTGTGCCCGTCTTCTCCGTCTCAGCCTTTAGACGCGGATATCATAACACTATGAATTTTCCCTGTCAACATTTTTTACTTATATAATTTTTTACTTATATAAATGCTTTATTCTGCGCTGCTGCCATCAGTTGACAAAGC
>CAZFCH010000152.1:0-3620 GCA_964517445.1 uncultured Oscillospiraceae bacterium | reverse complement strand
GCGGAAGTATGCGGCCTACCGGGAGACGTTCCAAGGCAGGAACAGCTTTTCAAAGCATCATATCTCTTCACCATCCTTGTTCTCATGAACTATCTTTATAAACAGATTGACAACGACCTCGAGCGAGAAGAGCACGAGCAGCACCGCGCCGACTGCCTGAGAGGAGTACATGAAAGCGGCGGGCAGGGGGATGCCGTCAAGATACTTGTGCGCTGCAGAGAACTTCTGGCACAGCTGGACGGGGTAGACAAAATAGAAACCGCCGAAAGCACAGATCAGTATATTGCAGATGAGCCAAGAGACATCTTGGAACTTCTTCGGCAGACGCTTCACAAGAACATCAAAGCCGAGGTTCTGCTCATGACGGACGATGACGGGAAAATAGAGCATCAGCATCCAGATGAACAGGTAGCGGCAGAGCTGCTCGCTCCACCAAATGGGAGAGTTGAGCACGTATCGGGCGATAACGGCAATGAGTGTGATGCCGGTAAAGCCTACGACAAGCGCGCCGCAGATGTTCTTGATGATCTTCTCAAGGACATCAAAGATTTTACCAATTGCTTTCAAGATTATTACCTCCACTTGCGTTTATTTGTATATGTGCAAAGCAATTTTGATATTTGATATTTTAAGCGCAAATAAAAAGCCGAGCGGAATGTGATATTTGATATTCTTTGAGCAACAGCCTTTGCCGAGAATCTTTTCTATCCCGGCATATAACTACAGCCGGAGCTTCAAAGCTGCCCAGCGTATACTTTCAGGAAGTTCTCCATCGCATGGCCGACGTGCTTGTCAACAGCGGTCTTAATTGCGAGCGCGTCTTTCTTTTCAAGCGCGGCGATAAGCTCCTCATGCTCACTGTACACCGCCTGTATGCGGATAATGCTGGGCATGTAGCTTTTGCGCAGGGTACGTATAAGCATATGATAATAACGGTAGAGCTCGATAGCTTTCGAGTTGCCGCCGCGGGACATTATCAGCCCGTGAAATTTAGTGTTCAGGTCTATGTAGCCGGAGCTTGGCGCCCGCCCATCGGCGATAATGCCGATTTCTTCATTGACGGCCTTCAGCTCAGCTATAAGCTCGTCATCTATATAGGGCAGAGCGGATTCATAGATAAGGCACTCCAGCGCGCGGAGCAGACCGTATATCTCTTTTATAAAAGTCTCATCGATGCGCAGAACGGTAGCACCCTTATAGGCGTTAATCTCCAGCAGCTTCTCACCTTCGAGCGTTCTGAAAGCCTCGCGCACGGGCATGTTGCTTGTACCGTAGCGCTCGGAGATCTCTTTTATTGTGATGCGGCTGCCGGCTTCAATCTTCTTGCTGATTATATCCTCGCGCAAACGCTCGGTGACCTTGGAGGCAACCGTGCCTTCAAAGACTATCTTCTCTGCCATAACAACCGCTCCGTGTTTCGCATTTCGATGCGTAATTCATTCTTCGTTCACAATATTATCAAGCATGCGGGGAATTGTCAATAGACTTTTTACGGAAATGATATTTGATATTTGACATTTTGAATAATCTCTGATACCATAAGACCAGATAACACAAGGACTCTTGTGCGGAGTGTACAAAAAATCTGCCGGAACTTTGGCAAAAGTGCCCGGCGCAGAGGAGTGATAAGCGCAATGGAAAAATCGGTTATTATTGACAACGGAAGCATTAAAGCAAACATTCTGCTGCCCGGATGGGGCTACGACCGTTCACGCTACGACTGGGGCGGCATGGTCGAGCAGGTGTGGTACAAGGGACACACCTTCCTCTCCAAGGAACTCAACAGCAGCGGCGGTGTCGGACTCGGCGGCGTCGGGCTTGTGAACGTGTTCGAGTGGCGCGACACGGCGCTTTATGATAGTGCCTCGGTTGCGGACTATTTCCCGCTGCCCGGCGTGGGACTGCTCAAGAAGACGGACACCTCGCCGTTCCTTTTCACCAAGGACTACCCGACCGTGCCGTTTGAGCACGCAGTCGAAACAGGGGAGAACTTCGTGAGAATCAGAACACTGCCGCATCTCTGCTGCGGTGTTGCGATGGATATGGAGAAGCTCTACACTCTCGACGGGAACACCCTGCACATGGACATCACGGTCAGAAACGTCGGCCCCAAGGCCATACACGCGACCGAGTTTTCCCACAACTTCTTTAATTTTGACGGCGGTGTGATAAACTCTGATTACCGTCTGTCTTTCCCGTATACCATCGAGCCAAAGCTGCGCCGCGGTCAGCTCATCATAGAGCGCGATGCATATCGCCTCGGCGAGTTCGACGAAGCGACCGAGTCCAGCGCGTTCTGGATCCGCGGTTGGGAGGGGCTTAAGAGCCATTGGATGAAGCTTGAGAACACGGCCAGAGGCATGAGCGTTCTCATCGAGGACGACATTCCCGTCTGTAATTTCTACAGCTGGAACAACTTCAATGCTTTCTGCCCTGAGGTGTTTGCGCCCATCGACCTTGAGAGCGGGGAGAGCGTGAGTTACCGCAGAAGCTACACATTTGAAGTAAAATAATATAAACGACAGAAAGGAAATTTACATCATGGCAAAGATCGCATTGGTCACAGGCGCCGGTCACGGCATCGGCAAGGGCGAGGCCATTGAGCTTGCAAAGGCAGGGTACGACGTCTGCATCAGCTATTGCGGAAGCGGGGAGCAGGCGAAGGATACGGTGGAAAAAGTCCGCGCACTCGGCAGAAGGTCAATGGCCATAAAGGCAGATCTCACAAGTCTTGACGATATTGACCCGATGTTTGATACGCTCGAGCGCGAGTTCGGGAACATTGATGTTCTGGTCAACAACGCAGGCATCACAAAGTTTATGCCATTCCTCGAAGTTTCGCCCGAGATGTTCGACACCATTACGAACGTTGATCTGCGCGGCACATTCTTCTGCGCCCAGCGCGCAGCGAAGGATATGATTCGTCATGGCACGCACGGCTGCATCATAAACACCAGCAGTGTCCACCGCGGTACGAACTACCCCAAGGCCAGCGTATACGGCCCGGCAAAAGCTGCAGTCTATAAGCTCACGCAGCATATGGCACTTGAGCTTGCGCCCTATGGGATAAGAGTCAACAGCGTGTCCCCGGGATACATAAAGGTGACTGATCCGAACATCGTCACCGATAGGGAAAAGATGCTCGTCTCCCGCATCCCAGCGCAGCGTACCGGTCAGCCAGAGGAAATCGCCGCGGCGGTTCTGTACCTCATCTCTGACGCGGCCAAGTATGTCACTGGCAGCGACATAACAGTCGACGGCGGACAGCTGCTGCCATCCGCCGTGGATAATACATATTTTAAATAAGCCGCAGCTGCCAATCAGCCGCCGAGAACGCCGGTGATTGCTCCGGCGCTGCTGACGACCTGCGCGGCAATCTCCTGTATCCGCTTCGGCTCCATTCTGGATGCCGGGGCGGATACGCTTATCGCGGCGACGGGATGGGCACTGTAATCGAAGATGGGCGCGGCGATACAGAATACGCCGGGTTCATGCTCTTCGTTATCGAGCGCGTAGCCCTGAGTTTTGATTTTACTCAGCTCTGCAGTGAGCCGGTCAAAGTCCGTAATGGTATTCGGCGTGAACGCGGTTATGACGGATCTGTCCCATATTCCGCGCAC
>CAZFCH010000151.1:0-3633 GCA_964517445.1 uncultured Oscillospiraceae bacterium | reverse complement strand
ATGATACATTACAGAAATATTCTAACATGTGATACCAGACAATGCAAACTAATTTGTGCAGTTTTAGTTAGGGCAAGAATAACGAAGGAGCACCGTCGGGAATGACGGTGCTCCGATTTTTGCTTTATGGGAAGGCTTAAATTATTACGGCGCCGGTGGGGTCGACGGCGAGATCGCGCACCTGCCAATTGTGCGGAAGCTCGGCGACGGCGGCGGAGAGTTTTTCGGAAAAGGCGGCGTCGCGCGTCAGGCAGAGAAGGCTCGGGCCTGCGCCGCTGATGCAGAAAGCCTTGCAGCCCAAGGCTTCGGCGGCACGGCGGACATCGTCACTGCCGGGGATGAGCGGGAAACGGTAGGGCTGGTGCAGCTTATCCGACAGGCAGATGGAAATCATCTCCTCATCGCCGGCGGCGATGGCATGCGGAAGCATGGCAAGATGCGAGAGATCATAGACCGCGTCGGCAAAGGAAACGCTTGCAGGCAGGGCGGCGCGGGCTTTATGGGTGCTGAGGGTATAATCCGGGGAGAGGACGACAAAGCGCAGCGACTCATGCACCGGATAATGGGCGGAATAGACCTTGCCTTCACGCGAGGTGGAGGCGACAAGACCGCCGAAAAGCGCCGGAGCAAGATTGTCCGGATGCCCTTCGATGGGGGTGATTATCGAGAGAAGCTCGGCCTTTGAGAGCTCTGCGCCGGAGAGAACATTTGCAGCCATTGCGCCGGCGGCAAGCATTGCGGCGGAGGAACCCAGGCCGCGGCAGACCGGAATATCGGCGAAAATGTCGATATGCACGGAGGGGGTCGGGTGACCCAGACGGGCATACACGGCATTGAAGGCCTGGCAGGCGAGATTGTCGGGAGTCTGAAACTCTTCATCGCAGCCGGTGAAGGACAGACGGTCGGACAGGGTGAAGCTCAGAGTGTTATAAAGGCTCAGCGCGCAGCCGAGAGTATCAAAGCCGCAGGCGAGATTTGCGGTGGTGGCGGGGACGCGGACGGTAACGCTGTTCATGCTTTTCCCTCCAGTAAATCAAGGACATAGCCGCGCATTTCATCGGGTTTTACGCAGCGGGTGTGCAGCACGGGGCGCTCACGCAGGGAGCGGAGATTCGCGGGCATCGGGACGCCGGTGGTTTTTTCGAGCGCGGACATCATATCAAATTCATCAAGCTTATTAAGTTCATCCCCGGAACACTCAGTACCGATGGCGCTGAGCACGGCGGCGGGGAACTTATAGGGAGAAGCGGTTGAGAGCACGACCATCGGGTTGGGGGATTCAGCCGCTTTTTTATACTGCTGCGCGACATTCCAGGCGACAGCGGTATGGGTATCGCAGAGGTAGGAGTGATTTTCCCAGACGTCGCGGATGGTCTCTTCGGTGGCTTCATCGCCGCAGCAGCCGGCCCAGAAGCGGGACTGTATCTTGTGGAGGAGCTCGGCAGGGACGGTGTAGAAGCCGTCGGTTTTGAGCTGCTGCATGAGGGAGGCGACAAGCGCGCAGTCGCCGCTCACAAGGTACAGGAGACGCTCAAGGTTACTGGAGATGAGGATATCCATGGACGGGGAGAGGGTGCGGAAAAAGCTGCGGCGGCGGTCATAGGTGCCGGTGCGCAGGAAATCGGTGAGGACATTATTCTCATTCGAAGCGCAGACAAGGCGGCCGATGGGCAGACCAAGTTCACAAGCGATGAAGCCCGCGAGAATGTCACCGAAGTTTCCGGTGGGGACAGTGAAATCGAGCTTTGCACCGCAGGTCAGGTGACCTGATTTGACCTGCTCGGCGTAAGAAGAGAAATAATACACGACCTGGGGGACGAGCCGGCCGATGTTTATCGAGTTTGCGGAGGACAGACCGCGGTCACGGACGGACTCAAAAATCTGCTTGACGCCGGACTGGGCATCATCGAAGTTGCCGTCGACGGCACAGACATGGACATTGCTTCCCTCCTGCGTCACCATCTGTGCCTTCTGGACGGGACTGACGCCGTCACGGGGATAGAAGACGGCAATGTCGATACCGGGAACATCACGGAAGCCCTCAAGGGCGGCTTTGCCGGTGTCGCCGCTGGTGGCGGTGAGGATGGTAATCTTCTCGGCATCGCCGCACTTTTCCGCCGAAGCCTTCATGAGATAGGGCAGCAGGCAAAGGGCAACGTCCTTGAAGGCGGAGGTGGGACCGCGGAAGAGCTCGAGCACGGACATATCACCGACGGTGACGGTAGGAGTAATTTCGGTCGAGGGGAACTTGCCGGTATAGGCACGGCGGACAAGGTCGAGCATCTCTTCAGAGGTGAAGTCGGGAAGAAGGGCGGAGATAATCTCGGCTGCCATATGATAGTAATCGAGAGTAATAAGGTGCTGCCAGTCGAGTTTGGGAAGGTCCGCGGGGGAGAAGGTATAGAGCCCGCCGTCGGGGGCAAGGCCGTTGACGATAGCCCGGGCGGAGGACACGGCGGGGGATGCGCCGCGGGTGCTGATATATTTCATAAGAAAATCTCCTTTACAGAGCAGTGATAAACACAAATAAAAGGCGGGGATAATATAGCGCGTCCGCGAGAAAAAGTCAAGTGTATTTGAAACGCGGACGCGATTAAAGCTTTATATGCTGCTGGAGAGAAATGGTCCGGAGCCAATGGGCAAGGGCGGACTCGGAATAAAAGCAGGGGACTTTGCCCTGCGGCGGATGGAGAACGACATTCAGAGGCTCGCCGTCTGCCTGGCGCTCCATGCACGACAGGGGCAGATCGAGATAGAAATGCTCCTGCTTCAGATGACGCAGCTCATGCTCAAGCGTATCCTCGCGCTGCTGAGAGGAAAGGCGGGAGTTTATATAGATATCAAAGCTGCCGTCATCGTTCGGGACGCTGACGCCCTCGACGGTGCGGGGCAGGGAGACGAAGCGGAGATTATACTCGAGCATGGCGAACCTTTCTGATGGGGGATGTGGATTCAGCAGGGGCTGTTACAGGCAGAGACTTAGAACGGGACCAGCTTCCGGTCACTCCGTGGGGTAACTTTCCGTGCGAACAGAAAGTCACCAAAGAGTCGTTCAGGAGGCGGGGATTATTCTGACGAGCGCAGGGCTTCGATGATCTTTACGGCCTGGCGGACATCGTCGGGGGTGGCGTCTTTGGCGAGCTTGAAGAGCAGACGCATATCCTCACGGTCACGCAGAGTGGTGAGCAGCTGCTCAAGCTCATCATCGGAGGAGAGAGGGGAGACCTCGTCACTCTCATCGCAGAGGTACTGGGGGGTGGTATTGAGAATGGAGGCGAGGGCGGACAGCTGCGCGGCGCTCGGCTGTGACTTATGCTGCTTCCAGTCCTGGCAGAGAGTGGCGCTGCGGTTAAGGGACTGCGCGATGAATTTCTGCGTGATTCCCTTCGAGCGGCGGAGGGAATCAAACCTTTCATAATTGAACAAAAGAATCACCCCATATATGTGCATAATGACAAATCGCAAAAAAGAGGGAGCGAACACTGGAAAATCTTAAAAACATGAGATATAATTCAAGGCGAATCAGATAAAAGAAAGATATCCGACCGACGGAAAGACTGATTACGGCTCTATTTTAATAGACAGGAGCAGAGAAGTCAAGAAAATAATCTTATAAAAACAAGATTATTGGGG
>CAZFCH010000150.1:0-3659 GCA_964517445.1 uncultured Oscillospiraceae bacterium | reverse complement strand
CGGTTTCCATCACTGACCGCAAAGGACTTGAAATAAAGATTAACAATCTGCCTGAGGAAGAGATATATGACATGCTGCTTGCCAGCGCCTATCATCCGAGCTTCCGTCTTGAAAAGCTCGGCGGCAAGCTCTATACCGACGGCGGCTTTGTTGACAGCCTGCCCCTGCATGCGCTCGTGGTCAACGGCTATAAGAATATCATCGCCGTGCGCATCCCCGGCATCGGCTGGGAGAAGCGCTTCAGAATGCCGGAGGACGTGAACGTCACCACCATACACACAAATTCCGATCTTGGCTTCGTGCTGAATTTCGACGCGGAACAGTCAAGGCGTGATATGGCCATCGGCTACCTTGATACGCAGCGCGTGCTCTACGGGCTCTATGGTCAAAAGTATTATATTGATCGTTCCATGACCGACCGCGAGGCACTTGAGTGGCTGCTTGACCACTGCGCCGAGGAGGGCGAGAACCTGCGCACTGTCTGCGAAAAGGAGCTGCCGCGCCTTGCCCGCAAGCTCGATGCCGAGGACGGAGATTATTACGAGCTTATGGCAGCAAAGCTCGAGCAGATGTGCGCAGGTATGGACATAGACAATATGCGCGTCTATACCGATAAAGAGCTTATCGCAATGGTCGGGTGACAGCAGGGGAGCGCCACGGCACGTCGCGGGCTTTAGAGTGGCGATTTTGGACGTGACTTTCGGACAGAAAACAGCCGATGCGTGAGGGACGCATCGGCTGTTTTTACGCTAAAGCGCGGGACGGCTATACAAAAATTACAAAATGCAAAGTTGTTATAAAAATAACTAAAAAGCGTGCAAAATGTCAAATAAATAACATGATTGTTATAAAAAAGTCTTGGATTTTTGGCACAAAAAACGGAAAAATCGTAGACATTGCAGGATGGTTTGTGATAGAATGACCGGGTAAAACCATGACTACGCAAAAAATAACGAGGTGAAGCTAATGTCCTATAAGTTCAAAGGCGGTGTGCACCCCAATTACATGAAGGCTCCGGAGATCCCGGTGACCGTTATTGCACCGCCCGCACAGGTAGTCATTCCAATGATACAGCACATAGGCGCACCCTGCAAACCGCTGGTTCAGGTTGGCGATTATGTGAAAATGTATCAGAAGATCGGCGAGAATCCCGCTCCGGTTTCCGCGCCCGTTCATGCTTCCGTTTCCGGTAAGGTAGTGGCTGTAGAGCCGAGACCCCATCCGCTGGGCGACATGATCATGTCCGTGGTTATCGAGAACGATTTTCAGGATACTCCCGAGCTGATGGAGCCCCTCACTGAGGAGCAGATGAAGGATCCCGAGGCAATACTCGAGCGCATCCGCGAGGCCGGTGTCGTCGGCATGGGCGGCGCAATGTTCCCGACTGCCGTCAAGATCCGCGGCGGTATCGGCAAGGTCGATACCCTCATCATCAACGGTGCAGAGTGCGAGCCGTACCTTAACGGCGACCATCTGACCATGCTCAATTTCCCGGAGCAGCTGCTGCGCGGCATTGAGCTTGTGCGTATTGCCAGCTGCGTAGACAAGGCCTACTACGGCATTGAGAAGAACAAGCAGGATGCTATTAATCTTCTCAATTCCATGAACCCCGCTCAGTACGGCATCGAGATCGTCCCCGAGAATGTCAAGTACCCTCAGGGCGGTGAAAAGATGCAGGTCAAGGCCATCACTAACAGAGAGGTCAAGCCCGGCGGGCTGCCCTCCGGTGTGGGCTGCAACGTCGTCAGCACCCGCACGGCCTATGCCGTGTACCAGGCATGCTACGAAGGCAAGAGCGTTATTGAGCGTATCGTTACATACGGCGGCAGCGCCCTCAAGGCTCCGGTCAACGGCCTGACCCGTGTCGGCACTCCGTTCAGCCACATTGCAGAGCAGTGCGGCGGCTTCGTGAAGACCCCGCGCAAGATAGTTCTCGGCGGCCCGATGATGGGTATCTGCGCCACCACCTTTGACGCACCCACCGTAAAGGGCACGGCCGGTGTGCTGTTCTTCACCGAGGAAGAGGACAAGCATGTGGAAAATCCCACCTGCATCCGCTGCGGCAAGTGCATCTCCGTCTGCCCGATGAACCTCGAACCCGTGTTCATGTATATGTATTACAGCAAGCGCGACTTTGAGAATATGGAAAAGTACCATATCCTTGACTGCTTCGAGTGCGGCAGCTGTGCATTTAACTGCCCTGCAAGAATGCCTCTGACTCACGCATTCAAGACCGCAAAGCTGATGTTCCGCGCCAAGGCCGATAAGGAAAAGGCCAAGGCCGCAGCTGAAGCTGCTGCAAAGGAGGCAAAATAATGAACGATAAGAAAGAAAAGATCGTCCTTGACGTAGCGTACCAGCCGCAGGTCAGGACCAGCGCCGACACCAGACGCATTATGCTCGATGTTATCATCGCGCTTATTCCTGCACTGGTCGTCGCCGTCATCCAGTTCGGCTGGTATCCGATAGCCGTCTGCATCGTCTCCATGGTTTCCGCAGTGTTCTTCGAGTGGGCTTACCGCAAGCTTATGAAAAAGACCTGCACCATCGGCGACTGCTCCGCAGCGCTCACCGGCCTTCTCATGGCGCTCACGATGCCGGCAAGCTCTCCTCTGTG
Source organism: uncultured Oscillospiraceae bacterium (assembly GCA_964517445.1). Taxonomy (GTDB): domain Bacteria; phylum Bacillota; class Clostridia; order Oscillospirales; family Oscillospiraceae; genus Limivicinus. The sequence continues at coordinate 1,042 of CAZFCH010000150.1, read as the reverse complement.
GCTGCCCATCATCGGCACCTTCTTCTCAATAGTTGTTGTCAAGCAGCTCTACGGCGGCCTCGGCAAGAACTTCCTGAACCCCGCTCTCGCAGGCCGTGCATTCCTCATCGCGTCCTATGCGAATCACATGAGCACCTGGATTGTCCCCAACAGCCTCAAGGGTGTTGTTGACGGCACCACAATGGCCACCCCGATGACCTATCTCTACAACGGCGAGGCAATGCCTGCATACCTGAACTTGAAGAACGTCATCCTCGGCAACATGCCCGGCTGCATTGGTGAGATAAGCGCAATAGCGCTTCTGATAGGCGCAGCGTACCTGCTTATCCGCAAGGTCATCACCTGGCGCATCCCCACCGCGTTCATCGGCACTGTCGTTGTGCTGACCTTCATCTTCGGCCACGAAGGCTACTCCCGCGTTGACTGGGTTATGTACAACCTCTTCAGCGGCAGTATGCTGCTTGGTGCATTCTTCATGGCAAACGACTATGCAACCAGCCCTGTCACCATGCCCGGCCAGCTGCTCTACGGTTTCGGCTGCGGCGCTCTGACCGTGCTCATCCGTTACTTCGGCAGCTATCCCGAAGGCGTATCCTACGGTATACTTATCATGAACCTCTGCACATGGGCGATTGATAAGGCGTTCTGCCGTCCGCAGTTCGGCGTTACCAAGGAAGACCTTGCCGCCGCTAAGGCCGCAAAGAAAGCGGCAAAGGAGGGCGCATAATGAATAAGATAGTCAAGCTCACTGTAATTCTGTTCCTCGTCTGCGCAATCGTCGCGGGCATCCTCGGCGCTGTCAACCTCATCACTGCAGATAAGATTGCCAAGCAGGACGAAATCAAGACCAATAATGCATATGCTGCAGTCCTCGAAGCATCCGCTTACCCGGACGTCGATTTCGACCATGCTTCTTTTGAGACCATTGACAAAATAGTCAAGGCCGACGATAAGGGCTATGTCGTCACCACCACCTTCTCCGGCGCTCAGGGCAGCATCACCATGGCTGTCGGCGTCGATATGGACTACAAGTGCACCGGCA
>CAZFCH010000149.1:0-3679 GCA_964517445.1 uncultured Oscillospiraceae bacterium | reverse complement strand
CACGCATACCGGCGAGCTGACGGATCTGGTTCATAGAACCACGAGCACCGGAGTTTGCCATCATGTAGATCGGGTTATATTCGTCGAGCGCGTTGCTCAGTGCATCGGTGACTTCCTTCGTGGTCTTCTCCCACTCGGAAACAACCAGACGGTAGCGCTCATCATCGGTGATGAAGCCGCGCTTGTACTGGTGCTCGATGTTGACGACTTCCTTCTCGGTTGCCTTGATCATCTCGTACTTTGCACTCGGGACGGTCATATCAGCGACGGATATCGTGATTGCGCCCTTGGTGGAGTACTTGTAGCCAAGAGACTTGATGCTGTCAAGAACCTCGGCAGAGATGGTGAAGCCGTACTTCTGGATGCAGCGGTCGATGATATCGCCCAGCTGCTTCTTGCCGACCTGGAAACCGATCTCATGGTCAAATGCATGCTCGGGATCGGTGCGGTCAACATAGCCGAGATCCTGCGGGATAGGCTCGTTGAAGATAATGCGGCCGACGGTGGTGATGATGGTTCTCTGTGCCTCAACGCCGTCAATCGTCTTGGTGACTCTCAGGCGGATAGGCGCGTGCAGACCGACAACACCCTCGTTATAAGCCATGATAGCTTCGGCAGAGTCGCGGTACATGAGAGTGGGCTTGTAGGTTGCAGGTGCGGTGCCGTCCTTCTTGGCCTTGACGTTCGCCTGATACAGCTCATCGCCGTCGACGATTGCGCCTGCCTCGAAGCCGGTATCGCCCGGGTTATCAATGATCATGCGCTCGGCGCCCTTCTCGGCAGAGCCTATGCGGACCATGGTCAGGTAGTAGGAACCGAGGATCATGTCCTGAGTAGGAACGGTGACAGGGTGGCCGTCCTGCGGACGCAGGAGGTTGTTCGCGGAGAGCATGAGTATACGTGCCTCGGCCTGAGCCTCGGCAGACAGCGGCAGGTGGATAGCCATCTGGTCGCCGTCGAAGTCGGCGTTGTAAGCGGTGCAGACCAGCGGGTGCAGACGCAGCGCGCGGCCCTCAACGAGGATAGGCTCGAAAGCCTGAATGCCGAGACGGTGCAGAGTAGGCGCACGGTTGAGGAGAACGGGGTGCTCCTTGATTACATCTTCAAGGGCGTCCCACACCTCGGTGCGCTGCTTGTCGACCATCTTCTTGGCGGACTTGATATTATTGGCGACGCCGTCCTCAACCAGCTTCTTCATAACGAAGGGGCGGAAGAGCTCGATTGCCATTTCCTTAGGAACGCCGCACTGATAAATCTTGAGGTCAGGTCCGACAACGATAACGGAACGGCCGGAGTAGTCGACACGCTTGCCGAGCAGGTTCTGACGGAAGCGTCCCTGCTTGCCCTTGAGCATGTCGCTCAGAGACTTAAGAGCACGGGAGTTTGCGCCGGTGACGGCTCTGCCGCGGCGGCCGTTGTCTATCAGTGCGTCGACCGCTTCCTGAAGCATGCGCTTCTCATTGCGCACGATAATATCAGGCGCGTTGAGCTGCTGGAGTCTCTTCAGGCGGTTGTTGCGGTTGATAACGCGGCGGTACAGATCATTCAGGTCGGAGGTCGCGAAGCGGCCGCCGTCGAGCTGAACCATGGGGCGGATCTCGGGCGGGATGACCGGCAGAACGTCGATGATCATCCACTCGGGGCGGTTGCCGCTCTGGCGGAAGGCCTCGACAACCTCGAGACGCTTGACGAGCTTTGCCTTCTTCTGACCGTTGGCAGACTTGAGTTCCTCGCGCAGCTGCGCTGCGAGCTGGTCGCAGTCGATCTGGGAGAGCAGCTCCTTGATGGCCTCGGCACCGATACCGGCCTTGAAATCGTCCTCATACTTTTCACGCATGTCGCGGTACTCACGCTCTGTGAGGATCTGGCAGCGCTCCAGCGGAGTGAAGCCGGGGTCGATGACTATATAGTTTGCAAAGTACAGGACCTTCTCGAGCATTCTCGGGGTAAGGTCGAGCATAAGACCCATGCGGCTGGGTATGCCCTTGAAGTACCAGATGTGGGAGACAGGCGCTGCAAGCTCAATATGGCCCATACGCTCGCGTCTGACCTTGCTCTTGGTGACCTCGACGCCGCAGCGGTCGCAGATCTTGCCCTTGTAGCGAATCTTCTTATATTTTCCGCAGTGGCATTCCCAGTCCTTTGTCGGTCCAAAAATACGCTCGCAGAAGAGGCCGTCACGCTCAGGCTTGAGTGTGCGGTAGTTGATGGTTTCCGGCTTTTTTACCTCGCCGTAGGACCACTCGAGTATCTTCTCGGGGGAAGCAATGCCTATCTGTATTGCGTCAAACGGTGTATAGCTCATCACATATCCTCCTCGCTGTCAAAATCCGAATCTCCGTCCGCACCGAAATCGATATCTGCGCCGAGCTCATCCTCGGGTACATCCTCGATGCTGAAGCCCTCGGCCTCAATTTCATCTTCATCGGACTGGTAGATTTCATCCTTCATATCGCTGACGAAATCATCGTCATCGTCATCCTTAAGCTCTATTTCGTTGCCGTCCTTGTCGAGAACACGAACGTCAAGGCAGAGAGACTGGAGCTCTTTAATAAGCACCTTGAACGACTCGGGCACGCCGGGCTCGGGGATGTTGTTGCCCTTTACTATAGCCTCGTAGGTCTTGACACGGCCTGTTACATCGTCGGACTTGACGGTGAGTATCTCCTGAAGAGTATATGCCGCGCCGTATGCCTCGAGTGCCCAAACTTCCATTTCACCGAAGCGCTGGCCGCCGAACTGAGCTTTGCCGCCCAGAGGCTGCTGAGTAACAAGGCTGTAGGGGCCGGTGGAACGTGCGTGAATCTTATCATCAACCAGATGGTGGAGCTTGAGGAAGTAGACCCAGCCGACGGTGACATCGTTGTCGAACTTCTCACCGGTGCGGCCGTCGTACATGGTGCTCTTGCCGTCCTCGCGCAGGCCTGCCTGACGCAGAGTCTCGCGGATGGTGGTCTCGTTTGCGCCGTTGAATGTCGGCGTTGCGACCTTCCAGCCGAGTGCCTGAGCGGCGTAGCCAAGGTGGACTTCAAGAACCTGACCGATGTTCATACGGGACGGAACGCCCAGAGGATTCAGAACGATATCCAGCGGGGTGCCGTCGGGCAGGTACGGCATATCCTCACGCGGGAGGATGCGGGAAACAACGCCCTTGTTGCCGTGGCGGCCGGCCATCTTATCGCCGACGGAGATTTTACGCTTCTGGGCGATATATACGCGGACGACCTGATTGACGCCGGGGTTCATTTCGTCGCCGGCTTCGCGGGTGAAGACCTTGACGTCGACGATTATGCCGCTCTCGCCGTGGGGAACCTTGAGCGAGGTGTCACGCACTTCGCGTGCCTTCTCGCCGAAGATTGCGCGCAGCAGGCGCTCCTCAGCAGTCAGATCGGTCTCGCCCTTCGGGGTGACCTTACCAACAAGTATATCGCCGGCAGTGACCTCCGCGCCGACCATGATGATGCCGCGCTCGTCAAGGTACTTGAGAGCATCGTCACCGACGCCGGGAATGTCGCGGGTAATCTCCTCGGGTCCGAGCTTAGTGTCGCGTGCGTCGCACTCGTACTCCTCGATATGGATGGAAGTGAACACGTCCTCCATAACAAGGCGCTCGTTGAGCAGGATAGCGTCCTCGTAGTTGTAGCCTTCCCAGTTCATGTAGCCGACGAGAATGTTCTTG
>CAZFCH010000148.1:0-3760 GCA_964517445.1 uncultured Oscillospiraceae bacterium | reverse complement strand
CGGCAAGCTGTATATACAGACGGGCAAGTCCAAGGCCGTATCGCGCCAGCTGCACCAGAACCCGAAGCTGGAGATATGCGCGATGCTCGGCGGCGGCGAGTGGCTGCGCATTGAGGCGTCCGCAGTTGAGGACGACGACCGCGAGGCGCGCGTGAGCATGCTCGACGCGTACCCCGAGCTCCAGAGCATCTACTCCCCTGACGACGGCAACACCGAGGTCTGGTTCCTGCGCAACGCAACGGCGACGGTATGCTCCTTCACGAAGCCTCCGAGAGTTATAAAGTTCTGATATTGGACAAGATCGCCGCCCTGCCGGGCGGCGATTTCGGTTATTCAGCTTTCCGGTAAATGGCAGCACAATGCTTCACTGCGGGCAAGCGACTGAAAGTTTATTTTTTCAAAGCGCCGAGATTTTTATTGACAATCGCGGCGGATGTGTGTAGAATACATGCAAATTCAGATGTCTTTAAAATGGTACAGAGATGCCAATAAGATGTGGATGCTTTTATTTTGCATGCCCAGGGACTCGTAACCATTGTCTGGTTGCGGGCTTTTTTTGCGGCTTTTTGCGAAATGATATCTTCTGCTCAGGATTTCTGATGAAAAAATTCTGTTCTGCGAAAACGCAGGGAAAGGAAGGTACCATGTCCAAAAAGCAAACTGCAGCGGTGGACGTAGATTACACCAACGAGAGCGTACCTCAGAAGGCGCGCAAGGGCTTCTGGCCGATGTTCTTCATCATGCTCGGCTTCACCTTCTTCTCGGCAAGCATGTGGACAGGCGTTGACCTGGCAAACGGTCTTGACCTCAACGGCTTTATCACCGTCATTCTCCTCGGCGGCGCAATTCTCGCCGCTTACACCGGCGCACTCGGCTACATCGGCTGCAAGAGCGGCCTGTCGTTTGACCTGCTTGCACGCCGCGCATTCGGCGTGAAGGGCTCTTATCTGCCCTCGGCGCTGATAGCGCTCACGCAGATCGGCTGGTTCGGCGTCGGTGCGGCAATGTTCGCAATCCCCGCAGCGCAGGTGCTCGCGCCCGACTCCACGGTGCTGCCGTACGTGCTGGTGCTGGCGGTCGGCGTGTGCATGACCACCTCGGCATACTTCGGCATCAAGGGTCTGGAGATCGTCTCCTACGTATCCGTTCCTCTCATCGCCATCCTCGGTACCTACGCAATGGTCACCGCGACCGTGCAGGGCGGCGGCCTGACCGCAATCTTCGCAAAATCCACCGGCGGCCTGACGATATACTCCGGCATCGGTCTGGTCATCGGCTCCTTCGTCAGCGGCGGCACCGCGACCCCGAACTTCACCCGCTTTGCAAAGAGCGGCAAGTCCGCAGTGTGGACGACCGTCATCGCATTCTTCATCGGCAACACCCTGATGTTCTGCTTCGGCGGCGTATCCGGTGCGTTCGCAGGCAACAACGATATCTTCTGGGTCATGATTGAGCTCAACCTCGGCGTATTCGCATTCCTCGTGCTCGGCGCAAACATCTGGACGACCAACGACAACGCACTGTACACCGGCGCACTGGGACTGGCAAACATCACCGGCAAGAAGAAAAAGCCCATGGTCATCGTCGGCGGTGTCGTCGGCACGCTGACTGCCATCTGGCTGTATTATAACTTCTGCAGCTGGCTGACGCTGCTGAACGCAACTCTCCCCGCAATCGGCGTCATCCTCATCATGGACTACTTCCTCGACCTCAAGAAGTACGAGGGCGCGGAGCCTGAGAACAACACCGTCAACTGGGCGGCAATCATCGGCGTCATCGCGGGCGCACTCGTCGGCAACCTGACCGGCGGCAACATCATCTCCGGCTTCAGCTTCGGCATCGCAGCAATAAACAACATGGTCGTCGCGGCGGCCTGCTATCTCATCGGCAGAATGATTCACAAATCGGCAAAGAACGAGGACAAGAGCTATGCTGTATCGTAATCTGTACATTGAAAACTCGGCTGAGCTGAGCGATATACGCGTCGAAAACGGCGTATTCACGGAAATCGGCACGGGACTTCAGCCGCACCCGGATGAGCAGGTGCGCGACTTTGGCGGAGCGCTCGCTCTGCCGCCGTTTATCGAGAGCCATGTACATCTGGACACCTGCCTGACGGCAGGTGATCCGGTGTGGAACATGTCCGGGACGCTCTTCGAGGGCATCGAGTGCTGGGCGCTGCGCAAAGAGAAGCTCACGAAAGCCGACGTGCGCGAGCGTGTGAACAAAGCGGTGCGCATGTATGCGGTGCACGGCATTCAGCATATCCGCACACACGTCGACGTCACAGACCCCAAGCTCACGGCGATGGAGGCCATACTCGAACTGCGCGAGGAGCTGCGCGACGTGATGGACATACAGGTCGTTGCGTTCCCGCAGGAGGGCATCGAGAGCTACCCCAACGGCAGACAGCTTCTCGAGGACGCCGTGCGCATGGGCGCCGACTGCGTGGGCGCGATACCGCACTTTGAGTTCACGCGCGAATACAGCGTGTCATCGCTCAACTTCGCCATGGAGCTTGCGGAAAAGTACGACAAGCTCGTGGACGTACACTGCGACGAGATTGACGACGAGGCCTCACGCGGGCTGGAAACGCTGGCGGCGCGCGCGTACGAAAGCGGTCTCTCCGACCGCGTCACGGCAAGCCACACGACCGCAATGCACTCTTACAACAACGCCTATGTGCAGCGCCTCATGCGTCTGCTCAAGCTCAGCGGCATTAACTTTGTCTCAAACCCGCTGGTGAACACACATCTTCAGGGACGCATCGACACCTATCCCAAGCGCCGCGGCATAACCCGCGTCAAGGAGCTCACGGAAGCAGGCATAAACGTCTCCTTCGGTCAGGATGATATCTTCGACCCATGGTATCCGATGGGCACCGGCTCACTGCGCGAGGTCGTGCTGATGGGACTGCATGTGTGCCAGATGATGGGCTATGAGGACATCCTCAACTCCTACCGCTTCATCTCAACCAACGCAGCAAGAACGCTGCATCTCGGCGACAGCTACGGCATCCGCGTCGGAAACTCCGCAGACTTCATCGTCATGGACGCGCCGAACTACTACGACGCGCTCAACCGCAATGCAGTCGTGCTGCTGTCGTGCAAGAACGGCCGCACTCTCGCAGAGAGCACTCCCGCCGTTCTTTCAGCGGCATTCTGATTATATTTATAAATTATATTTATAAAATAAAAATGCAGTCCGGACTTAAATAATCCGGACTGCATTTTTATATTTGGTCACGGGAGCTCATCAATGTGCGCGAAGAGAAAATCAATAAAATACTTGCTTGCCAGCGGCAGTGTGTCTTTGTCCTTGGCAATCAGGCCCATTTTGCGGGTAACAGCCGGACGGATCGGACGGATTGCCACACGATAGGCTGTCTTTTTCAAAACCAACTCCGGCAGGATACTGACGCCAAGGCCCGTTTCTACCATAGAAAGAATGGAATAGTCATCATGGACGCGCAGACGAACCGTCGGCTCTAATCCCGCCTGCCTGAAGGCTTCAAGCGGCTTGCTGAGGCTGCCTTCCTCAATCACCAGAAAGTTTTCTTTTGCGAGCTCTTCCAGAGTAACATACGGCGCGTTGGCTAACGGGTGGCTCTGCGGCAGCACGGCGCGGTATTCTCCCTCTTTGACAAAGCGGGCGTTTACGGGATTCGGCAGCACATCCATGTTGACGAAGCCAAAATCAGCTTCGCCGTTCCTGACCCACTCCGGTCTGCTGTTGTTGTCGCCCTGGTGTAATACGAACT
>CAZFCH010000147.1:0-3792 GCA_964517445.1 uncultured Oscillospiraceae bacterium | reverse complement strand
CGTTCTCGGTAAGGAAGCGGCGAAAGCGCCCCTTGTCCTGGAGAATTGACACCGCCTCATAGGACCCGGCAAATGGGAGACCGAGCTTTTCGGCCACATATGCCGCCGTCACGACGCCGGGGTCGCAGGCGAAGGACATGATGCCGTCGATGCCGAGCTCGCGCGCGGTGTCGAGGACGGCGTCCTTATCTATAATACTGACATTGCGGTATTCGTCAGAGTGCTTATGAGCAATGTTGTCGGGCAGATAGTCGCAGGTGATGACGTACAGCCCTAACTTATGGGCCTCTTCTATGACGGGCAGCAGGTACTGCGCGCCGCCTAAAAGCAGCAGCTTTTTCATGGGGCAGGCTCCTTTCGCGCTCATTCGTCATATCCCTGCTTCCGGCGGTAGAGCCGGTGCAGCGCGGGAAACAGACATTTGACGGCATTGTTGATGCGGAAGCGCAGAGGCTTTTCTTTCAGCAGCCTGTTGTATGGCGCTCGGCGCAGCTCCCTGTCTTTTCCCTGGGTATAAAGAAGCTGGAATTTCCATTTGAGAATGTTGTCATCCACGAGCGCGAGGACATCCGTGTCGGTGACGTGAGCGCGGTAGGCTTCGAGCATCGCGATGGCGCCGGTCATAAAGCGGACGAGCTTATCATAGCGCCCTTCGACGCCGCTGCTCCATGAGGAGTCGTTGCTGCAGATGCGGTATGCGGACATTGTGCGGGCGATGAAGCGCACCGGACCGTTATGGCGCAGCCATATGCCGTAGGGGTAATCGCCGAAGCCGTACTCGGCGGCTATATAGTAGAAATCGGGAGGATCGGCCAGAAGCGGGGTTTTGGCCAAAAGCGAGCTTGTGTGCCAGGCGGTGTTCATGCCGGGGAGAATGTCTTCAAACTCAACGTCGCAGTCCTCGCCGCGCTGCACGAGATCTGCATCCGGACGGCCGCCGACGCAGTAGTGCAGGAGCGTGTTGTGGACGCAGGCGGAATACTCCGGGTGCGCTTCGAGGAAATCAACCTGACGCTGGAGCTTCGTGGGATCTGTCCAGTAATCGTCACCCTCACAGAAGGCGACGTATTTGCCGCGCGCGTTCGGGAAGAACACGGCATAGTAGATGTCTATACCCTGCGAATACAGGTTCTTTTCCTGATAGAACGGGCGCACGATATCCGGGTACTTCTCGGCGTACTCGCGGATGATCGCGGCGGTGCCGTCGGTCGAAGCGTCGTCATTCACGAGCAGCTCAAAGGGAAAATCCGTCTGCTGGGTGACGATGCTCTCAAGCGCGTCGCGGATATATTCTTCATGGTTATATGCCGTACAGAGTACGGAAACGAGACAATCTTTATTCATGGTGTGACCTCGAATAAATTATTCCTCTGCGGCGTGACCGGTAAGACGGCGGAGCACATCCAGCATAAAGCTGAAGCTGTCAACGCGGAAGACAACAGAGCCACCGACATATATCGCGACGCCGAGCGGAACCTGAATAAGCAGAGTCAGCCAATCATTCAGCCCGAGCAGACCTATCGGATAAATGCAGACGCCCATCAGGAAGGCGAGCAGCAGCGCCGGGAGCATATCCCGAAGCTGAGCGGACAGCTTGTACCCGAGCAGTTTGCGGTTCGGCCATGCGTTTATGACGAGGGAAATGAGCCCGGAAATAAGCTGACTCACCGCTACGGCATAGACGCTGATGTTCATCGCGGCGAAGAGCAGAGCAATGCCGATAAGCTCCTTTATTATCTCAAGCTTGAGGAAAATTTCGCTGTGCCCCATGGCTTTAATGGCGTTGAGATTCGCAGTGTGCAGCGGATAGAAAGCATATACCGCGCAGAATATCTGCATGAACGGCACGCAGGGCAGCCATTTTTCGGTAAGCAGAAGACGGATGAGCGGCTCGGCGCAAACTGCCATGCCCATCATGAGCGGCATCATGATATATGAGCTCGTCTTGATGGCGCGGCGGGTCATCTCACGCACATGGTCGCGGTTATCCTGCTCGGCAGAGAGCACGGGCAGCAGAACGCTGTCAATGGAATAGTTGATGTTTTCGACGACGAGCAGGCAAAGCTGGTCGCCCTTGTTGTAGTACGCAAGGTCGGACGAGGTGTATTTCAGCCCGACGACAAGCTGAGAAAGCTTGAGATACACGGTGTCGAGCAGCGAGGAAACCAGAAGCTTCCAGCCGTAGGAAACGAGCCCGCCGAGGCGCTGCAGGGAGAACATGAGCTTCGGCTTCCAGCCGACCGTCAGCCAGAGAATCGCGGTGTTGACGGTCACGTTCAGAAGCTGCTGGGCGACGAGCGCCCATATTCCGAAGCCGCGGTAGGCCATCGTAATGCCGACAACGGCGGAGAACAATGTCCCTCCGATGGTGGAGAAAAAGAAGCGGCGGAACTGCATCGTCTTTGAGACATAGGCCTGCTGCACGTTCTTAACTCCGGAGACAACGATTGTCAGACCGAGCACGCGGATGACCGGGACAAGGTCGCCCGCGTCATATATCCGGCTTATGAGCGGTGCGGCGAAGAACAGCCCTATATACAGCACCAGACAGAAAGCGACGTTAAAGTAGAACACGGAGGAGTAATCCAGATCGTCGGTGTCCTTCTTCTGGATGAGCGCGTTTGCCATGCCGCTGTCAACAAAGACCTGAAGAATAGAAGTGATGACAGTGACGAGAGCGATGGTACCGTACAGCTCCGGCTCAAGAATGCGTGCGAGCACGATGGACACTACAAAGGACACAATCTGTGACCCGCAGCGTTCCATGAATCGCCATAATAGATTTGAAAAGACTGATTGCCTGCTGTTCATTTATCGTCTCCAAAGCCCCGACGCTTGCGGTAAAAATGCTGCACTGCGGGGAAGTAGCTTTTCAGAAAGTTTTTTGCGCGGTAGCTGAAAGGCTTGGCGCGCAGTAGCTCACGGTATACCCCATGCCGTTGTTCGCGGTCACGTCCCTCAATATACATCAGTTCGAACTCGCGTTCGGTGAGAGACTGCTGCGCAGCGGGGAGAAGTTCTTCGGGAACATGGGGCAGCAGCATGGAAAGCATCTGGGTTTGTCCGTAAACAAAGCGGCGAAGCTTATCATATTGTCCATCGACATTTGTGCTCCATGACGTGGGATTGCTGCGGGCACGGTAGACAGACATCGGCTTGTCGAGAAAACGAATGGATCCGGAGAGCCGGAGAAAAAGCGCGCGGGGGAAATCGGCAAAGCCGTAGTGCGCGCCGCAGTAAAAATAGTCGGGAAGATTAAAGGCAAATTCACGCCTGAAAAGGAGCGAACTCGTGTGGTAGGCATGAGCCATACCCTTGAGGATATCAGCAAATTCAATGTCGCGGTCGCCAGACTGCGGCATATGCTTTTTTGAATAGAGCGAATCGGGCGCAGAATCATCGCAGTAGTGGATGACGGTATCGTGGACGCAAGCGGAGTATTCGGGGTGCGCTTCCATGAAGTCAACCTGTTGCTGAAGCTTTGATGTGTCCGACCAGTAGTCGTCCCCTTCGCAGAAAGCGATGTATCTGCCATGGGAAGCGGGCAGCATGACGGTGTCTTCTATATTTATACCCTGTGAATATAAGTTCTTTTCCTGACAGAAAGCAATCACTTTGTCGGGGTGCGCTGCGGCAATCTTTTTTATTATATCCGCAGTGCCGTCCGGCGAGGCATCGTCATTTACGATTATTTCGAAAGGAAAATCTGTTTCCTGCGAAAGAAAGCTTTCGAGCGCCTGCGCGATATACTCCTCATGATTATACGCCGTACACAGGATGGACACCATACAC
>CAZFCH010000146.1:0-3810 GCA_964517445.1 uncultured Oscillospiraceae bacterium | reverse complement strand
GCAGCAGCCATTGTGTGCCGTAAGGGGCAACTTTCATCCATAAATTCGCGACGAGATAGAAAAGCGGCGCGACAGTAGTATCTTCGAACAGGTCGAGTTTCAAAGTCTCAAGGAGTGAGTGATTCGGATTACAGTAATAAACAGTTGCTATTTCATCGTTCCAGAAAGAAGCTCCGGGGATGCCGTGACCGTAATCGCGCACGGTGATGTGCACAAAGCTGCCGTCATCATCGAGCTTTATATCAACCTTGCCGCCTTCGCCGCCGTGCTTCATGGCGTTATCAAGCAGATTGAGAAACACCTGCTTTAGCCGCTCCGGGTCACCGGGAATGAGCGGTATCTCAACGGGGGGCTCAGTATAATTGACCTCAATGCCGGCCTGACGCATAAGCTCTCCATAGGTGAAAAGCGCGTCTTCAAGCTCGGCGGCAATGTCGATAAGCTCAACGCGGAGGTTAAAGCGGCCGTCCTGAATCCTTGTAAATTCAAGCAGTTCCTTGACCATGCCGGTGAGGCGCTCGGCCTCCTTGGAGATGATATGGATGCCGCGCAGAGAGTCGCCCTGCACAGCGGGATCGTAGGCGATTGTTTCCGCCCAGCCGGTGATTGCGGTAAGCGGAGTACGCAGCTCGTGCGACACCTGAGAGATAAACTCAGTGCGGGATTTTTCAGCAATTGCAACCTTTTCGGACATGTCGTTTATCTCTTCGGTCAGCACGCCGAGCTCATCATCGCGTTCCTTTTCAAGCTTTATTCCGTAGGTGCCATCGGCGATGCGGCGGGCATGTTCGCTGAGCTTTGCGATAGGCTCGGACACACGGCTTGAGAACCAGAGGTTCACGCCGATGAGATAGAGGCAGACGATGATGGACAGCGCAGCGGACAGCCAGGCGACGCCATGCAGGCCGACCCAGACGCCTATAAGCAGCAGCGCAACGGCTGCAATGCAGGAAACTAAAAGCTGGTTTTTAAGCTCTTTCAGCATTGGTTTTCTTCTTGCCTTCTGTAAAAATTGAGAAAATTATGAACAAAAAACGAGTGAATCAAAGCGGGTCAAACGCGGGTCAAAGCGGGTCAAAAGCAGGTCAAATGCGGGTCAAACGCAGGTCAAGAGCGGGTCAAAATGGGTCAAAGCGGGTCAAAATGAATCAGTAGCCCCACTTGTAGCCGTAGCCCCAGACCGTGGTGAGGTATTCGGGCTCGGTCGGGTCGGTTTCGATCTTGATGCGCAGACGGCGGATGTTGACGTCGACGGTTTTAAGCTCACCCGAAAAGTCATTACCCCAGACGGCGGCGAGGATGTCCTCCCTCGACATGGCCTTGCCGGGGTTTTCCATAAACAGCTTCATCAGCAGGTATTCAATCTGCGTGAGCTTCAGGCGCTGACCGTTCTTCTCAAGGGTGCGGTTGCGGGTGTTGAGCAGGAACGGGCCGCTGGATATTTCGGTCGAGGATTTTTCATCATCGTCAACACCGAGGCGGCGAACCAGCGCGTCAACACGCGCGGTAAGCTCTGCCGGGGAGAAGGGCTTTGTAACATAATCGTCCGCACCGGTCATAAGGCCGGTGACTTTATCTATTTCCTGACTCTTTGCGGTGAGCATGATGATGCCCATCTTTGAGCCGGTGGCGCGGATGCGGCGGCAGACCTCAAAACCATCGATATCCGGGAGCATCACATCCAGCAGTGCCATGCAGATATCGGGGTTGACCTTGAGCTTTTCCAGCGCCATTTCTCCGTTTTCCGCCTCGATGGGCTCGTACCCGCTGCGGCGCAGGTTGATGACCACAAAGCTGCGAATGTTGGCTTCGTCTTCCAGAACGAGAATTTTCTTCATGGCGTTAGCTCCTTTTTGTCCGCGGAGCGTACCCCTCGGACAGATTTGTGTTTCAATATACCATCTAATTATAACATGCTTTTTACAGAAATGATAGGGGAAGTTTCAAAGAAATAAAAACTATTTTGCATACCGATTACATGTTATGTAAATCAAATTGAGAAAAAGTGCGGAGGACGTAACGAATTGCGCGGTAATTGCCGTTGATTATCGGGGAGCGGAATGATAGAATAACAGTATGAATGATAAGAATATTGTACTGGGCATACTTGCCCATGTGGACGCGGGCAAGACCACCCTGTCCGAGGCCATGCTGTACCTTTCCGGAAAACTGAAAAAGCTGGGTCGGGTGGATCATAGGGACAGCTTTCTTGACAACAACAGCCTCGAACGTGCGAGGGGCATAACGATCTTTTCAAAACAGGCGGTCATGCCGCTGGGAGAGATGACCGTGACGCTGCTGGACACGCCGGGGCATGTGGACTTTTCAGCCGAGGCAGAGCGCTCGCTGCAGGTGCTCGACTACGCGGTGCTCGTCATAAGCGGGACGGACGGCGTACAGGCGCACACCGAGACAATCTGGAAGCTGCTGGAGCGATATAACGTGCCGGTGTTCATATTCGTAACGAAGATGGACCTGCCCGGCTGCGACAGGCAGGAGCTTATGGAGGGGCTGCGCACGCGGCTGTCAGAGCACTGCGTGGATTTTACTTCCGGCGGAGACACGCTTTTTGAGGGCGCGGCGATGTGCTCGGAAGAGGCGATGGACGAGTATATCGAGACGGGCAGCATCGGCGCGGAAAGAATGCGCGATATGCTGCGCGGCAGGAAAATTTTCCCCTGCTGCTTCGGCTCGGGGCTGAGGACGGAGGGCGTGGCGGAATTTCTGGATATGCTGGAGCTCTACGCCTGCCCGGAAGAATACGGCGGGGATTTCTCCGCGCGCGTATATAAAATTGCCCGCGATGCGCAGGGAAACCGCATGACATTTATGAAAGTCACGGGCGGGGAGCTTCGTGTGCGCAGCCTGATGAAATACGCCGACCGCGACGGCAATTCATATGAGGAGAAGATAAGCCAGCTCCGGATATACTCAGGCGCAAAATACGACACGGAGGAGACTGTTCTCCCGGGACAGATATGCGCGGCGCTCGGCCTAACGGGCACATACCCGGGGCAGGGACTCGGCGCGGCGGGAGACTTTGCCGAGCCGCTGCTCGAGCCGGTGATGAGCTACCGCGTCATTCTTCCGCCGCAGAGCGACCCTGCCGTCATGCTGCCGAAGCTCATGCAGCTCGACCAGGAGGACCCGCAGCTGCACATCGACTGGAACGAGCGCACGCGCGAGATAAGCGTGCAGCTCATGGGCAGGGTGCAGGCGGAGATATTCCGCAGCCTTGTGAAGGAACGCTTCGACACGGACATCATGCTCGACACGGGGCGCATCATGTACCGCGAGACGATAAAGGACACGGTCGAGGGTGTCGGACATTTTGAGCCGCTGCGCCACTATGCAGAGGTGCACCTGCTGCTCGAGCCGCTGCCGCGCGGCAGCGGGATTGAGCTTTCAAGCAGCTGCCCGGAGGACGAGCTTGACCGCAACTGGCAGAGGCTCATACTCACGCATCTTGCCGAAAAGCAGCACTTAGGCGTGCTGACGGGTTCGCCGGTGACGGACATACGCTTCACACTCGCCGCGGGGCGCGCGCACATAAAGCACACCGAGGGCGGGGACTTCCGTCAGGCGACCTACCGCGCAGTGCGTCAGGGACTGATGCAGGCCGAGAGCGTCCTGCTCGAGCCGTGGTACAGCTTCGCGCTCGAGGTACCGGCAGAGCAGATAGGCCGGGCGATAAGCGACGTGCGCGCGATGAACGGCGAAATAGATTCTCCCGAGGACGCGGGCGGAATGATGCACCTTGAGGGCGCGGCCCCCGTTGCGGGAATGAACGAATACATGCAGGAGCTGCTG
>CAZFCH010000145.1:0-3813 GCA_964517445.1 uncultured Oscillospiraceae bacterium | reverse complement strand
CTTGACCGCCGAGGCGATAACGATGAACATCAGCACCGACAGCGGCAGGCCGATAAGTATCGCAAGCACCTGCACGGCGCTGAAGCCGCCGACCTCGAGCAGCACGAAGGTAATGACGCATATGACGGCTGCCCAGAACACGCGGCACCAGCGGGGAGCCTGAGTGTCACTGTCGGCATGGATGTAGGTCGTCTCCGCGGCGACATAGGCGCTGGAGTCGACGGTCGTTGCCATGAACACAAAGCACAGCAGCGCGACGAGCACCATCATGAGCTTGGGGCAGGGCATGGTCTCAAGTATGGCGAGGATTGCAGCGGGCTGGCCGGAGCTCTGAAGCACGGATGCGATGTCGGCAATGCCGCCAGTCTGAATCTTAATGGCGTAGTTGCCGAGGGTGGCCATCGCGACCCAGCAGCCGAGGGAGCACCAGACCATCTGACCCAGCGCGATCTCGCGCAGGGTGCGGCCCTTGGATACGCGCGCGTTGAATACGCCCATGAGCGGCATATACACGATGAGCCACGCCCAGTACCACACCGTCCAGGTGCGAACAAACTCCCCGTCGCCGTAGGGATCGGTGTAGGTGATGAGGTGGACGAAGTTCTGAACATACAGGCCGAGGGCGTTGATCTCGGCGCGGAAAACATTGAACACGCCCGCGAGCACGCCGACGAAGAGCATGAACGCGAAGGCAAGATAGACGTTAATATTGCTGAGGTTTTTAATGCCCTTTTGCAGGCCGAGATAAACGCTGGTGCCGAACATGGCGACCCAGATTGCGAGAATAATGATCTGCAGCGGCTTTACATATTCATCCGGGATGCCGAAGATGTTCTGCAGCAGCAGAGTCAGCAGCGGCATGCCGAGACCCATTGAGGTGACGGGCGCCGCGACTGCACCGAAGGTGCCGAAGATATCAATCAGGCAGCCGGAGAGCCTGTTGCAGCCGGACTTCAAAACCGGAGAGCAGGCCGAGCTCATGCTGATCTGGCTCTGGCGGCGGTTATAGAGCATATAGCCGACGGCGACAGAGGCGGGCACGTACAGCGACCATGCATTGAGTCCCCAGTGATAGTGGGTGTACATCGCGGCGTACTCGTAGGCCTCGATGGAGAAAGGCTCTGCATGGAAGGGAACGGCGGTGGAGGAATATATGGTTGTCTCGATAAACCCGAAGACGATGAGCCCCGCGCTGCAGCTCGTGGTGAACATCATGGCGATCCATGAGAACTTGCTGTACTCGGGCTTTGCGTCCTCTCCGCCGAGCTTGACCTTGGCATACGGGCCGAAAGCAATCCACAGCGAGAAGATGAACGCTGCGAGATTTGAGGCGACAAACAGCCAGTCAAACTGCTTGGAGAAGAAAGCATAGGTGCTGTCGACCGCAGCCTGAACCGATTCCAGACTCACGGAGACGAGTATCAGCACGGCAGCTATGATGCATACGACGGGGAAAAATCTCTTTTTATCTATCTGCGGATGCAAGGGGCATCACTCCAATCTCTGTGTTTATCCGGCAGGAAATCATTTGCCTGCCAGACCGTCCTCATATACCTTGCGGAGGTAGTCAAAGTCATCATAATAGATAAGGACGTTTTCACCGCGGTTGTTTGTGATCTTCACGGTGTCGTTGACCTTCTGAATAAAGCGGCAGGTCTCCTCAATATCGTCGGTATCGAAGAGAATATCGCCGAGGGGCTGGTACTTTGTCAGCTCATCGCCGACGCAGGCGAGGGAGTCGACCGTGACGCCGGGAATGGCGGCGATCTCGTCGAGCCCTTCGATGGAAGCGATGACGCCGTCGTTGTTCGTCCAGAGCATATAGCTCGAACCGCAGCGCTTATAGGCCTTGGTCTGGGACGGCGGCAGCATGGCCGGGTCGTTATGTTTGCCGAGAGCATAATCGACGATCCATGCAACGGTGTCGAAGCCGAGCAGGCTCTTGATGGGGATGTACATCATGTCTCCGTCAAGGCGGTAGCCCATTTCGATTATATAGAAGTGCCCGTCCTCGTCGAGCATGACCTGCACCCAGCCGATGCCTTCGCGGCAGCCGACGGCCTTGAGAACCTTCTGGATATATGGGTCAATTTCGGTGACATAGCGCTCAACATTGTTGGAGACGGTGGAGGTGATGGAGTAGCAGTTCTTCGGCTCGCCGGGCTGAGAGTACATCGCGCACAGCGCCATGAGGCTTATCTCACCCTCGGCGAAGGCATAGAAGCTGTACCACTCCTCACCGTGGAGCATGCGCTCGACAACGAGCTTCGGGCTCTTGGACATGGAGCGGGCGAGCGCACACGCCTCGAGCAGCTCCTGCTCATTATGGCAGTAGCTGATGCCGCGGTTGCAGCTGAGGTCGACGGGCTTTACGACGACGGGGTACTTCACCGCGTCGAGCTCCGCGCGCGTCGGAGGATCGGAGAGATAATAGTCGTCGGGCAGCGGCGCACCGAGGGAGCGGGCGAGGCGCTTGAAATCGTCCTTGTCGCGGGAGAAGTGCCATGCCTCGGGAGTGCAGTAGCACGGCAGACCGAGACGGCGGCAGAGCTCCATGCACATCTCAAGGTTAAACTCGCTTATTCCGCAGACGACGGCATTTACACCCTCCTCGCGGCACTTGGCTTCGAGAGTGTCGAGGTCGCCGGTGTTTATCATCCAGTATTCATCGCTTATCTGCTTGCCGAGAGAATGCTCCGGCTCATTATAGTCGGTGACGATGGTGTGTACGCCTATGCTTTTGGCGTAGCGGAGCATTTCGCAGGTGCCGTAGCTCGTGCCGAGCATCAGTAGCTTTTTCATGGTGAGTCCTTTCAGTCAGTCGACGGCGACGCTGTACCAGCTGCTGTCGGCCATATATTTCTCCGCGTCTTCGCGGGTGGGGAAGTTCATGACAAGTGTGCCGATGGCCTTGTTTGCGCCCGAAAAACGCTCGACGGCGTCACCGGGCTTCACCCAAAGGTCACGCTGGACGACGGCGCTCTCAAGCTCCGGCATTATATCGAGCGCACGGAAAGCACCGTCGCGGTCGCTGTGGAGAATAATCTCCGTCCAGTGCCCGTTATACACGGGGTCGTGCATCTCGTCCACCGGCAGACCAACGGCGGCCTTGACAGCGTTTGCGACGAGGTTCGTTTCCGCCGCCATGCTCAGCACCTCGCTCAGGCGGTTTCCGCCGCCGCGTGGGGAGACTTCCATTATGTAGGTCTTGCCGTTTGTGCCGAGACGGGTCTCTATATTATATAGACCGGTGCCGAGGCCGAGCAGCGTGATGAGCCGCTGGAGCTCCTGCCGCAGCTCCTTCTGCGCCCATGCGGGCATTGTCGACGGCCATGCGTAGGCCGCGGGTGTATAGGGATTGTCGGCGTGCGCGTCGAAGTGCTGCTCGTCAAAGGAGCAGTAGCGCAGCTCGCCGTCAACGGAAAAGCAGTCGGTATCCGAGGAGAAGCCCTGCTGGGTGATGAACTCCTCGATTATAAAGTCACCGCAGATTGAGAAGGCCTTCGCGTGCTCTATCGCGGCGGGCAGCGCGGCGGGAGAATCCACGCGCGTGACGCCCTTGCTGCCGGCAGAGTCCACGGGCTTTACGATCATCGGCCAGTTGAAGCCGGCGCAGTCGGCCAGCGCATCGCTAGGCTCGGTATAGCTCTTTGCCCATGGAACGTTGAAGCCGTTCTCGGTAAGGAAGCGGCGAAAGCGCCCCTTGTTCTGGAGAATCGACACCGCCTCATAGGACCCGGCAAAGGGGAGACCAAGCTTTTCGGCCACATATGCCGCGGTTACGACGCCGGGGTCGCAGGCGAAGGACATGAT
>CAZFCH010000144.1:0-3823 GCA_964517445.1 uncultured Oscillospiraceae bacterium | reverse complement strand
GTCGGCGGCAAGGAGGGCCTGCAGCCGGTAGAAAAGACGGTCATCGACCGATGCGTGCATCAGATTTATCAGAAATATTTTGAGGATCCGAAGCCTGAAAACATGCCGATCCTGCAGGATCTCTATGAGGCGCTTCTTGCACAGGAGGAAAAGGAAGCAAAGCATGTGGCAACGGCCCTTGAAATCTATGTTACCGGCTCTCTGAATCTCTTTAATCACCGCACCAATGTGGATGTGCAGAACCGTTTCGTCTGCTATGACATCAAGGAGCTCGGCAAGCAGCTGAAGAAGATCGGCATGCTGGTGGTGCAGGATCAGGTCTGGGGCCGAGTCACAGCAAACCGCAGCGCCGGTAAGGCCACTCGCTACTATATGGATGAGTTCCATCTGCTTTTGAAGGAGGAGCAGACAGCGGCCTATTCGGTCGAGATATGGAAGCGCTTCCGTAAGTGGGGCGGCATTCCCACCGGTATCACGCAGAACGTCAAGGACCTGCTGTCCTCCCGGGAGGTCGAAAACATCTTTGAAAACTCTGATTTTATCATCATGCTGAATCAGGCTGCCGGTGACCGGCAGATCCTGGCTAACCAGCTCAATATCTCTCCGCATCAGCTCTCGTATGTCACCCAATCGGGTGAAGGCGAGGGCCTTTTATTTTACGGAAATGTCATTCTTCCCTTCGTGGATCACTTCCCGACAGATCTTGAGCTGTACCGCATCATGACCACCAAGCTTGCTGAGGTACAGGAGGCCAGGGCATGACGGAAAAGGATAACAAAAAGAAAATTCCTGCCGGAGAAAAGCTTCGGCATGAGCGCGAAGGCGCAGACAATACGCTGCGTCAGGAGCGAAGAAAAGTGTCGTCGCCAGAGCCAAATGCAGATGCAGCAAAGAAAAAGCAGCAGCGCAGACTGATTCAGGGTGAGGCTAAAAAGCCGAAAGCCAGACTGAAGTTTGCAGATCCAGAGGGCGAAAAGCCCTCCGGAGCCGGAAAAGCAGCCGTGCCGGAAAAGCCCGGAAAGCCGAATGGCAGTGCTGTTCTTTCCGGTAAGCTCCATCAGGCCGTAAACAGCAGCAATGAGGATCAGAATACCGGCGTGCAGTCGGCACAGTTTATCGAGGGCTCTGCGGAAGGAACGGTTCGCGCAGCAGGTCAGGCATCCTATGCACACAAGCTGAAGAAATATTCCAAGGCGCAGAAGCTGGAGGCCAAGACAGATAAGGAGAATATCCGGCTCCTGTTTGAGGAGTCCTTGAAGGATAATCCCGGCGCTGCCTCCAATCCCTTCTCCCGCTGGCGTCAGAGGCAGGAAATCAAAAAGCAGTACGCTGCAATGAAGGCAGGAAAAGCGGCCCAAGGCTCCGGTGCTGCGGCAAGCGGCACAAAGAGAGCTGCTGAGGGTGCGAAGACCGTGATGGATAAGCTGCTGCAAACTGTGAAATCGCATGCGCATGTGATTGTCATCATCGCGTGCGTGGGCCTTCTGGTAATGGTCATTGCCGGTAGTGTATCGTCCTGCTCCATGATGATGAACGGCATGGGCAACACCGTGCTGGGAACGTCATTTACCGCTGAGGATGAGGATCTGATCGGCACAGATGCAGATTATGAGGCGCTGGAAGCAGAGCTGCGGGAGCAGATCGACAATATAGAGTCGGATCATCCCGGCTATGACGAATATCGCTATAACCTGGCTGAAATCGGCCACAATCCCTATGAGCTGGCAGCGCTTCTGACTGTGCAGTATGAAAACTATACCAGAGCGCAGGTGCAGGCAGAGCTGCAGCGCATTTTCAGTGAACAGTATGAATTGACGCTTGAGGAAGAGGTCGAGATCCGCACAAGGACGGAGACTCGCACCAGCACCAGTACCGACCCGGTGACCGGAGAAACCACGGAGGACGAATATGAGGTTGAGGTGGAATATGAATACTATATTCTGAATGTCACCCTGATCAATACCGGTATCGATGCAGTTGCAAGAGCATCAGGTCTCAATGCGGATCAGCAGGAGCGCTACGATGTGCTGCTGGAGACACGCGGCAACCGGGACGATCTCTTCGGTGATGTCAGCTTTGCTGTACCGGGCAGCGACTATCTGGACTATGACATTCCGGGTGAAGCGCTGACGGACGAGAGGTTCCGCAACATGATCAATGAGGCAGAGAAGTATCTTGGCTACCCTTATGTCTGGGGCGGCTCCAGTCCGAGCACCAGCTTTGACTGCTCCGGTTTCGTCAGCTATGTCATCAATCATTGCGGAAACGGCTGGAGCGTGGGCAGGCAGACGGCCAACGGTCTGATGGGCTGCTGCGATATTATCCGGAAATCGGAGGCAAAGCCCGGCGACCTGATCTTCTTCCAGGGAACCTACAACACCAGCGGGGCCTCGCATGTCGGCATCTATGTCGGAAACGGCATGATGATTCACTGCGGCAACCCGATATCCTATGCATCAATAGAGACCAGCTACTGGCAGCAGCACTATTACTGCATGGGCAGAATACGATAAGGAGGAATTTGTGATGAGCGTAAGACTTGAAAGGATCGCTGCGGAGCGCGAAAAGGCCCGCAGAAAGCGTGATGAATGGGATTCCCGCATGAAGGAATGGGATCAGAAGTATCACGAGCAGGAAAATGCTGAGATTCATGAGATGGTGCATGCGGCCAGGCTCACGCCGGAGCAGCTGGCAGAGGTGCTTCGCAAGCTTCAGCATTCGGCACCCGATATGACGCAGCTTAATAACGAGGAGGACAGGAACGATGAGAATTAAGAGATTTGCAGCAGCGCTGCTTGCAGGCGTACTGCTCACCTTTTCCATGGCAGGCACCTGCTTTGCTTATTCTGGAGAAAACGCGGAAGAGCCTGCAGAAGCTGCGGCGGCGGAGACTTCGGGCACTTCAGATACCACAAATGAAGCTGCTTCTGAATCTGTTCCCTACAATGTGACGTCCAATGCAGACGGCACCTATACCTTCAGCTTCGGCGATTATGAATGGAGCTTTGATCCGAATGAAGAGCAGGAAGCAGAGAAAATCGGTACGGTAACCGGCGTGAGCTCCTATCTGCATCTGCGCAGCGGAGCGGGACTGGATTATGAGATCATCGGGCATCTTCTCCCCGGCGCACAGGTGGAGGTTGTCGGTGAGGAGGGCGACTGGTACAAGGTCACGATTCCGGAGCAGACCGGCTATGTCTACAGCGATTATCTGACTGTGGCTGAACAGGCCGCCTCCGGCAACGGCGAAATGAATGAGGAGCTGCTGAGCATGCTGCTCGCCATGATGGTGCAGAGCCAGCAGCAGGTTTCAACAAGCAGCGGTGGTCTCACTCCGGACGGAAATCTGACGCTGGTGGATGATATCGGCTCCACAACCGGCACGGGACAGCAGTTCATCACACTGGTCACTAAGAACGGCAATACCTTCTATCTGGTGATTGATCGCGACGATGACGGCAATGAAAATGTGCACTTTATGAATCTGGTGGACGAGGCAGATCTGTTTGCCCTGCTCGATGAGGATTCGCAGGCAGCCTATACCGAGGAGCATCAGAGCACGGTGACCGAGGAGCCGGAGGAGACAGAAACAGAGAACACCGAGGCTGACGAAGCAGAGCCGGAGATAAAGACCGAGAAGAAAAGCAGCTGGGCCCCGCTGATGCTGTTGGCAATCCTTGCAATCGGGGGTATCGGCTACGCAGGCTACAGCTATGTGAATAAGAAAAAGAAGAAAGAAGCTGCCGCCAAGCCGGATCCCGATGCTGATTATCATGACGAGGACGACGAGGAATACGACATCCCGGAAGAGGATGATTACGAA
>CAZFCH010000143.1:0-3915 GCA_964517445.1 uncultured Oscillospiraceae bacterium | reverse complement strand
CGGCCTGACGCTGCATGTTTGCGCCCATCAGAGCACGGTTCGCGTCGTCGTTCTCAAGGAACGGGATCATCGCGGTCGCGATCGAGATCATCATCTTGGGGCTTATATCGACATAGTCGACATCCTCGCGGTTGACTTCAATCGTATCGTTGCGGTGACGGCAGGTTACACGCTTATTAATCAGGCAGCCGTTTTCATCGACAGGCTCGGAGGCCTGAGCGACAACGTACTGATCCTCAACGTCAGCGGTCATATAGTCGACCTGATCAGTGAGGCGGCAGGTGCCCTTCTCGACCTTGCGGTAGGGAGCGACGAGGAAGCCGTACTCATTGGCTCTCGCGTAGGATGCAAGGTAGTTTATAAGTCCGATGTTCGGGCCTTCAGGAGTCTCTATCGGGCACAGACGGCCGTAGTGAGTGTAGTGAACGTCTCGGACATCGAAGCTCGCGCGCTCTCTGGAGAGGCCGCCGGGGCCGAGAGCGGACATACGGCGCTTGTGGGTCAGCTCAGCCAGCGGGTTGGTCTGGTCCATGAACTGGCTCAGCGGAGAAGAACCGAAGAACTCTTTGATTGCTGCGGTCACGGGACGGATATTGATAAGGCTCTGGGGAGTGACGATGTCCAGATCCTGCAGGGTCATGCGCTCGCGGATAACGCGCTCCATACGGCTGAAGCCGATGCGGAACTGGTTCTGGAGCAGCTCGCCCACGCAGCGGACGCGGCGGTTGCCGAGATGGTCGATATCGTCCGGCTCGCCGATGCCGTGGCCAAGGCCGTCGAGGTAGTTGATGGAAGCGAAGATATCGTCGTTTACGATGTGCTTGGGGATAAGAACGTCGATGTTCTCGCGTATAGCGTCCTTGAGAGCGTCGCCCTGGAACTTCTCGCAAAGCTCCTTCATGACGATGCCGCGGACCTTTTCATTGACGCCGAGCTCTTCGCGCTCTTCCTTCGTAAGGTCTACATAGTGGGAAATGTCCACCATGCCGTTCGAGAAAACGCGCACGGTCTTGCCGTCGACATTGAGGAGAACATCGATAACGCCGGCGTCGGAAATTTCGCGTGCCTTGTCGCGGTTGATGATTTCGCCCGCGTCGGCAAGAATCTCGCCGGTGAACGGGTCTGCCACGGGAGCAGCCAGCTCAAAGCCAGCGATGCGCGGGAAGAGGGAGAGCTTCTTGTTGAACTTATAGCGGCCGACGTCGGAAATCTCATAGCGGCGGCGGTCAAAGAACAGCCCGTCAAGCAGAGTCTCTGCGGACTCAACCGTGGGAGGATCGCCCGGACGCAGCTTGCGGTAGATCTCAAGCAGGCACTCTTCGCGGGTGTCGCAGGTGTCCTTGTCGAGGGTGGAGACGATACGCTCGTCCTCGCCGAAGACTTCCTTGATGCGCTCGTTGGTGGTGACGCCGACAAACGGATCCTTCACGCAGCTGAGCCAGGTGGAAGGACGGTTCTCGTCGTAAGCGCCCATTGCCTTGATGAACCAGGTGATGGGGAGCTTGCGGTTCTTGTCTATACGGACATAGAACACATCGTTTGCGTCGGTCTCGTACTCCAGCCATGCGCCGTGGTACGGGATGACGGTTGCGGCGTAGGTATTGATCATCGCCTTGTCGGTGGTCTTGTCAAAGTAGACGCCGGGGGAACGGACAATCTGGGAAACGATAACGCGCTCGGCGCCGTTTATGATGAAGGTGCCGCCGGCGGTCATGAGCGGGAAGTCGCCCATGAAGATCTCCTGCTCTTTGATTTCCTCCGTCTCCTTGTTGCGCAGACGAACTTTGACCTTGAGCGGGGCGGCGTACGTGGCATCTCTTGCCTTGCACTCCTCCTCGTCGTACTTCGGCTTTTCGTTCATGGAGTAGTCAATAAAGCTCAGCTCCAGGTTGCCGGAGTAGTCAGTCACGGAATCAACATCCCTAAAGACCTCTTTCAGACCCTTTTCCAAAAACCACTTGTAAGAACTCTTCTGGATTTCCAGCAGATTGGGCATCTCCCTGATCTCCTGGGTGCGGGCAAAGCTTTTTCTCAAAGTCTTGCCGTAGAGGACATCTTTTGGCATTGGCGCACTCTCCTTATAAGTAATTGCAAACGCCCGGCTGTGTTGTCAGACTCTTTGCAGCCGGTGTTGATTTAACACTGCGGCGATGGTATACTTGCATTGTGAGTGGAAAAGGGCATAGATTCCCCTCCCAATACACATAGCGCTCTATTCTACCATCGCAGATGCTGCAAAGTCAAGGATTATTTTGTAAAATCATGTTTTTTGTCAAGGTGATAAGCCTTGGCTTTTTTGTTTTTACCCGTCGTTTGTCCTCTCGTAGTGTTATGTAATTCAAGTTATGTAAACTTGCCGCTTGTTTTCAAATGTTTTACAGTATCCGCGTTGATTTAAAGCCTCTCCTGCGGTAGAATTTTTATTATCTTTTTTACGTACGAGGTTTGTATGGACTTCAGAGTTATTTTGATACTGATTGCCGAGGCGCTGTTCGCCTTTCTCCTGCTGCAGCACGCAGGAGTTCTGAAAAGCCGGAGAGCCGTGCTCGTTTCCGTGCTGCTGCTTGCCGCCGCCTTCACGGTGCGCGGGCTGTGCCTTGACTATGTTACGCTCGACTATCAGGACTTTCTCAGCAAGTGGGTGGATTTCTACCGGCAGAACGGCGGCTTCAAGGCGTTGCATTATCCGCTCGGGAATTACAATATTCCCTATCTCTACTTCCTGTGCCTGTTCTCCTATTCGTCGATAAGCGATCTTTACCTGATAAAGCTGCTGAGCATCTTCTTTGATGTGCTGCTTGCCTATGGCGCGATGATGCTGCTCGGCAAAGTCAGGGAGAGTATCCCGGCGCGCATTGCCTGCTTCTTCACCGTCCTCTTCCTGCCGACCGTGATTCTCAACGGCTCGCTCTGGGCGCAGTGCGACAGCATCTATGTCGCGCTCGCCGTGCTTGCAATCTATCTTGCGCTTGACGACCGGCCGATTCTGTCTGTTCTGTGCTTTACACTGTCCTTCGGCTTCAAGCTTCAGGCTGTGTTTCTGCTCCCGGTCATGGTCGTCCTGTGGCTCAAGGGCAAGTATAAGCTCCGGCACTTTCTGCTCTTCCCCGTCTTTTATATTCTGCTGGTGCTCCCCGCCGTCGCGCTCGGCAAGCCATTTCTCGAAACGCTTACTCTGTACGCCAGCCAGACCGGCAGCATCGGCGACGGTCTCAACTACAACTCCCCTTCCGTGTACGCTTTCTTCCAGTATGATCTCAACCTGACTGACACCGCCGCAGCATCGCGCATAGGCATCATCGCCGCGTTTGTGTATATGGGCGTGATACTTATCGTGTGCGCCGTAAAGCGCCGCCGCCTGACAAACGGCGTGATCATCGCGGTGTCCGTGCTTCTCGCTGTCGGCATCCCGTTTCTGCTGCCGCATATGCATGACCGCTACTTCTTCGCCGCCGACGTGCTGACGGTCGTCATGGCATATGCCTATTTTAAATACGCCGCTGCCGCGCCGCTCACGCAGTTCGCCTCCCTGCTCGGCTACCATGCCTATCTGAAGATGCGCTACCTCCTGCTGATGGATCACGGCGCGCGGGCGCTCATCGTCGTGCTCATGCTCGGTATAGTGCTGTTTGCGCAGCTGCTCTCCGCCCGCGAGGATTCCCGTGCTTCCGGCACGCTCATCGATACAGAGTGATTTTTTCCTTTTCGGAGCGGCGATTAAACCGCTCCGAAAAAGAAAATTTCAAAAACTTGAAATTCGCCCTTGACAAATCCAAATAATCTGCTATAATTCTCCATGCCTTAGATGTGGCACGCCGAGTAATGCGGACGGCTTTAAATGGAGTCAACGCATCGGCCAAATATGCGAGAGTGCTGGAATAGGTAGACAGGCACGTTTGAGGGGCGTGTGTCAAC
>CAZFCH010000142.1:0-3961 GCA_964517445.1 uncultured Oscillospiraceae bacterium | reverse complement strand
ACATCCTTTATCGCATCGAGAATATACGCCGTGTGCCCGAGCATGTTCTTCATGTTCTGGTCGGTCGTATAGCTCAGCCATGAGAACGCGCCGAAAGCCGCAACATAGCTGAAGAAGCTGTCCTCAAAGCAGCCGATGTCAAACTCGCGGATTTCCTTTTCGGCGATGTTCGCGGCAGCCGTCGGGATGTCTGTCGACAGTGCGTGCGTAGAGGCAAAGTCGTTCGTGCTCCCGCAGGGGACGTAGCCGAGCGCGACCTTTGTGTCGCTTGAGGCAAGCCCGGATATGACCTCATTGAGTGTGCCGTCTCCGCCGGTGCAGCAGACAAGATCATAGTCCGCGCCGAGCTGCGCTGCCAGCTCCGTTGCCTCGCCGCGGCAGGAGGTAACAGCCGTCGTGACAAGATAACCGCTGTCCATGAGCCGGCGGACGATATCCGGAATATAGCGGATTACCAGCTTCTTCCCGGATACGGGGTTGACTATCAGCAGTGCGCGTTTGGAATATTTCTCCTTACAATTCAGAATTTCCTTTTCCATGATTACTCCTCGAAAATAGTCCGATTAGATATTAGCCAGAAGCAGGCACAGATATGCTGTGGGTATTGAGAAAAGCAGACTGTCCGCGCGGTCGAACATACCGCCGTGACCGGGGATTAGGTTGCTGAAATCCTTCACGCCGATCATGCGCTTGAGCAGAGACTCCGCAAGGTCGCCGATCTGCCCCATGGTCGATGCGAGAAATGCCGTGCCCATGCACAGCCATACGGACAGTGTGTGCTGATCTTTGAATATAAAATAAACTATAAGTCCTACAAACAGCGAGGAGACAGCGCCCGTGATGCAGCCCTCGACGGTCTTGTTGGGGCTTACGAGCGGAGCAACCTTGTGCTTGCCGAACCACTTGCCGCCGAACATCGCGAAGCTGTCGCACACCCAGGTCGAGAAGCACGCGATAACCAGCGTGAACACCCATATCCGGCTCACGCTTATCACCATTATTACCCCGAACAGCACGCAGGGATAGGTGAGTCCGGCGAGCGTGAAGAGCGCGCCCTTGCCGGAGACCTGCTTGTGTACTATGCCGGAGAAGAGCGCCAGATATATGCAGAACACAAACAGCGCGCTGTACGCGAGCATGCCCGTGTCAAACACGGCATACACATCCTGCAGTATTACCAGCGCCGCCTGCACCCCGATGTAAACAAACATTACCCACAGTGTGCAGCGCGCTTCGAGCTTCTCAACATTCTTGCTGAACTCGTATGCACACAGCGCCGCGGCAGCGGCAAAGAACAGAACGCGGGTGACAGGGGAGACCAGCACGCAGGTAAAAGTGATGGTCAGCAGGACGATGGCAGAAATGACTCTGGTTTTCAAGGCGGAAACCTCTCTCTCTTCGCTTACGGCTTGAATATAAGTTAAGCTTGTTATAAAAAGATTTAATTTCTCTTAAGATAACACATCTTTGAAAAAAACTCAATATACACCGGCGAGCTGCTGACCGTCTGCAAAAAAGATTTACGATAAATTCATTAATGCTGAGAAACAGTTTGGTGTTGTGCTCACGGGCAAGCTATGGTATTATAAGAAAAAAAGTAAATCGCAATATAACATATGGAAAAGAGAGGTATAGAGAATGTACGAAAATAAAAAGATCCGTCTTGCCCAGGCAGACCAACCCATATATCTGCTGCCCTCCATGGCAAACCGCCACGGCCTCATCGCCGGCGCGACCGGCACCGGCAAGACCATCACCATGAAGGTCATGGCAGAGTCCTTTTCCGATATGGGCGTGCCGGTTTTCCTTGCGGATATCAAGGGCGACCTGAGCGGCATGTGCGAAGCGGGGAAGGACAGCGAGGATATGCGTGCGCGCATCGCCCGCTTCGGGCTTGACGGCTTTGAGTATAAGTCCTATCCGACCCGCTTCTGGGACATTTTCGGCGATGAGGGCCATCCCGTCAGAGTCACCGTCAGCTCCATGGGACCGACTCTGCTTGCAAGGCTTCTCAGCCTGACCGAGATACAGACGGGCGTGCTCAACATTGTCTTCAGAGTGGCGGACGATAACGGCCTGCTCCTGCTCGATCTCAAGGATCTGCGCGCCATGCTCCAGTATGTCGGCGATAACCGCGCCGAGTTTACGACTGCCTACGGCAACGTCTCCGCCGCCAGCATCGGCGCCATTCAGCGCGCGCTGCTCGCGTTTGAGAGCGAGGGCGGTGAGCTGTTCTTCGGTGAGCCCGAGCTTGATATCCGTGACTGGATGCGTACCGACGTTGACGGCCGCGGCTATATAAACATTCTTTCCAGCAAGCGCCTTGTCCAGAGCCCGACCGTGTACGGCACGTTCCTTCTCTGGATGCTGACCGAGCTGTTCGAGCGTCTGCCCGAGGTCGGTGACCTTGAGAAGCCGCGCATGATTTTCTTCTTCGATGAAGCGCACCTGCTCTTCAGTGACGCGCCCAAGGCTCTCATCCAGAAGATTGTTCAGGTCGTCAAGCTCATCCGCTCCAAGGGCGTCGGTGTCTACTTTGTCAGCCAGAGCCCGTCGGATATCCCGAATGATGTCCTTGCCCAACTCTCCAACCGTGTCCAGCATGCGCTCCGTGCATACACCCCCGCCGAGCAGAAAGCCGTCCGCGCCGCGGCAAGCGCTTTCCGCGTGAACCCCGCTTTCGATACCGAGACTGCAATCATGGAGCTCGGCGTCGGCGAAGCGCTCGTGAGCTTCCTTGATGAGAAGGGTGTCCCCGGCATTGTGCAGCGCGCCAACATCCTCCCGCCGCAGAGCCTTATGGGGCCTGCCGATGAGAAGAAGGTACAGAGCATTATCGTCAGCGACGAGTTTGATATCAAGTACCGCGAGAGCGTCGACAGAGAGTCTGCTTATGAGATTCTCAACCGTGCGAATGAAGAGCTTGAGCGCCAGCGCACCGAAGCTGCCGCGGCAGCCGAGGAGGAGAAGGCCCGTCTCAAAGAGGAGAAAGAGGCTGAGCGTCAGCGCCTTAAGGAGGAAAAGGCTGCCGAAAAGCAGAAAGAGAAGGAAGCAGCCGCAAAGTCCAAGGTCGCTCAGCGCGCCGTGTCGAGCGCCGCGTCCTCCGTTATGGGCTCTATCAGTACGAATATCATCAATTCCATAACCGGCGGCAAGAAGACCAGCACCAAGACCATTGCCACCCGCGCCGCGCGGAACGCTCTCAGCTCCGTCATGCGCTCCGGCTCCAACTCCATCGTCCGCGGCCTTTTCGGAAATAAGAAATAAAACACAACATCTTAGAGCAGAGCCTGCCTCCGTGCCTGTGCGGAGACAGGCTCTCATTCTGCCGCGGCTAACAGACAAAATCTGCCTTACTGTCTAAAAAGCCCTTGCGGTCAGCAGCTTTTTATGTTATCATCAGATTGGATAGATTTATATGCCGCGAATGAAATTGGCCGCGAAAGGGGCATGACAAGCATGAAGCCGAACCCCATACTTGAAGTGACACGACGCGACAGGTTAAGCCTGTCCTTTTGGGCTGTTCATAAAAACAAACACACGCTTTTTTAAGGGCGCGTTCCGCTCATGAGCAATCATGGGCTGAGCGCGCCTTTTGTGATGCACGAAAAATGAATCGTGGCGATAACAAAAGAGGAGATAAATAACATGAAAACAAAACGCATTCTGTCCGCTCTTATGGTGCTGCTTCTGATGGCATCGCTGCCGGTATCGGCGTTTGCTGAGGAGTACAACATTGACCAGGGCAGCATCACCGTTTCCGCAGACAGCACAGGACAGTACGTCACGCAGGTCGGCGGCGTACAGAACGAGCTGCAGACTACGGAAACGGTCATCACGCAGACCGACAGCACCACGGCAACGGACAACACCATTACCGTTACCACCACGGGTGATGCTGCGGCGGAGTTCACCCTCCGGGAAGTCAACATCGAGTCAGACGGTGACGCCGTTGATATCG
>CAZFCH010000141.1:0-4120 GCA_964517445.1 uncultured Oscillospiraceae bacterium | reverse complement strand
AGAGAAACGCCTGCGGCCTTTCCGGCCTCGAAGCATTTGAGCATCCATGCCATGTTGCGTGCAAGGTTGCGCATCGTCTGCATTCCCTCGGCGTCCTGCGTGACCTCGCCGGGGGCGGCGCCGTGGGCGGTGTTCCAGTAGCTCGACGATACGACCGGCATATTGGATATGCCGAAGTATTTGTTCACCGCGTCGAAAGAAGCTGTTGTGCCGCCGCGCCTAGCGATTGCGACTGCCGCGCCTGGCTTGAAAGCGAGGAATTTCGCGCTGCTGTAGAACACGCGATCAAGAAAAGAAAGTATGCGTCCGCTCGGGTGGGCGTAGTACACGGGTGTGCCGAAAATGAAGCCGTCGGCTTCCTTTGCCTTGGCGATAAACTCATTTACGCTGTCGTCCGTGAAGATGCAGCCGTTTTCCGTGCACCGGTTGCAGCCGATGCAGTCGCGCACCGGAGCCGGGCCGATCTGGAAAATTTCGTAATCGATGCCTTCTTCCTTGAGCTGTCTGCCTGCTTCCTCAAGAGCGTGATAGGTGTTGCCGTTTGCCTTGCTGCTTCCGTTGAGCATCAGTACCTTCATGTCTCTTCTCTCTTTCTCTTTTATTTTCAGGCAGCTCCGTGCGGGGCTGCCCGTAATTTTGTTGTCGCCCGGCCGTGTTACTTCTGACTGGGACCGGGATTATAGTCACCGAAAATCAGATCATCTATATCCATAGTATACCTCCTGTTTAATAAGCTTACAGCCGATATATGCACAGGGAGCCGCACATATGGCTGCGTATCATTCCAAAGACTTCAGTGTCACGCACACAAGCTCCGGACGGTTGAGAAAGCGCGGAACGGAGATTGAGTTCCCGAGCCCGCGCGAAACAATCATCACGGTGTTATTCTCTTCATATACGCCCATTTCGTATTCCGCACCGAGCTTGCGGTGAACGTCGAGCAGACCGCCGATAAGCGGCAGACGGACTATGCCGCCGTGGGCGTGGCCGCTGAGGACGAGGTCGACCGGCAAATCGGGGAAAGCCGTGAGCGTATCATTGCGGTGATAGAGCCAGAGGACAAAGTCGTCCGTGTACTCCTCACGCAGCCTTGCGGCAAGCTCCGGCGGCTTTTCCATGTCGGCGCGGCCGTTTTTGTCCTCCGCGCCGCAGACGATGATGCGCGAAGAGCCGCAGTATAAAGGCTCATAGGAATTGCTCAGAACGTGCGCACCATGGCTGAGCATGAGTTCCCGCACCTTGTCCACGCAATGCGCCGCCCATTCATGGTTGCCGTTTATGCAGTATATGGGCGCGATGCCCTCAATGCCGTCGAGCAGACTTTCAAGGGCGGGCAGGTCAGAGGGGTAGGTTATCATGTCCCCGAGGATGGCAATCATGTCGGGCTTTGCGTCCGACACGGCGCGGACGAGCCGGGAGTTGTCTTTGCCGAAGCTCATCCCGTGCAGGTCGGAGAGAACGGCAATGCGGAAACCGTCAAACTCCGGCGGGAGATTGTCGAACCGTACGCTGTATTCGGTTGTTTCGAGGGTGAAGCGGCTGTCCAGAACGATACAGGCAGCCAGCATGACAGCCACAGCCGTCGCGGTGAGCTTACGGTTCATTGGCACCTCCGTGATGAACTGTATTTATTTTAGCACATATTTATGCCAAAAACAGCATAAATTATAAATCTTATTTTAATAATTTGAGAATAGTCGCAATATGGCTTGAATCGCGGGGAAACTTGCGTTATAATACCTAAGTCTGTTTAATGACCTACGCATTACGCGAAAATTACGCAAAGGATGAGATGACATAAGATGAGTGCATCGACCGAGAAGAAGATTCGTCAGGCCGCCCGCGAGGCCGGTACCGACAAGAAGATGCTGGCCGCACAGGAAGAGGCCCGCAAAAAGGCGCAGAGCAAGAGGCGCTGGACGCTGGGTACCATCGGTGTCGTGCTGCTAATCGCGCTTATTATTTTTCTTGACTCCGGAATCCTGTATAAGACCACGGCTTACACCGTAGGCGACAGGAAGTATTCTGCCTCCGAGCTCAGCTACCATTATGCTACACAGTATTACAGCACCGTCAATCAGTACGGCAGCTATGCCTCACTGTTCGGCCTTGATACCTCCTCGGGCATCAAAGGCCTCGACAAGCAGACCAGCCCCTACGGCGACACATGGAAAGAGCAGTTCCTGACTGCGGCTGAGAGCGAGCTGCTTCAGGTCAAGGCTCTGTGCGACTATGCCGAGGCAAACGGCATCGAGCTCACTGATGAGGAGATAGCCGAAGTCGACGCAAATTTTGAGAACCTCGACTCCCTCGCAAAGACTCAGGGCTACGCCAGCGCCGATAAGATGCTTGCCGCAAACTACGGTCAGGGCGTGACGGTCGAGATGGCGCGCGGCGCCGCCATAGACGCAGCTCTTGCCAACAAGGTCCTCACTGAGAAGCAGAATTCTCTGGAATACAGCTCTGATGAGCTTGAGGCAAAGTACGAAGAGAATAAGGACTCCTGGGATAAGTTCAGCTATGTCTACTATTTCGTAGAAGCTGAGAAGACCACCACCCAGGATGCAGACGGCAATGATACCGAGACCGTCACCACCGAAGCGCTCGACGCCGCAAAGACCAAGGCCGATGCAATAGTCGCAGCCTACAACGAAGCAGACTCGGCTCTTGAAGGCGAAGAGAAGCTCAACGCCGCGCTCACCGCTTCCGGAATCGACGGCACCGCTCAGTCCTCTTCCTACGTTTCCGGCAGCAGCATCAGCGTTGCGGCCGACTGGCTCAAGGATGCCAGCCGCAAAGCCGGTGACATCACCGCCGAAGTAAACAGCAGCGAGACCGGCTACAACATCGTCGTGTTCCTCAGCCGTGATGACAACCACTATAACACCGTTTCCGTGCGCCACATCCTTATACAGGCCGAGGCGTCCGAGGACGGTACTTACACCGATGAGGCCAAGGCCACAGCCAAGGCACGCGCCGAGGAAATTCTTGCTGAGTTTAATGCCGGCGACAAGACCGAGGACAGCTTCGCCGCGCTCGCAAACGAGTATTCCGAGGATGAAGGCTCCAACACCAACGGCGGCCTGTACGAGGGAATCACTAAGGGTCAGATGGTTCAGGAGTTCAACGACTTCTGCTTTGCCGGACATAAGGCCGGCGACACCGGCATTGTCTACGGCGAGAGCAGCAGCTACGCCGGGTATCATGTGATGTACTTTGTCGGCGAGGGCGAGCAGTACAGCGATTATCTCGCTGAGAACAGCCTGCTCTCCACCGATATGAACGCATGGATTGAGGAGCTCACCTCCGCTTATGAGACCTCCGTCGGCACCGGCATTAACTTCGTCGGCAAATAAAGCACATAAGGCAAACCAAAAGGCCGCCGTCAGGCGGCCTTTTTTCGGAGGAAAGACAATGAACGAAAGAACTCTGCGCGCACGGATGCTGCTGGGCGAAGAGGCTATGGAAAAGCTTGCAGCAAGCCATGTTGCCGTGTTCGGTCTCGGCGGCGTCGGCTCTTGGTGTGCCGAAGCACTGGCAAGAGCGGGGGTGGGTCAGCTGACCCTAATTGACCAAGATACGGTCAGCGAGAGCAACATAAACCGTCAGCTCTGCGCCCTCGGCTCCACCGTCGGCATGGGCAAGGCCGCTGTCATGGCGCAGCGTGCGCTGGACATAAACCCGGATATAAATGTGAAGTGCATCGAAGGGCATTATGAGGCGGCGGACAGGGAGCGCTTCTTCGGCGACTATGACTATGTCGTCGATGCGATCGATCTTGTCTCCTGCAAGGTCGATTTGATAATGAGCTGCATGGAGCGCGGGATACCGATCATCTCCGCACTCGGCACGGGGAACAAGAAGGACGCATCACTGTTGCAGATAACCGACATTTCCAAGACCAGCGGCTGCGCGCTTGCGCGCGTCGTGCGGCGGGAGCTGCGGCAGCGCGGCGTAACGCACCACGCCGTGGTGTTCAGCCCGGAGGAGCCGATGGAGGCAGAACAGATGGAAGCTCCCCCACCGGGACGGCGAAGCGTTCCCGGCTCACTCGTGTGGGTCCCGGCTTCGGCAGGGCTGCTGCTGTGCCAGCACGTCGTCACGGAGCTGATAAAATAAT
>CAZFCH010000140.1:0-4128 GCA_964517445.1 uncultured Oscillospiraceae bacterium | reverse complement strand
GCCATGCCCGTTATCCGCGGCAACAAGACCGATAAGGAAAAGTTTGCCGGTGCCGTCAACACCTACACCATTGAGTGCATGATGCACGACAAGAAAGCTCTTCAGTCCGGCACGAGTCACTTCTTCGGTGACGGCTTTGCCAAGCAGTTCGGCATCACCTTCACCGATAAGGACAACACCCAGAAGTATCCCATGCAGACTTCCTGGGGTCTCTCCACCCGTATCATCGGCGGCATCATCATGACCCATGGTGACAACAGCGGTCTCGTCCTGCCCCCGCGTGTTGCTCCCGTTCAGATTATTGTTGTCCCCGTTGCGCAGCATAAGGAAGGCGTCGTCGAAAAGGCGACCGAGGTTTATGAGTCCGTCAAAGCCGCCGGCTTCCGTGCAAAGATTGACACCAGTGACAACAGCCTCGGCTGGAAGTGCGCGCAGTACGAGATGAAGGGTGTTCCTCTCCGTATTGAGATTGGCCCGCGCGATATTGAAAGCGGCGTATGTGTGGTAGTTCGCCGCGACAGCGGTGAGAAGACTACCGTCAAGCTCGATGAGCTTACCGACCGTCTGCCCGGCCTGCTCGACGATGTTCAGGACGGTCTGTATCAGAAAGCAAAGAAGAACCTCGACGAGCACACCTATGAAGCGCACTCTATCGAAGAAGCGAAAGAGCTTCAGGAGAAAAACGGCGGCTTCATCAAGACCATGTGGTGCGGCGAGCTGGCGTGCGAGCTGGCAATGAAGGAAAAGGCCGGCATGTCCTCCCGCTGCATTCCCTTCAAGCAGGAGCATCTTGACGATGTCTGCGCATGCTGCGGCAAGCCCGCGAAGCACATGATCTACTGGGGCGTCGCGTACTAAGCCTTTCATATCTGCATATTTAATAATCAATCAACATCCGGGTGCTGTCTGTGCCCGGATGTTTCACGTGAAACGTATTTATGTTGCATGCCGGCTGGATGTTTCACGTGAAACATTGTTTGCGTGCCCAGTTTCAAAAATTAAAATGTTTCACGTGAAACGTTGCATTGTCGTCTGATTGCTGTTATAATGCCATTTGTCGACCAATGGCACTAAGCAAAGGAGGTCAGCTATGGCTAAAATAATAGCGGTAGCAAATCAAAAGGGCGGAGTAGGGAAGACCACCACCTGCGTGAACATCTGCGCCGCGCTGTCGCTCATGGACAAGCGCATTCTTCTCGTGGACTGCGACCCCCAGGGCAACGCAAGCTCCGGCATGGGCGTGTCCAAAACTCAGCGTCCGAACACCTATGACATGGTCATAAACGATGTGCCCGCTGCGGACTGCGTCGTGAGCACCGAATATGGCGACGTCATCCCCGCATCAAAGGAGCTGGCCGCCTCATCGGTCGAGCTTATAAATAAAGACCGCCGGGAATACGTCCTCAAGGAAGCGATAGCCTCCCTATACAGCGAGTACGATTATATTTTTCTCGATTGTCCTCCGTCGCTTGAGCTGCTGACAGTCAACGCTCTTGTCGCCGCAGACAGCGTGCTCATCCCCATGCAGTGCGAATACTACGCGCTCGAGGGCATAGCCGACCTCATGACGAGCATCAAGATGTGCTCAAAGCACCTTAACCGCCGCCTCGACGTCGAGGGAATCGTCCTCACGATGTACGACTCCCGCGCGAATCTCACCGTGCAGGTTGAGAACGAGCTGCGCAAGTACCTCGGCAAGAAGGTCTATGACACGGTCATTCCCAGAAGCGTCCGTCTCTCCGAGGCGCCGAGCCACGGTCTGCCCGGCGTTGTATACGACCGCGTCAACCGGGGCAGCAAAGCATATATGGCGCTGGCAGTCGAGTTTCTTGCCAGATGCGGAAAGTGAGGGCATAGATGGCAGCAAAGGAAAAGAAAGGTCTCGGAACAGGGCTTGACGCTCTCTTCGGCAGCGCGTCCTTCGACGATGAGGAAGCGGAGCTTCTCACTCTTCCGATAACCAAAGTCGAGCCGCGATCAGAGCAGCCGAGAAAGTATTTTGACGAAGACGCGCTCCAGGAGCTGGCTGATTCAATAGCCCAGTACGGTCTGATTCAGCCGATAACGGTCAGGAAGCTGCCGGGCGGCTACTATCAGATAATCGCCGGCGAACGCCGCTGGCGTGCATCCCGGCTCGCGGGTCTCACCGAAGTCCCGGTTCGCGTTATTGAAGCAGACGACCGCAGAACGGCGGAGCTCGCGCTGGTCGAGAATCTCCAGCGTGAAGACCTCAACCCCATCGAGGAGGCCAAAGGCTATAAGTCCCTTATCGAGGATTACGGTCTCACCCAGGAAGAGGCGGCAAAGAGCGTCGGCAGGTCGCGCCCCGCTGTTGCAAACTCAATGCGTCTGCTGAGCCTGTCCCCGGCGGTGCTGGAGCTCGTTGAAAAAGGCAGCCTCTCCGCGGGCCATGCGAGAGCCCTGGTTCCGATAAGCAGCGACACAAAGCAGCTCGCCGCGGCGGAGGAGATAATAAAGAAAAACCTCTCCGTGCGCAAGGCAGAGCAGCTCGCCGCGAAGCTTATGAAAGAGCCGGATCCCGAAGAAGAGCCGGCCGGCAAAGAGATCACCGTGGATTACAGCGCGGAGGTCGCCGAGCAGCTCAGCCGCTGCCTCGGAAGAAAGGTCAAGCTCATCGACGGCAAAAAGACCGGCAGAATAGAGCTCGAGTTTTACGGCGCGGACGATAGGGAAGCGCTCATTGAAAAGCTGAAAAATCTGAAATAAATTATTGGGAGATAAGAAAAATGCTCGATATTAAGTTCATAAGAGAAAACCCCGACGCAGTCAAAGAGAACATCAAGAAGAAATTTCAGGACGCAAAGCTCCCCCTCGTGGATGAGCTTCTCGACCTCGACGCGAAGAACCGCGCAGCCATAACCGAGGCAAGCGACCTGCGCGCAAGCCGCAACTCTCTCTCCAAGCAGATAGGCATGCTCATGGGTCAGGCGAAGAAGGACCCCTCGAAGCTTGAAGAGGCCGAAAAAGTCAAGGCTCAGGTCAAGGCTCAGGCCGACCGTCTCACCGAGCTTGAAGGTCTCGAGGAGGAATACGCAAAGCGCATCCATGAGATCATGCTGAACATCCCGAACATCATCGACCCCTCCGTCCCCATCGGCCCGGATGACAGCGCGAACGTTGAAGTTCAGCGCTTCGGTGAGCCCGTCGTCCCCGATTTTGAGATTCCTTATCACACCGAGATAATGGAGAGCTTCAACGGCATCGATATGGACGCCGCCGGCCGCGTCTCCGGCAACGGCTTCTATTACCTCATGGGCGACATTGCCCGCCTGCACTCCGCAGTCCTCGCCTATGCGCGCGACTTCATGATAAATAAGGGCTTCATCTACTGCATCCCGCCGTTCATGATCCACGGCAACGTTGTCGAGGGCGTCATGAGCCAGACCGAAATGGACGCCATGATGTACAAAATAGAGGGTGAGGATCTCTACCTCATCGGCACCAGCGAGCACTCCATGATAGGCAAGTTCATCGACCAGATCATCCCCGAGGACAAGCTGCCCCAGACTCTCACCAGCTACAGCCCCTGCTTCAGAAAAGAGAAGGGCGCACACGGCATTGAGGAGCGCGGCGTTTACCGTATCCATCAGTTTGAGAAGCAGGAAATGGTCGTCGTCTGCAAGCCCGAGGATTCCATGGCATGGTACGAGAAGATGTGGCGCTTCTCCGTCGAGCTGTTCCGCAGCATGGAGATTCCCGTGCGCCAGCTCGAATGCTGCTCCGGCGACCTGGCGGACCTCAAGGTCAAGTCCTGCGACATTGAAGCCTGGTCTCCCAGACAGCAGAAGTACTTCGAAGTCTGCTCCTGCTCCAACCTCGGTGACGCTCAGGCGCGCCGCCTCAAGATGCGCGTCAAGGGTGAGGACGGCAAGATGTATCTGCCGCACACCCTCAATAACACCGTCGTCGCACCTCCGCGTATGCTCATCGCCTTCCTTGAAAATCACCTCCAGGCCGACGGCAGCGTGACCATTCCCGAAGTCCTGCGTCCCTACATGGGCGGCACGGAAGTGCTCATCCCCAAGAAGTAAGAAGCAAACTAAATCTGATTAAAATAATACCGGCGATTCACAGAATAAACCGTGAATCGCCGGTATTTCTTTTTTT
>CAZFCH010000139.1:0-4166 GCA_964517445.1 uncultured Oscillospiraceae bacterium | reverse complement strand
GAAACGGAGATGTTCCGCCCGGAAGCCGCTGCCCAAACGCCGGTAAAGGGCGCGCCGCACTTTGAGCTTCCTGTTCAGAGCGTGCAGTATCTGGGAAGCACCTATGAGGTTACAGTTCCATATCAATCGGTAATATGGACACTTCACATCGGCCAGAAGGTAAAGCCCGGTGAAGTTTTATCCATTTACATAGATCCCAATCAAGTTATTACTTTTCAAAAGAAAGAGGTTTTATCAGCATGAAAAGAAGTATCGTATGTCTGCTGCTTGCACTGTGCCTTTGTCTGAGTCTGGCAGCCTGCGGCAATCAGCCGTCTCAGGATGATTCAAATTCCACCGAAAATGAGCAGTCTGTTTCGGACAACACCGAACAGCAGCTCTCCGGCAAGGTGACAGTCTATATGCCCAGCCCCGCCGGTCTTGCCGACAAGCTGGCTGCTGCCTTTACCGAAAAGACCGGCGTTGAGGTAGAGCAGTTCCAGGGCACAACCGGTGAAATTCTGGCTCGCCTGGAAGCAGAGCAGGCTAATCCCGTTGCCGATGTGGTCATTCTCGCCTCCTGGTCCGACGGTCTGAGCATGAAAGCAGACGGCCAGCTGGAAAGCTACACTCCCGCCAATGCGGATAAAATCAACGATGGCTGGATAGACAGTGACAGCACCCTGTTTGGTTACAGTGCCTCTGCCGTCGGCGTTATCTACAACACCACAGTCATTTCCGAACTGAACGCCGACTGGTCTGAACTGGCTGACGAGCAGTATAAGGACATGATCGCCATCCCCGATCCGGAAAAGTCCGGCGCGTGCAAGGACTTTCTCGCAGGTCTTGTGACCGGCATTGATAACGGCGAAGCCATCATGCAGAGCTGGGCGGACAACGGTTTGACCGTTCCCGGCGCCAACAAGGCTGCGCTGGAAGCCGTTACCACCGGCGAAAAGGGCATCCTGATTGCGGGCGTGGACTACAACGCATACTCCTCCATAGCAAAGGGCGAGCCTCTGAGCATCTACTACCCCGCATCCGGCACAGTTGTCAACCCTCGCCCGGCCATGATTCTCAAGACTGCTCCTAACATGGATAACGCCAAGGCGTTTATTGACTTCCTGTTCTCGGATGAGGCTCAG
This sequence comes from uncultured Oscillospiraceae bacterium, assembly GCA_964517445.1. Taxonomy (GTDB): domain Bacteria; phylum Bacillota; class Clostridia; order Oscillospirales; family Oscillospiraceae; genus Limivicinus. The sequence goes on along the minus strand of CAZFCH010000139.1, from coordinate 3,042 downwards.
CAGCTTGTTGCCGACGCTTACCTGCTGCCCGGCCGCAGCGATGTGCAGTGCGAGAATCGCACCAATCTCTCCGACATTCCCCAGATAACAACCGACTGGGACAAGATGATGGAGGTTGCTTCCGACACTGCAGCAAAGCTCAACAGCCTTTGCGAGTAATATATCGGGGCATATGAGACAAATCAATCTGAAAAGGAATCTGCTGCCGGCGCTGCTGCTGGTACTTCTGACCGGCTTGATTCTCTGCCCCCTGATTACAGTCTTCGCCAAGGCGGCCATCGTAGATGGTCGCCTTGACCTGTATCAGGCATGGAGAACCATTGCGAATTCCGAAAACGTGCAGACTGTCTGCAACTCTTTGCTGCTGGGCGTTTGTGTTGTGCTGTGCTCCACTGTCATCGCAGTGCCGACGGCTTATTTGCTGGCCCGCACGCAGCTGAAAAAATATAGTTGGCTGGACATCATCTTCATGATTCCGTTTATGACACCGCCGTATATAGCGTCCATGGGATGGATCTTGTTCATGCAGAAAAATGGCCTGTTTCAGCAGCTTTTTCCGGCCATCGGCTCGTGGTCAGAGGGATTCTTCTGCTTTGGCGGGCTGGTGCTGGTGATGAGCCTGCATGTCTTCCCTTTTCTCATGACAATGATGAAAAATGCCATGCTGAACATTCCGGCCAGTTTGGAGGAAAGCGGTGCAGTGTTCGGCGCAAGTTTCGGCATGCGGCTGCGGAAGATTTTTGCACCGCTGCTCACCGGAAACTATGCCATCGGCGCGCTGTTGGTGTTCGTCAAGACGCTTTCTGAATACGGAACACCCTACACGCTGGGACGGCGCATCGGGTTCTATGTGTTCACCACCGATATCCATCGCTACTCCACCACTGCGCCCATCGACTTCGGCCGCTCGGCCAGTCTGTCGTCCATTTTGGTCTGTATCTGCATGGCCATGTGGATGATGCAGAACTACATTACCAACAAAACCAGCTACCGTTTGGTCAGCGGTAAGGGCAGCCGTCCGGTGCAGACAAAGTTATCAACTGTTGGGCAAATCGGTGCATGGTTGTGGGTGGCGCTGGTGGTGCTGGTAGCCATCGGCGTACCGTATTTTTCCATCATCTCCACGTCTCTGATTAAGCTGCGGGGCTACGGCCTCGCGGCCGGGAACTTTACCCTTGACCACTACAAGGAGCTGCTGAGCACGCCGAAGGCTCTGGCCTCCATTTGGAAGAGCCTGTTTCTCGCAGTCTCCTCCGCAACGATATGTTCTGTGATCGGCACAGCGGTCGTGGTGGCTGTGCGCAAGTCCAAAGGCTTTTTCAAAAAAGTGTTGGAAGGTGTGAGCCTGCTGCCGGAAATGCTGCCCAGTATCGTGTTGGTTATCGGTATTATGCTGTTCTGGAACGCGATCTACAAGGTGCTGCCTCTCTATAACACCATCGGTATCATGGTGCTGGCATATGTGGTGCTGTATCTGCCTTACACCGTGCAGTACGTAACATCTGCCTATACCCAGATCAACGACAGCCTTCTGCAGGCGGGCAGGGTTTTTGGCGGTACGCCCTCGTATGTATTCCGCCCCATCACACTTCCCATGATCTCCCGCGGCATTTTTGCCGGGTGGATGATGATCTTCATCATTGCTTTCCGTGAACTGGTGACAGCCAGCCTCATCGCGCCTCCCAATACGCTTGTGGTCTCCACCTATATCAACCGCGAATTTGAGCAGGGCAGCGTATCCCTCGGTATGGCAATGGCGGTTCTGTGTGTAGTCATTACAACAACAGCGCTGCTTGTGTTCAACCGCTGCGTGGGCAAGCATAAGGAGGCGTAACATGGAGCTGATCATCGCCGGCGGCGTGGGAGAGCATGGCCGCAACTGCTTTCTGGTACAAGGTGAAACGATCCGTTTTCTGGTGGATTGCGGAAAAATGGCAGACACACCGGAGAACCCGTATCCACGCCTGACACGGGAGCAGATATGTAATCTGGACGCCGTGTTCCTGACCCATTCCCACGCAGACCACACCGGCGCGCTGCCGTGGCTATATGAAAACAGCTTTCGGGGAACAGTGATTGCAACGGAGAAAACACTTCGGCAGCTCCCATTCATCATACAGAAATGCTGCACATTGGAGGAGCTTTGCCCCAACGGGGCTGGACGGCTTCAAAAACTGTCCGTTCAGTGGGGGCGCAGCGGCCATTGCGCAGGCAGTGTGTGGTACCGATTCGCCGAAAAAGGCAAATCTGCATTCTTTTCCGGGGATTATACAGAGGACACGCAGGTCTACGCCTGCGACCCTATCCGAGATCAGCAAGCTGACCTGGCTGTTCTGGACTGTGCCTATGGGCTGGACAAGATGCCTTGTGACGCAGCATGTGACCGGCTCGTCCATGAAACCGAAAAACTGCTGTCCGAATACGGGCTTTTGCTCTTTCCTGTGCCGAAATACGGGCGCGGGCCGGAAATTCTAAATCTCTTTTCCAGCCATTTGTCTGGTGTCTCCTATTATGCCGATGCGCTCTTTTTGCAGAATCTTGCGGAGCAGGACGCAGGCGGCTTCTGGTATCGCCCGGTCAAAATAAATGCCTCTGTCCGCCTGTACAACGGACAAATCCGGGGCATTGTATTCGTCAGCGACCCGCAGCTGCGCAGCGATGCGGCACGGGAGGCGGCAAAACAGGTGCTGGCGGCGGGCGGAATGGCCGTCATGACTGGCACACTGGAAAGGGGCTCTTACAGTGAGATCCTATTCCGACAAGGGAAAATGACGCTGCATCGCTATCCGGTGCATCTGAACTACGCACAGTTTGAGCGCTTGAAAGAACAAAATGATTTTCCGCAGACGATCCCATATCATTCCAACGAATTGACATGAAAAGAGCCCGAAAGCACAAACTTTCGGGCTCTTGCTGAACAAATATTCTGTTCTCTTGTCTCGGATCAGCGCTTGCTGAACTGAGGTGCGCGACGTGCGGCTTTGAGGCCGTACTTTTTACGCTCTTTCATTCTCGGGTCACGGGTCAGGAGACCTGCAGCCT
>CAZFCH010000138.1:0-4191 GCA_964517445.1 uncultured Oscillospiraceae bacterium | reverse complement strand
CGAACATATTATTAATAAGAATAACATTTTCTGGATGGAAAAACGGTATTCGTGAATAATTGGAAACAAGATCTGCAATTGGAGGAAACATAAATGTCAAAACGCATCAATGATATTCTGGACGCTGATGAATTAAGCCATATTTCTCAGTTTACACAAAAAGATCAGGATTGGATCAATAATCGCATATATGACAGGATTGACGGTCAGCCCGGAGTTGATTGTATAATTCGTGGAAAGAATGACGAAGGGGATTATTTTAAGCTTACTCCTGAAGAAATAATCAGGCAGCTTTACGTCCATAAGCTTATCGAAGAATACGGTTATACGTGTGATCAGATTAAATTTGAATTACCGGTAGTTTTTGCAGGCAAGGAAGTCATCAAAAATAAACGTGTCGACATTGCGGTATTTAATAAAGATGAGACTGGAAAAATCGATATTCTTATTGAAGTAAAACGTCCCAAAGTTAAAAGTGTTTATGTTGCTGACGGAACCGATGTCACTACTCCATACCAACAAATGCAATCTTATTGTCGTGCGTTGCAACCGAAAATTGGAGCAATTGCCAACGGATCCAACCTTCTCAAATTTTATGATGCTTCAGAATTTGAAAATGAGCTCACTATTGATAAGTTTCCACGTAATGGTGAAAACATTACGGAATGGAAAGAAAAGCGAAGATTTACCCTTAAACAGCTGATGCAGGCCGACCGTCTTCAAACAGAAACATTAAAAGATATTATATTGGAAGTGGAACAAAGATTTGGAGCCAATGATTCCAGTGATAAAGCATTTGAAGAAATCTTTAAGCTGATTTTTATCAAATTGTATGACGAAATCCTTTCTGGATCTGATGCCGATGAAATAGCGATTTTAATGAATAAAGCGGGTAAAGAACTTAAGGACATTGATGATTCAGAATTCAGGACAATGGAATTCAGGGTAAATGAGTCCGAGTCCCCTGATGATATTTATAACAGGCTTAATACACTGTTCCAGAATGCCAAAGGAAAATGGCCGGGAGTTTTTCCAGCAGATTCAATGCTTGAAATGCAGAAAGCAACAGTTAAGTCGTGTGTCAGAGAATTACAAAATGTTAAATTATTCAATTCAAATCTTGAAGTGGTTGACGACGCTTTTGAACATCTTGTTAATCAGAATCAAAAAGAAGGTATGGGACAATATTTTACGCCAAGATATGTTATCGACATGTGTGTAAAAATGTTAAACCCGAAACCTGATGAAACCATGATTGATACTGCCGCTGGCAGCTGCGGTTTTCCGATGCATACCATCTTTCATGTATGGAAACAACTCAATCCTGAAGCTTTTAACCTTTTTACAACAAGAAGCCGAACGCCAAAGGAGTTGCAATACGTTCAAAACAATGTATTTGGCATTGATTTCAGCGAAAAATCCGTTCGTGTCGGTCGTATGCTGAATATCATTGCTGGAGACGGGCATACAAATGTTATCGAGCTTAATACACTTGATTATCCAAATTGGAAAAAAGCATATACAAGCGTAGATAAATGGCAGGATAAATATCATGAAGGTTTTGGAAAATTATCCAGTTTAAGCGCCAACTCAACGTCCACAAAAGATAAGGAAAAGTATCAGGCATTTCTTTTTGATATTTTGATGGCTAATCCGCCGTTTGCGGGAAATCTTGACAATAAGGAACAGTTGGAAATATATGATCTGGGTCATAATGCAAAGGGGCAGCTTCAAAAAGCGGTAGGCAGGGATATTTTGTTTATTGAAAGAAATCTCAATTTTCTTAAACCTGGCGGACGAATGGCCGTTGTTCTGCCCCAAGGAAGATTCAATAATTCAAACGATAAACTTATTCGTGAATACATTGCAGAAAGATGCCGTATTCTTGCTGTTGTAGGTTTACACGGAAATGTTTTTAGACCACATACAGGAACAAAAACCAGTGTTTTGTTTGTGCAAAAATGGACGAACGAAAATTGCGGATTCCCTAACATCTGCCCTAAACCTATAGCAAACGAAAGTGGCAATATAGACTACCCTATTTTCTTCGCAACAATGCAGCAACCAAGCAAAGATAACTCTGGTGAAAAAATATATGTGACGGAAAACTATGTAACATGGACAAGTTACAGGTATATCACGGAAAAGATTTATATCAGGAAAGCCGATAAATTGCAGGTTACAGAAGAAGAATATGACGCTGCTGATAAAAAATCTAATTATACGGTAAAAATTCAGACCAGAACAGACATAGAAGAACATAAAACCGTCAATGGAAGCACCTCATTCATTAAAGATTTATTTGTTGCGCAATATGGCAACTTAGATTCTCACAGAAAATGGGTGTTAAAAAACATCAGGTTTGAGCTGAAGAACAACAAGAAAGATTCTGGTGATTATGAAGAAGTTTTAACATTTAAACAATTTTTAAAGTTGTCTGAAGAAGACAGGGCTCATTATAAAGAGGCTCCTGTGTTGGGAGAAAATCCAAATAAACCGATTTCGCTTGCGGAATATAACATGCTGGATACAATGGTTAAAAAATATTACCTTGTGGCTGAGGATGTTACCGAAAGAGCGGAACGTGTTAAAGATACGCATGGCCATATTTTTGTAAAACATGATTTATTTAATCATGATCCGGACATGGAAAATCCTAATCCAGACAATATTTATAGTCAGGATGGAATAGCTGAAGCTTTTATTGAATTTGCTAAAAAAGAAGGCCTAAGTTTTTTTTGATTGACCCGTCTGTTGAGCCCTTTAATGATGCAAAATACAGGACTTTGATGGATGGGCTTGAGTGCAGCGAAGTTTTGTTTTCGCAGCTTACGGCTGAACGCAGAATAGATGCAGAATATTTTAACAAACATGATTTGTTGTTGAAAAAGACAATAGAAAATAAAATTCATGTCAGATTAGATGATATTAGCACTGTTACGGACGGAATTCATACCTCAATAGATTATGACGAAACAAGCGGAATAAATCTTATTTCTGCAACATCGCCTAAGCAAAACAGGTTTGATTTATCACGAAAAGCATATATTTCTAAAGAGGCGCATATTGCAAATCCAAGAACCGCTTTACACGAAAATGATGTTGTCATTTCTACAGTGGGAACCATAGGTAATTGTGCTGTCGTAGAAAAAAATATATTGCCGGCCAATTCAGACAGACATGTGGGAATAATCAGACTTAAATCGACAATCAACCCATATGTGCTTTCAACCTTTTTGCTTACAAAGTATGGAAGAAATCAAACAATCAGAGAAACTACAGGGAATGTCCAGCCAAACCTCTTTCTGTATAAAATAAGGGAAATTATAATTCCTGTTTTTGGAGATGTTTTTCAGCAGACGGTGAAAAATACAGTAACAGAGGCTCATACGTTGTTGGATAAAGCGGATCAACAGTACTTAACGGCTGAACAATTACTTGAAAATGAACTTGGAGTTGATATGTCGGCTATTTCAGATGGCGGTGTGTCGATAAAATCATTTTCTGAATGTTTTAATATTCAGAACAGGATAGATGCGGAATTTTATCAGCCTAAATATGATAAAATTCAAGAAGCAATAAAAAACTATGATAAGAACGCAAAATCCCTTAACGAAATTGCTGCATATGTTTTTACTGGAGAATGTGCAAAAGAATATTTTACATATCAAAAAGGATTTTTGCATTATATTAGAGGCACAAATATCCATGACGGACTGGTTGATGTTGATGTAAACTATTCTGTTGTCCCGGACAATCATTCAAAACTTGTATCTTCCGGAGATATTGTGACAGGGCGTGTCGGGACCATTGGAAAATTTGGTGTAATAAGCGACGAATTAAACGGTGCGGCGTGTTCGGATAATGTTTTATGTTTTCGTTTACCGGACAGTTATCAGCCTAATGTGTATGCCCTATATTTTAATTCTGCTCCAATACGTGAATTGACAGACCGGATGTCCAGAGGGTCTGTCCAACAAAGACTCAATCAGGAAACATTGAGGGAACTTATAATACCTTTTATCCCTGTTCCTGTGCAGGATCAGATTAACAGCCAAATAACATTATCCTTTTTATTAAGAGCAAAAGCGGAACAAATGCTTGAATATGCAAAGCAGGCCGTGGAAATGGCTATCGAAAAAGACGAAACTACAGCTGCCGCCTGGCTTGAAGACAAAATCGAAAAATTAA
>CAZFCH010000137.1:0-4202 GCA_964517445.1 uncultured Oscillospiraceae bacterium | reverse complement strand
TATAATGAGCAATCTCAAAAACAAGACCATCATTACCGCCGCGCTGACTGGTGCCGTGACCCCTCCGGGCTATGATATCCCGGCTACTCCTGAGCGCATCATCGAAGATGCCTATGCCTGCTGGAAGGCCGGCGCGGCGGTTGTGCATATCCACACCCGTGCCGATGACGGACTCGGCGCTATGAACACCGCAGCGTTCAAGGAAATCGTAGAGGGCATACGCGCTCACAAGGACTGCGATGTCATCATCAACTGCACCTCCTCCGGCGCCACTCCGCAGCATCCCTGCAGCGACAAGGATCGCTATCTGCACCACATGACCGTTCCCGGCATCGAGATGGGCTCTTATGACGCGGGCACATTCAACTGGATGCCCTCCGCAGTCTTCATGAACTCCCCTCAGTTCCTGGATAAGTTGGGCAATGTTTATCTTGAGAATAACGTTAAGCCCGAAATCGAAATCTTTGACGCCGGAATGCTCGGCATTACAAATTACTATGTCAAGCAGGGCAGCCTGAAGGCACCTTGCCACTATCAGTTCTGCCTCGGTGTTCTGGGCGGCATGCCCGCAACGGTAGAGAACCTGCTCTACCTCAAGAACCACATCCCCGAGGGCTCCACCTGGTCGGCATTCGGCGTAGGCGCAGGCCACCTGCCGATTATGTACACCGCGCTGGCACTCGGCGGCCACATCCGCGTCGGTATGGAGGACAACGTCGTTTACGGCAAGGATGAGAACGGCAACAAGATCATGGCGACCAACGTCATGCTCGTAGAGCGTGCGGTAAACGCCGTCAAGGTATTCGGCAAGCAGCCCGCAACGCCTGCCGAGGCGCGCGAGATTCTCGGCATCAAGCCCCTTGTGCGCTGACTGGAGGCAATAAAATGAAAGTTTCCGATATCAAGAAGGTCGCCTGCGTCGGCTCCGGCACAATCGGTTCCAGCTTCGCGGCACATTTCGCACTCAAGGGCTATCCCGTCAACGTCTACGACGTAAGCGACGCTGCGCTTGAAAACGGCAAAAAGAACGTCAAGGCCGTTCTGGATTCCCTTAAGGACGAGCAGGTCATCGACGACGCCGGGGAGAAGGAAATTCTCGGCCGCATCACCTTTACCGCGGACCCCGCCAAGGCATTCGGCGACGTGCAGTTCGTGCAGGAAAACGGCCCCGAAAAGCTGGAGATCAAGCAGTCCATTGTGGCGATGCTGGACCAGCATACGCCGGACGACTGCGTGATCGCCTCTTCGACCTCCGGCATGAAGATCTCTGATATTACGGCGAAATCCGAAAAGGCCAGCCGGTATGTCGGCGCGCATCCCTGGAATCCGCCGCACCTGATCCCGCTGGTGGAAATTGGAAAGGGCGAGAAGACTTCTGCCGAGACCGTGCAGACTGCTGTGGACTTTTACAAAGCCGTAGACAAAGAGCCGGTCGTCATGCAGAAGGAGAAGCTTGGCTTTATCGCGAATCGTCTGGCCCACGCCCTCTGGCGCGAGGAGATGGCGATTGTCAGCGAGGGCGTGTGCTCTCTCAAGGACTGCGACAACGCACTGCTGTTCGGCCCCGGCCTGCGCTATGCAATCTTCGGCCCCGGCATGATCTACGAGCTCGGCAGCACCGTTGGTCTCAAGGGCACCGTCGAGATGTTCTCCGGCATGAGCGAGATGGTCTTTGCGGATCTTTCCAACGCGACGCATTATCCCGAGGGCTTCGCTCAGCTTGTAGACGAGCAGATCAAGGAAGAAATCAAGGAGCTCCCCGAGTTCAAGGGCAAGACCCACGAGGAGCAGGCAAAGTGGCGCGACCATGTGCTGGTTCAGCTGCTCAAAATTCACGGAAAGCTGTAATCGGAGGAATATCACATGTCAGCGTTAAAAAATGTAGTTGTTGTGGCATACGGCCGTTCCGCTGTCGCCAAAAGCGGCAAGAAGGGTGCACTGCGCGAAATGCATCCGGTAGTACTCGGCGGACGGGTGCTCAAGGGCATCCTGGAGCAGAAGCTCCCGCAGCTTGATAAATCTCTCATAGAGGATGTTGTCGTGGGCTGTGCACAGCAGGATATGTCGCAGAGCTTCAATATCGCACGTCTCATCGCCTCCGAGGCTGGTCTGCCCCATACCGTACCGGGCATGACGCTCAACCGCTTCTGCTCCTCCGGTCTGCAGGCAATTGCCGTGGCAGCCGGACAGATCGAGGCGGGCATCAGCAGCATCATGGTTGCCGGCGGTGTGGAGTCCATGACCGCGGTGCCCATGAACATTGACCACTCCAAGGACCTGTGCCCCGATATTTTGAAAAATGATCCGGATCAGTACATGTCCATGGGGATCACCGCGGAGAATGTTGCGGCCCGGTTTAATGTCACCAGACAGGAAATGGACGCAATGGCGGTTGAGAGCCATGCAAAGGCAGCTGCCGCACAGGATGCCGGCAAGTTCAACAACGAGATCATCGCACTGCCCGGTCTCGATGCCGAGGGCAACGCAATCGTCTTTGACCGCGACCAGGGCATTCGCCGCGGCACGTCGATGGAGTCTCTGGCGGCGCTCAAGCCCTGCTTCAAGCCGGACGGCGTCGTAACGGCCGCGACCTCCTCGCAGGTCAGCGACGGTGCATCCTTCGTGGTGCTCATGTCCGCCGAAAAGGCCGAGGAGCTCGGCATAAAGCCCATCGCAAAATTCATCGGCTTTGCCGTAGCCGGCTGCGAGCCCGCATACATGGGTCTCGGCCCGATATATGCGGTGCCCAAGGCAATGCGCATGGCAGGTCTCAGCGTCGACGATCTCGACGTTGTCGAGATAAACGAGGCATTCGCCGCACAGGCGATCCCCTGCATCAGAGAGCTCGGACTCAATCTCGCGAAGGTCAATCCCAACGGCGGTGCAATGGCCCTCGGTCACCCGCTCGGTGCCACCGGTGCCGTGCTGACCTGCAAGGCTCTCAATGAGCTGGCAAGAACAGGCGGCAGATACGCCCTCGTCACCATGTGTGTCGGCGGAGGCATGGGCGCCGCAGGCATCTACGAGATGTGTTGAAAAAATGAAAAATCAATGGAAAACAGAGTATACTTCTAAGCTGACAACCGCTCTTGCCGCCGTCAAGGCGGTCAAGAGCGGGGACACCGTTTACATCGGTACATGCTCCAGCGTGGCCTATGCGCTCTGCGACGCTTTGGGCGAGCGCGGCAGCGAGCTTGAGGACGTGACCCTTACATGCTCGCAGATTATCAGACCGATTGCGGCCATGAGCGAGCAGTACCCGCACGCATTTCGTGTCTGCACATATTTTATGGGTGCGCAGGAGCGTAAGATGCAGACTCTCGGCAGATGCGACTATACCTGCGTGCATCTCAGCCAGGTCGACATTTTTTGCCGCGAGACGGCGCCTGCCGATGTCGCCTTTCTCGAGGTTTCGCAGCCGGATGAAAACGGCTACATGAGCTTCGGTGCAACAGGTGTCGCGCTTCACAAATACGTAAAGGAAGCGGCAAAGACCGTTATCCTGCAGGTCAATCCCCACGTGCCCTATGTATACGGTAACGGCAACCTCATCCACGTTTCCGAGGCCGACGCAATCATCGAGGCATCGCAGGAGCTTGTCGAAAATCCCGAGCTGCCGTTCGACGACGTGATACAGACCATATCGAATTACATTGTTGACCGCATACCCGACGGCGCGTGTATACAGCTCGGACTCGGCGGAGTTGCAAACGCGGTGGGCTACGGCCTGCGCAGCAAAAATGACCTCGGCGCACATACGGAGCTTATGAGCGACTCCATCATGGAGCTGATGAAGCTCGGGGTGCTCAACAATTCCCGAAAGAGCTTTTATTCCGGTAAAACGGTCGCATCGTTTACCTTCGGCTCCAAAAAGCTCTATGAATTTGTTGACCACAACCCCGACATGTACTATATGCCCTTCCCGATCGTAAATGATCCCGTAAACATAGCGAAAAACGACAACATGATTTCGATCAACACCGCGCTGTCCATTGACCTGTTGGGGCAGGTGGATGCCGACAACATCGGCGGCAGGCAGTACAGTGCCACCGGCGGACAGCTCGATTTCGTGCGCGGTGCGCAGATGTCCCGCGGCGGCAAGAGCTTTATTGCGGTGACGTCGTCCTTCGACGACAAAAAGCAGGGAAAGTGCAGCCGCATAGTGTCACGCTTTCCCGCAGGTACGGCGGGGACTACCCCCC
>CAZFCH010000136.1:2383-4208 GCA_964517445.1 uncultured Oscillospiraceae bacterium | reverse complement strand
AAATAATACCGGCGATTCACAGAATAAACCGTGAATCGCCGGTATTTCTTTTTTTCAAAGAAGCTCAAAGAGCTTCTTTGAATTTTATTCGACCGTGACGACTCCGTCGTCTCCGACGGTGACGGTCATGCCGGTCTTGACATAGTCAAGAAATTCTTCTCCGAGCATGTCGACAACAGGCATCTTTGCATCGGTCCAGACGTCGCCGAGGATAGCGCCGGATGCGGCGAGAGAGTCAATCGGCATGCTGAAGAGCATGCAGGCCGGCTGCTTGCCGACGGAGCAGGCGGTGTAGAGCACCATGCCGCCGGTGGTGGAGCCGATAGTCTGCGGCAGGCACAGCGCCTTTCCGATCATGGGCTGCTTGTAGATATCGGAGTTATTCTGATCTCCGCACTTGACCTTCTTATCGCCGAACATCAGCGCCATCTGGTAGCTTGCGAGAGTGTTGAAGCCGCCGTGGCTGACGAGCGCTTCCGCGGTGCAGGTGCCGGGGACTATAACGCGTCCTTTAAACTGCTTCATTATTTGCCCTCCTTGCCGGTGATGATGTCAAGAATTTCGGCCTCGGTGTAGTACCTTGCGCTGGTGTATGTGCGCAGCTTGTTGGAGCAGGTGATGACGGCTTTCTTCTTGCAGAGCGGATTGTTCATGTACATCAGCGGGCAGATATAGCTGACAACCACGCCGTAGGTGGCGAGCTTGTCGAGATACACCGTGCCGTTGAGAGCCTTGATGACAGCGGGAGCCGCGGTGAATACGGTGGGAACCGTGACCTTGCTCAAACCGTTCGCGCGCAGCTTTTCTTCTATCGCGTCCGTCCAGTCCTTGAGCTGCTGCACGCTCATATGCGGGCAGCCGATGAAGCACAGCTCGGGCTTTGCGTTCTTGTTCTTCCAGATAACGGGGTAATTTGCCTTGACGCGCTCAAGCTCGGCGTCGTCAATGACATAGACCTGTGCGCCTTCTTTGATAAGCGCCTCGCCCTGCTCCTTTGCTTCGGGAGTCAGGTTCTCAATGTGGTACAGACCGACGGAGCCGTTCGATGCGCTCGCCGCGCCGAAGTCCTTGAGGTAAGCGCACACGCCGTCGGTAAGCTCGGTGCCGAGCCACTTGTCCAGCCCCTTTATGTACGGCACTTCTTCCATGACCTTCATGCCGATTGCAGAGCCGAGCAGCTGCGCCTCGGGCTTCTTCTCGCACTTGACTTCGATGATCCAGGTTGCCTTGCGTCCCTCGTCGGTCAGCAGACCGAACTCAGGGACAAAGCCCGCCACCGAACCCATGAGCTCAATGATGCCGGAGTTGCGGTTGCAGCGCGCGCCGAGTACGGAGTTTGCGTACACGACCGCAGAGGATTCCGCCCAGGAGAGCACCTCGCCCTTCGCGGGCTTGTTGCCGACCTCGTCCATGTAGCAGGTGCAGGTGTAATCATCCTCGCCCTTGATGCCGAGTTTCTTGAGCTGCTCCTCATAGCTTGCCTGATGGGTGTACATTATCTTCTTGAAGACGATGTCCTCCAGCAGGGAGGTGGGTATGTTGTCGTCAATAGGTCTGGGGTCTGCGGTGAACTTTTGTGCGCTGGTGAGGCCCGCGTCAATAAGCTGGTCGTACAGCTCATAGACAGGCTTAATCGCCTTGAGGCCGAAGGATATGACCGTGTGGCCATACTTGCTGGTGATGGGGACCATGCGCTCCGCGCCGAAAGCGTCGCCGTACATGACAAGGGTCTTTACGACCTTGGCCATGGTTTCGCCCTTTTCGCCGTTGAGCATGGCCTGCTGTTCAGGTGTAAGCTTCAAAAAACCACTTCCTTTTTCTTATT
>CAZFCH010000136.1:0-2283 GCA_964517445.1 uncultured Oscillospiraceae bacterium | reverse complement strand
AGCATGGCCTGCTGTTCAGGTGTAAGCTTCAAAAAACCACTTCCTTTTTCTTATTAATAGAGCGTACTTCGCTTGTGAACATTCTAACTCTTTATAAGAAAAAAGTCAATTTGTACTAAACTGACATTACGCCGTCTTTACGCCTTTTGGAGAGCTTTCTGCACCTGCATCGTTGACACCGTGACATAGACCGCCGTGACCGCTTCGGCTATCGGCATCGCAAGCCACACGGAGCCGCTGCCGAAAACCAGCGGCAGCAGCATTATCAGCGCGCCGCTTATGACTATGCCGCGCGAGACTGAAATAATGACCGACGTTCCGGGTCTCAGCATCGCCTGAAAGTAATACGTTGAGAATACATTATACGGCAGCAGCAGGAAAGACACCGCATATATGCGCATGATTTCCGGCGCGATGGCGAGCACGGCATCCGTCGGCGACATGAACAGTTTAATAAATCCGTTCGGCAGAGCAATGACCGCCGCCGTCCACGCCGCACCGATTACCGCGCAGCTTATAAGACAGTAGCGCAGCAGCTGAGACACGCGGTCGGAGCGCCCGGCGCCGAAGTTCTGCGATATAATCGGCTGCGCCGCCTGACCCACGCCGTAAGAGCAGCACTGCACAAATGTGCTGATGTTGACGATAACGGCATAGACCGCAAGCGCGTCCGAGCCGAGATAGCGCATGATCTGCCGGTTAAAGAGCATGGTGAGCACGCCCATGGCGATGTCAATAATAAAGCTTGAAAAGCCGTTTGCCGCGATTTTTCCGAACATCTCCGGCAGACGTCCGACCGGCACAAAGCGCATCGTGTTTACAGGCGAACGGAAGTGCGTCAGCATCATAAATACCGACATAACTATACCCATCGCCGTCGCAAGCCCTGCGCCGAATATGCCCATGTCCATCGTGAATACGAAGAAATAATCCCCGAAGATGTTGAATATTCCGCCGAACAGCACCGACTTTGTCGCAAGAGCGGGGTTTCCGTCATTGCGCAGGAAAGAGGACAGCAGCGTCGAGAACGGATAAAACGGGACTGTGAACTTGACCGGGATTAAATAGCGCCGGCACAGCGGCAGCAGTGCGTCGTCTGCGCCGAAGAGACGCAGCAGCGGCACCTCGAAGAGCCACAGCCCAACCCAGAGCAGCAGTGCGATAATGCCGCCGAATATAATAGAGCCCGTGAAGTAGGCGTTCGCCGGGCGCTCACCGCGACCGTCGCTGCCCTTGGCAACGCTGAATAGCACGGAGCCGCCGATACCGGCAAGAAGACCGAAGCTGTAGACGATATTCCAGACCGGCGCGATAACGCCCATCGCCGCCGAGCCCTCCGGCCCGTGGTACTGCCCGACCATAACCATATCGACAAGTCCGAAGACGCTGCCCATGAACGCGCTGCCGAATGCCGCGGTAAGATATTTCAGATATATTTTACTGAGCTTGTCGTTTATAAGATCCATGATGTCCCTCCAAATACAGCCCTATAATAAAACACCCATTACGACAGTTATCACGGCGGTGCCGGACAAAGCGGCACCGCCGCAAAAAAAACCGGATAAGAAAACAGGCGTCTCAGCCTGCCACCTTATCCGGCTTGTCGTTTCTTCATATATGAACGGCTTGCCCTCCGAGTGAGCGAAACGGATTGTAGCACAAGCGCGCCGGTAAATCAAGCGACAGATAACCGAAAGAGTCAAAAAATTTTTATAAAAACTCTGAAAAATTGTACTCAAGCCCTTGCAATCCGGGAACATTTCTGGTATCATATCATAGCATTTCGCACGGGAGCGGACTTTCCCCCATGTGGTCTTATGTTTAAGGCTTGGTGGAGGGGTTGATGTTTCCGGAGGAAAATAACAAAATACGGAGGAAATGAAATGTCAGTAGTATCCATGAAGCAGCTGCTGGAAGCCGGTGTCCACTTCGGTCACCAGACCCGCCGCTGGAACCCCAAGATGGCCGAGTATATTTACTGTGAGCGTAACGGTATCTATATAATCGACCTGCAGAAGACCGTCAAGAAGCTCGAAGAGGCTTATGACTTTGTTCGTGATCTCGCCGCAAACGGCCAGACCATTCTCTTCGTCGGCACCAAGAAGCAGGCTGCAGACGCAGTCAAGGAAGAGGCTGCCCGCGTCGGTATGTACTATGTCAACGCCCGTTGGCTCGGCGGCATGCTCACCAACTTCAAGACCATGCGCACCCGCGTTGATCGCCTTGCTCAGCTCAAGAAGATGCAGGAAGACGGCACCTTCGATATGCTGCCCAAGAAGGAAG
>CAZFCH010000135.1:0-4320 GCA_964517445.1 uncultured Oscillospiraceae bacterium | reverse complement strand
TATCTACTACTACATCATCAGCAACAGAGAGGAGGTAGCTTAATATGAAGACCGTCAGCAAGAAAACTCTTAAGAAATCCTTCCTCAACTGGTTCTTCTGGAATGGCTGCTCTCAGCAGGCTGAGACCATGCTCGGCATGGCGTTCGGTCAGTCCATGGCTCCCGTAATAGACGAGCTGTATGAAACCAAGGAAGACAAGGCTGCCGCTCTGCAGCGCCACATCACCCTGTTCAACACCGAGTCCCAGGTCGGCTCCATCTGCAACGGTATTGCAATCGGCATGGAGGAGCAGCTTGCAAACGGCAACGGCTCTGCCGAATCCATTCAGGAGGCCAAGGTCGCTCTCATAGGACCCACCTCCGCAATCGGTGACTCTCTCTGGGTCGCAACCATTATCCCCCTGCTGCTCACCATCTGCCTGTCCATCGCCAGCGCTCTCCCCGATGCTGCATGGGTCGGCGCTCTGCTGTACATGATCATCTACCCGCTCGGCACCTACCTGCTCAGCTGGAAGCTCTTCAACCTCGGCTATAAGGCCGGCCTTGACGGCGTTCAGCGCTTCATGGCCTCCGGTGAACTCGACCGCATTATGAGAGCGATCACCGTTCTCGGCCTGATTGTTGTCGGCGCTCTGACTGCAAGCTTCGTTACCTGCAGCCTCAACATCGACATCAAGACCGCAACTCAGGTGTTCGATTCCGCGTCCGGTGCATACGTTGAAGGCGTTATCTCCGTGTTCAATCTGGATAACCTCCTCAACAGCGTGTTCCCGCACATCGTTCCTCTGGCCCTGACCCTCGGCGTGTACAATCTGTACACCAAGAAGAACTGGACTCCTCTGGCCATCATGGGCCTGATTCTTGTTCTTGCCGCAGTGCTCACCGCTATCGGATACATTCCTGCAGTCGGTGCCTTCGCCTGATTTAACGGACGGAGACTGACATAATAAAGCCAACGCAAACGGCCGGCAGAATAAAAACTGCCGGCCGACGGTAAAACCAAAGGAGAAGAAAAATGGCACAACTCGAGTACATCAAAAAAATAACCGAAGTTATTGAGAAGATTGACAAAGAGCAGTCTGCGAACATCGCAGCCGCGGCTGACCTCTGCGCCGAGACCATCAATTCCGGCAAGCTCGTTCATCTGTTCGGCAGCGGCCACAGCGTCCTGCCCGTACAGGATGTGTTCCCGCGCTACGGCGGCGTCGTAGGCTGGCATCCTCTTATGGACCCCAGACTTATGTGGAATAACGTTATCGGCCCCGGCGGCGCACGTGAGCTGCTGTGGATCGAGCGTCAGGAAGGCTACATCCAGAACTTCCTGCAGAGCTACAACCTCCAGGAAGGCGAAGTTCTGATCGTTTTCTCCCACGGCGGTCTGAACGCAGCCCCCATTGAGGCAGCGCTCTATGCTAAGGAGAGAGGCCTGAAGGTCATCGCCATCACCAGCGGTGAGAACTATGAGAAGGCAACCGCCACTCATTCCTCCGGCAAGAAGCTCGGCGACTGCGCCGATATCATGATCAGCAACTGCTGCCCGCTTGAGGACGCTCTTGTCGCCATCCCCGGCTACTACCAGAAGGTCGGCGCTTCCTCCACCGTTGCTGTCATCACCATTGCTCAGTCCATCGCTTCCGAGACCGCACTGCGTCTGGAGAAGATGGGCCACAAGATGAACATCTTCGTTTCCCCGAACGTCACCGAAATCCCCAAGGATTATATGCAGGTCGTGTATAAGGATTATCGCGACACCGTTTTCAGCAACTCCAACATGTAAGCTCCGGAATACAGCTCCGGAATATATGGACCTTTGGTTTTCGCGCGGCGGCATTGCCCGCCGTGCGGAGACCGGGTAAAAACGTGTCTCCCGGCAAAGCCGCCTCCCAAGGGGCTTTCATGGGAGACTTCGTGTTAAAAAGGAGGAATCTATGTCCAAGGTAGTCGTCATGGGTCACGGCGGTTACGCCACGGCCATGAAGAGAAATCTCGCCATGCTTGTCGGCGAGATGGAAGATTTTTATTACATTGATTTCAACGAGGAGGATTCTCTGGACATTCTCCAGAGTAAGCTCGATGAGCTCCTCGCGGGAATAGAGGACGAGGTGCTTTTCGTGTGCGACCTTGCGGGCGGCTCACCGTTCCGCACGGCGGCGCTGTGTGTGTCGGAGCACCCGGGCTGGGCGGTCGTCGCAGGTGTCAATACCTCGGCGCTCTCTGAGCTTTCGTTCAATACGGAGCTCACGCCCGCAGAGCTTGCAAAGCTCGCCGCAGACGTCACGAAGGACACCGTCATGGTGTTCCCGCCGGAGGAGTAAGCCATGAGCGCGGCGCGCGTCATTCTGGCGCCTTCTTTGCCGGGCGGCTATGCGCTGCCGATAGGCATGTGTGTGCTGCTGATGATCCTTGTGTTCGTCGCGCTGTATCTGCTGTCGCTTGCGCGGACGCAGTCTGAGCTGCAGCTTCGCGCGCTGCTTCAGCGTGATCCGCAGCTGTACATGGAGCGGCTCGAGAATAACCGCCGGCTGAAGCTCGTGTTCCGCCCGGCAGTGCTGCTGCTCTATAAACTCGAGGGCTATATGAACCTCGGCGACGACGGAAGCTGCCGGGAGCTTATCGCAAAGCTTGACGGCATGAAGCTTCAGCCGCGCGATCGGCTCCAGTTCTATCAGACAAAGCTGTCTTTCTACGCCTACGCCGGGGACGGCGAGCTGGCAAAGCAGACGCTCACACAGCTTGAGGACTTTCTGCATAAGTCCGGCGCGGATAAGGTCGACCAGTATAAGAAGCTGCTGCGTCAGGCGCGGCAGATTGTTGCTGTCTACGTCGATAAGGATATCTCCATGCTCCCGAAGCTCCAGCGTCAGGCCGCTGCAACTAAGGACGGAGCCGACCGCGGGCTGCTGCAGTTTCGCATCGCGAAGCTTTCTCACTATGCCGGGGACGAGGACCAGGCAGAGCTCTACCTGCACCGCGCAGCTAAAAACTTGAAAAATACGGCATATTCGGTTATAATAGATTCCGCTCTTGAGGATCACTCAGTTCTTGAGCGGTATTAGTAGATAAGGAGAAAAAATGGTTTCTTTTGATTATCTTATCAATGACGCGATGGGGCTCCACGCAAGGCCGGTAGGGCTTGTGGTCAAGGCCGTCAAGCCTTATAAGGAGTCCGAGATCACCATAGAGCATGACGGTCAGACTGCCGACGCAAAGCGTATGTTTGCAGTCATGGCACTGCAGGTCAAACAGGGTGAGAAAATAACCGTCACTGTCAAGGGCGGCGAGGAGCAGAAAATTGCCGACGCCATTCTTGATATCTTCAAAACGGAGAAGCTCTGAGCCCTGAGAAGGGAGCCTTGGCGCATGGCCAATATTCTGATCAAAATGGCGGAGATCAGGGATTTGACTCCGTCGGAGCGGCATGTTGTCGAATACATCCTTGATCATTACAAGGAAGTATGCAGCATGGGCATCGTAGAGCTCGGGGAAAAAACCTTTACCTCGACGACGACAGTGAAGCGTTTCTGCCGGAAGCTCGGCGTTGACAGCTATACGGATTTCCGGATGATGCTGTCTGCCGCGCAGGACAGCTATGCCAATCGCAGCAACATGAGCGGGACGCATGCGCCCGTCAGCCGGTACGATTCCGTGACGGAGATCCTCGAAAAGGTCTCCCAGCAGAATGCGCAGTCCATCCTCAAGACGCGCGAGATTATCGACGCGGACGAGTTCAGCGCGGTCGTGGACAAAATGGCTGCGGCAAAGCGCATTGACTTTTACGGGGTCGGCCCGTCAAACGTCGTTGCGCGTGATGCTCAGCTTAAGTGCGTCCGCCTGAAAATACAGTCCACCGCGCCGAGCGACAGAGTCTCCATGCTCACAAACGCTCAGGCCAATACCGAGGGCTGCCTTGCTTTCCTGATTTCCTACACCGGAGAGACGGAGGATATCATCGAAGTCGCGCAGACACTGCGCCGTCTGCATGTGACGACGGTCGCGCTTACATCTTCGACCAGCAACTCCCTTGCCAGCCAGTGTGAATATAAGCTGCGTGTGGATTCGAGCGAGAGCTGGGACAGACTCGGCGGCATGTCGAGCAGGATATCCACGCTGAGCATCATCGATGCGCTTTTCACCGCCCTGCTCAATACCAATTACGATCAGTACGTGCGCAACATGGCCGACACCTGCGTTGGCAACCGCGTCCGCGGAGAATAAAATAATTTAATTAAGATAATAATATATCCCGAAGGAGCCGCGATATTTTTTGCGGCTCCTTCGGGATTTTTAAGTTTTGAGTATATTGCCTGAATCAAGCCCCGT
>CAZFCH010000134.1:0-4451 GCA_964517445.1 uncultured Oscillospiraceae bacterium | reverse complement strand
AAGCCCGTCAGGATTAGAGCTTGCAAACAGAGAGAACACCCCGCCGACAAGCACGGCCGCTATCAATAAGACAACAATGACCGTTTTATAGCTGCGCTTATCGGCGCTGCCATCCGCGGGGATGCAGTCCATCAGAATTTCAGGGCGGCTGTCATATATGAAGATAAGCACAGCAGCGGTGACAAGCCCCTCAACAAGGCCGATAGCCAAATGTATCGGCTGCATGATTGCACAGAACACGCTGAAAGGAATATCGGCAATTCCGGAAAGGCTCGTCTCAACGACGACGGAAAACGCGCCAAGCTGGAGAGTTACGATACAGCCGATGACGGAGGCTGCGATAATCTTGAGTCTGCCGGCAGCCTTTTCCCCCTTGCCGGAGAACCATCTGCTGTGCATTATCGGTCTGTAAATGAGAAAGTATCCGACAAAACAGCCGTAAAAGGCCATGTTCCATATATTTGCGCCGAGCGCCATTAGCCCGCCGTCAGCAAAGAACAGGCACTGTATTGTCAACACCGCAATCATTGACAGAAAACCTGCCCATGGCCCCAATACTGAGCTAAGGAGCATGCCGCCGCATATATGGCCGGAAGAGCCTGTGCCGGGGATAGTGTAGTTAATCATCTGCCCGGCGAAAACAAGCGCGGACATAACTGCCATCGTAGGCAATTTTTTTGCCGCAGATTCATGGTCGAACGTCTCTTCCCTGTTCAGCTTAACTATGGAGGCTCCGGCTGTGACGGTTGAAGCCGCATACATAGTTGCCGCAACTGCCGGGGCGAGCAAAGCGTCTGCCATATGCATAGTGATAGTCTCTCTTTCCAAAAATAACCTAATCGGCCTTAAGATTGCGATTGTTATTTTACTATCAGCCCCATCCTTTTTTAAGCCCCCACGGGGGATAAAAATATGCACAAAAGTCAGACTTGGCTTTTGTGCATATATAATATATTTACGTGGTTTTTGAACAGCTGATTATGACAAGTTCTTACAGATGTTCGCTTTTGTCGCTGCCGCAGGCTGCGGCCTTCACGATCGAGGAGAGCGCAAACAGAGCGATGACGTTCGGGATAACCATGAGCTGATTGAACATATCTGCCAGCTCCCAGACGAGGTCATTGGACAGGCAGGAACCGAGGAAGATAAACACCAGAGCGAGCACGGAATAGACCTTAACTGCCTTCCTGCCGAAGAGGTATTCCACA
This sequence comes from uncultured Oscillospiraceae bacterium, assembly GCA_964517445.1. Lineage (GTDB taxonomy): Bacteria > Bacillota > Clostridia > Oscillospirales > Oscillospiraceae > Limivicinus. Next base: position 3,243 of record CAZFCH010000134.1, on the reverse strand, counting down.
TTGACCTTGCCGAAAAAGTTCCAGCTGAGGATTGTGGAAAACGCGAAGAACAGCAGACAAACCGCGACGAAGAGTGAACCGATGTTCTGACCGAAGCAACTGGAGAACGCAAGCTGTGCCATGTTTGCTTTGCTCACACCGTCAGCCGCCCCGGAAGAGAGGATACCGTTATCGGTATAGAGGCAGGATATAACGACGAGTGCAGTCATGGTGAGGACTATGAATGTATCAATAAACAGACCGATCATGGCCACGACACCCTGATCGTGCGGCTTCTTCACATTCGCCATAGCGTGCGCGTGAGGAGTCGAGCCCATACCGGCTTCGTTAGAGAACAGGCCGCGCTTGACGCCCTGGCTGATTGCGGTCTTTAGTGCGTAGCCGAGGCTTCCGCCGATGATGGCGTTGGGCTGGAATGCATACTTGAAGATCATGCCGAAGGTCTCGGGAATAAACTTAATGCGCATGATAAGAACGACGAGGCCGCCGAAGATATAGAGCACCGCCATGACGGGCACAAGCTTTTCTGCGACGGATGCGATGCGCTGGATGCCGCCGAGGAAGATAAGACCGGCAATGACCGTGACGGCAATACCAATCACCCATGTGGGTATGCCGAGTGCATTCGAGAAGGTCTCGCCGATGGAGTTTGACTGCACCATGCTGCCCATGAAGCCGAGCGCTAAAGTTATGGCAACTGCGAAGAAACCTGCGAGGAACTTGCCGAACCCGTTCGGAAAAGCCTTGTTGATGTAATAAACGGGACCGCCGTGAACCGTACCGTCCTCCTTTACGACCTTTGTCTCCTGCGCCAGAACAGCCTCGGAATAAATGGTTGCCATGCCGAAGAAAGCGATAATCCACATCCAGAAAATTGCTCCGGGGCCGCCGGTAAGGATAGCGCCGCTTGCTCCGATTATGTTGCCGGTGCCGACCTGTGCTGCAACGGCTGTCGCGAGCGCCTGGAACGAGCTCAGGCCGCTCTCCTGCTTTCCGCCGTGCAGGCTGATCTTTCCGAACACACTGCGAATACCTTCGCCGAAGCAGCGTACCTGCACGAACCGTGTTTTTATACTGAAGAATATACCGGTGCCGACGAGCAGGATCACCAGTATGTAATCCGAAAGATAAAAATTGATTTTCTGAACAATGCTTAGGACTGCCTGCATGTTTCTTTCCCCCGATAACAAAAATTCCCGCCCCTGTGTCGGAAGCTCCGAACAAGGCGGGACAACTGCAAGCAATGCAAAGCTGTGTTCCACTCTGTCCTTTGGCCTGAGAGATTCGGTCTGACGACCTTGCACCTTCGGCACTCAAATAAATGAGATTCTCCAGAGTTCCTCCACTTCCAGTCTCGCATTCCGAAATACGATTCTGAAAGCTTCAATGGCTATTTAATTGAAGCAATGACAATATAGCACGGCTTATCAGTAATTGCAAGCCCCTTCTTTATAATTTGTTCAAAGTCCGCAAATTTCTTATCATATTCAACACTAAACGCAGTTTAACTTCAACAATACTTGAAGTTAATTTGACATTCAGTTGTCAAATTCCCGATTAAATACAGAAAAAGAGGGCGGCGTGTATGTACAAAGAAACTAAAAAAGACAGTATCTGGAAAAACTGCATCACAATACCGAATATGCTTTCCGTGTTCAGGCTTATTCTTATTCCGTTTTTTGTCTATGCATATTGTGTAGAACAGAACTTCTGGAAAACAGCGGCGCTTCTTGCGCTGTCCGGGATAACAGACATTGCCGATGGATATATCGCGCGACGTTTCAATATGGTAAGCGACCTCGGCAAGATCATTGACCCTGCGGCAGATAAGCTTACTCAGGCGGCAATGCTGCTGTGCCTGCTCACGCGCTACCCACTTATGCTCCTCCCGCTTCTTCTCCTAGCATTCAAGGAGATATCGACAGGGATAATGAGCCTTATTGTCATCAAAAGAACAGGGCTTGTCATGAGCGCTGATTGGCACGGCAAGGTCACAACCGGGCTTCTGTACGCGATGATGCTGATGCATATTATCTGGTATCGCATCCCGGCTTTAGTATCAAACGCGATGATCGCTGTCTGTACAGCAATGATGCTGCTCTCGTTCGTGCTGTACATTATAAGGAATGCGAGGGCGCTGAAAGCCGGAACAGGCTTCAAGCATGGGAACGATGTGCCACTAACTTCAATGAGAGAAATAAAAGCGGAGGAATAAATTATGACTTGGCAGATATTGTATAACCCCAAAGCCGGCAACGGTCGCGGCAAAGATGGAGCGGAGAAGCTGAAAGACATTCTGCATGATGGTGAACTCACGTTTACCGACATGACTGGGATTACTGATACCGCAGCGTTCCAACACTCGCTGTGTGCTGAAGATAAACTCGTTATCTGCGGCGGCGACGGGACGCTGAACAGGTTCATAAACGACTTCGACTTGTCCTGCATTTCAAACGAGATATACTACTACGCAACCGGAAGCGGCAACGATTTTCTGCGTGATATCGCCGGAGCATCGACTGATGCCCCTGTGCTCATAAACGACTATATAAAGAATCTGCCGACGGTTACGGTGCAGGGAAAGACATATAAGTTTCTGAACGGTATCGGCTACGGCATAGACGGCTACTGCTGCGAGGTCGGCGACCGTCTGCGCGAGCAAGGCGACAGTAAAATAAATTACACCGGTATAGCAATAAAAGGGCTGCTATTCCACTATAAACCGCGCGACGCCGTCATTACCGTTGATGGAATAAGCTGCCCATATAAGAAGGTATGGCTCGCGCCGACAATGAACGGCCGCTATTACGGCGGCGGCATGATGCCGACTCCGAATCAGAACCGGCTCGGGCTCAACAGGTCGCAGTCTGTTATGGTCTTCTTTGGCTCCGGCAAGCTCAAAACACTTGCGATTTTCCCATCCATCTTCAAAGGCGAGCACATAAACCACCGGCACAATGTCAAGGTGCTGTGCGGGCACGAGATCACTGTGCGTTTTGACCGTCCCACGCCACTCCAGATAGACGGAGAGACAATCCTAGGAGTAACCGAATATACCGTCAAAGCCGCCGATGCGGATATCAAGGCAACGGAATAATAAATTATAAGCTCCATCGCAGCTTTGAAACGCCCCTGTCTACTTGACAGGGGCGTTTCACATCAAAGCCGTGTATGTTGCTTTTTCTAATTTTCGCTTAAAGCTGAATAATCAAAGCGTTCGGCAAAGTCTTCAGCCTGTGACAG
>CAZFCH010000133.1:0-4481 GCA_964517445.1 uncultured Oscillospiraceae bacterium | reverse complement strand
CCCTCATCTTTACACCAGCGGATCGCCAGCTCCCGATATGCCTCCGCCAGATAGTCATACCAACGCTGTTCAAGCCCGTGATACCACACAGACTGCTTGAACCGGCGAAACGCGCCTTTTCCCCGGATGGCGTAAGCAAGTTCCTCCTGCGCCTTTCCGGGAGAGAGCTGATCAATGAACTCCTCCATGATGCGATACTGGTGAATCTCATACTTGGTCGGAAAGCGAAGAAACCGCTCCGGCGTATTTTCAATTTCAGCAGCGAGTGCTTCATCCGTCTCGCCGGTCATCAGGGGATCAGCAAGATAGACCGTCTTGCCGGTCTTTGTGTCCCAGAAACTCGTGAAAACATCATCCGCCTCTTCAATCGCTTGAATGACTTGTTTTAATGGGATCGTCATTTTCCGCAGCACCTCTTGTATTTCTTTCCGCTGCCACAAGGACAGGGATCGTTGCGTCCGACCTTCTTCTGTTTTTCCGGCTGGGGAGCAGAAGACTTGATGTCTGCAAGCTGTTTCAGAAGGTCAAAGCGCAATGCCTCGCTGGGCAGCTCCATCGTGAGAATCTGCTTGCGAAAGTCTTCAATGTCCATTTCGCCGGTTTGGAGAGATTTTCGGATGTTCGGACCCAGAGAGAGCGACTTGAAGCGTTCCTCCGGTGGCGTCATTTGAAAAAGTTCATCCGGAGTATAGCCACGGTTGCAGGGCATTCGTGTCGTATTGCTGAATTTGCTGTAAAGTTCAACAAACCGATTCATGTCCCGATCAGACCGGAAGCGGAGGTTCATTTTATCGAAGTGGTTCAAAACACCCTCAACACTGCCCGAAACAGATCGGACGCCGTAGAGAAGATCGTCAAAGGCATCTTCCAGCTTATCACCGCTCAGACCAAGCCGTTCTTCCATGAAGCGGCGGAGAGCAGTCTTTTCCGGCGTGTCCTCGCAGTAGAAGGGGTCATCGTATTCCAGCAGATGCTTTTTGTCCGGCACATAATAGGGCTTGTCCTGCTGACTGCGCTTCGTCTCCATGAAAAGGTCAATAGAATCGCCAATCAGGGTGACGTCAATGATTTCGCGGTCGAGGGGCTTTGTGTGCTTGACGTCCGTGTAAAGCTCATCGCCGCCCAGAATATAGTAGCCCTCGCATTCATGACGGGCAATCTCCGCAAAGGCAAGAAATTCATTCTCTGTCGCCAGCTTCGGGCTGAGGGAGAAGATGATCTCCTTTGCCTTGTGCAGCGGAATGACGCCGTAGAGATTTGCCATCGCATTGAAATATTTGCGCAGAAGGCGTGAGGTCGTGTCTTTTAACGGGATTTCCCGATACCGGGCGTTCAACTCCCGGCGCGTGTATTCCTCCGGAAGCTCAATGTACTGTTCCTTGCTCATGCCGCAGCCTCCTTTACAGTTTTTCGCCTATGGAATCAAAATAGACGGCAATTTTCTTTTTCAGTAAGACAAGGTATTCTTCAAAATAAACGCTGACGGGTATCGAATAAACCTCATCCAGTGTATTTAGCAGCTCTACAATGTTCTCTTTTTCCAGAGCATACATTGCTCTCATCGGTTCAAGATATTCCTCCGGTACGGTATCCGTTCCGAATTTGCTCATCACTACTGAACCACCGGCAGAAAGCATCGAAAAGCCTCTATTCTCTGATGCCCGAAGCCTCCCGGCAAGAAGGTCTGTCAGGCGGTTCTCGTGCAGCCGGAATGTATCGACTGATATATCCGAGAGCCAGAAGGTTTCTGTGAAATCAAAGCCGACAATGTGTCCGTCGGCGGTCATTGCCATTTGCACAAGGTCATCCTGTTCAAACATAGCTGAGAGCGCAAAATGTCCGGCGTACTCTTTTTTCCACACGGGAGAAGAAAGCATCTCGTCCAGTTCAAAACGATGGAATCCATCCATATATTCAATTCCAACAACGTAAGGAGAGCCAAAAAGCCTTTTGTCCTTCCTTGCGACATTCATGATATAAGCCTTTGGTGCTGGAATGCGCAAAAGCTCTGCCAGCCTTGAATACATAAACTCGTTGCAGGCAGAGCTTGGATTTTCAGACTTGATCAATAATTTGAGGGAATCTGTTATCTTTGGTGTAGCCAGCAACATTTTCCCGCTAAATCCCTTGTCTGAGTATGGCTCATAATTGAAGTTCTCTGTATTCAGTATATAAACCTCTGCCATGCTGTCAATTATCCCTCCGGTCTGACGTTTTTCAGAAAGTCAGAGTGCGGTACATACGGCAAGTTAAGCTGCCAGCCCATGCGGTTCAGCTCGTTGAGCTTGATCAGCATCAAATTGATATTTGTCCCCATTGCCGCAGAAAGCTGAACCACATCGTAGTCCTGTTTCATCAGGTCAATCAACTCGTCATCATCAATGATCGGGTGGGAGGCAAACGCATTTGCCTCATATTCATGCTTCGTGCGCATATCGAACAGCACGAACTCCGGGAGCGGTTCGTTTCCTTTGGCAAGATCGCGGTGAAAGGTATCATGCCCGATCTCGTGACCGCAGACCATTTGCATGATCAGATACTCCATGTTGGAGTTCAGAAGAATATGCCACTCTTTATGGCGGTAGGTGTACATTCCGAGCAGATCGTTCAGATTGTCAAGGAAATGGAGATGAATGCCCAGCTCACGGGCAATCTTCAAGGTATCTCTTGTTCCGCAGCTTTTGACAATGCTGTTCGCCTTTTTATATATTTCCTCGGAGCGAATTATCACGGGACCTTCACCCCTTTCATGTTGAAAACAGTCAAAGTAAATCCGTCAAGAGACCGGGACGCAGACAGTTATTCCTCTGCGTCCACCACGGTCTTCTTGTATTTCTTCGGCGTGTATTTCTCAACATTTCGGGCTTTGGATTCCCAATATATATCCTGCAACGCCTTCATGACCGCATCCTTGTCCTGCTCGGATAACGTGCCGCCCGCAAACAAGCCGGACATTCCTTCGATCAGGTCCTTCGCCTGTTTCATGCCACGGGAGCCGTACTGCTCGGATGCCTGAACCACAAACTCTTCGTCCTCGGTCAGCAGATAGTTTACATCCACCTTGAAGTATTCTGCGATTTTTCTGTAAGCGTCCTTGGTGCGGGGAAAAGAAATGCCGTTCTCGTACCGGGTAATCATACGTCTGTTAATCCCCAGTGCATCGGCTACTTCCTGCTGGGTCAGCTTCAGCTTTTCCCGTTCAGCCTTGAATTTCTCTCCAAACGTCATTTTGGTAATCACTCCTGTTCACAAAAAGTTTGCGACATCAAATTGCGCAAGTCTATTGACAAAGGCACTTGAAGTGCGTATAATAATGACTGAGCAATCTAACTACTCATAGTATATCCTGAATTGCTCATCCTGTCAAGGGGCATGAGTAGTTGTACATGAAAAAGTTACATATTCTGAGCAGTTCAAATGGACAGGCGTTTGTTCTGCCGGAGATCATCCGTACTGGCAGAAGCCGGTATGAAGGAACAGGAGTGAGGATAACGAAAATGGCAACACAATACAGAAAGGCATACGTCCCGGTAACTCTGGATGTGGACAAGGAAGGGGCAATCCTTCCTCGCATTATCTGGTGGGACAACGGTGTGATCTTTCAGATTGAGCAGATTCTTTACAAATGCCGCGCCACATCCAAGAAGGTTGGAGGCGGAGGCATCCGTTACACGGTTATGATCAGAGGAAAGGAGTCGTTCCTTTTCCATGAAGGTGACAAGTGGTTCGTTGAAGCAAAGGAGAATGCCCAGTGATCTTATCCCAGAAGCAAATCGAAGAAATTGCAGCAGCCGTCACAGAAGACTTCAACAAGTTCTTCTTCGGCACGGAGTCCGGGAAAGTCCGCATGGCGCGTGCCACGCCGATTGATCAGTTCGCAAGGGACTATCTCGGTCTTGACGTGTCGTTCACTCGCCTTTCCCCCGATGGAAGCATCTGCGGGCTGACCGCTTACGCAGATACGGAGTACATAGTTGAGGAATTGGGCGTAAAGCGTACCATCGCGCTCAGGAGCAATCAGGTGCTGCTCGATGAGAGCTTCATCCGGCGGGGACAGGTAAAGAAGCTCTGCGGAAAGCGTCGTTTTACCCTTGCCCATGAGTGCGCTCATCAGATTCTCTATCAGATGGAGACAGACGAGATCAAGCGGAGCTGCGAAAGGCAGTATGCGCCGCGAAAAGCCTATTCCCTCCGTGACCTCAAAACCCATGAGGACTGGAACGAGTGGCAAGCTAATGTCCTCGGTGCGGCAATCCTGATGCCGCAGAAAGAGATGGACCTTGCCGCAGAATACTTCATCCCGTGCAAGACGCTGACCTCCTATGAGGGACGCTTCACTTATCCGGATCGGGTGTCACTCAGGGCAATCTGTTCACTGCTTGGCGTGTCTCAAGCCGCAGCCGTCATTCGTCTTCGTCAGCTTGGCTATGCTGGAGGCCTGTGTCAAGGCATATGAAGACGGCAAACGGCAGCCCTGGTGC
>CAZFCH010000132.1:0-4516 GCA_964517445.1 uncultured Oscillospiraceae bacterium | reverse complement strand
CCCACGTATCCAGCTTGGAAGGCTGGTGTTCTACCATTGAACTACACCCGCATGTCTGTTCCCATTCAGCCCTGAGATAATACCATATCTTAGGGCCGAATGTCAACAGCTTTATGCAAAAATCTTAAAAATGTTGTTTTTACTTGTTATAGCTGCGCAGGAACTGGCGCGTGCGCTCTTCTGTCGGGTTCTCGAGGACTCTCGACGGTGGGCCCTGTTCGACGATTACGCCGCCGTCCATGAAGATCACATCATCCGACACATCATGCGCGAAGGCCATTTCATGCGTGACGATTATCATGGTCGTGTCCTTCTCGGCAAGGCCGCGGATGACCTTGAGCACTTCGCCGGTAAGCTCCGGGTCGAGGGCGCTCGTCGGCTCGTCAAAGCAGAGAATATCCGGCTCAAGCGCGAGGGCGCGCGCAATCGCGACACGCTGCTGCTGGCCGCCGGAGAGCTGGTGCGGATAATAGTCCGCGCGGTCGGAAAGTCCCATCTGACTGAGAAGTTCCATGCCGCGGTCATTGATGCCCTTTAAAAGCGCCTTGGAATCAGCCTTATATGCCTCGCTGTTCTTGGCCTGAAGCTTCGGAGCGAGGGTCACGTTCTCAAGCGCAGTGTACTGCGGGAAAAGATTGAAGCTCTGGAACACGAGTCCGAAATGCAGGCGGTTTTTCCTGATCTCCGCATCGCTGAGCTTTTTCTCGGCGCTGTCGTCAAACAGGACATGCGTGCCGGCCTCGGTGTTCACGGTGATTCTGCCGGAGCTCGGCATTTCAAGAAAGTTCAGGCAGCGCAGCATAGTGGTCTTGCCGCTGCCGGAGGAGCCGATGATGCTCAGCGCCTCGCCCTTATTGAGGGAAAAGCTGATGCCCTTGAGGACGTCCAGCTCATCAAAGCTCTTTTTCAGGTTTTCAACTTCAAGTATTGCCATGGGACGCCTCCTTATCTAAAGTAGCTGAGCCGACGCTCAATATAGTTGAACAGCAGCGTGAGCACACCGACAAACAGCAGGTAGTAAACACCGGTGTAGAACAGCGGCCACGTGATGCCGTCGGATTTCATAAACGCTTCGCCCGCCTTGGTAAGCTCAATGATGGCGATGATGCGTGCAAGCGAGGTGTCTTTCACAAGAGTGATGATTTCATTACTCATTGGTGGGACAATACGCTTTATCATCTGAAGCAGTGTGACCTTGAAGAAAATCTGCGTTCTTGTCATGCCGAGCACTTCACCGGCCTCGCGCTGCCCCTGAGGGACACCCTCGATGCCGCCGCGGTAGATGACGGAGAAGTAGCAGGCGTAGTTTATGACAAATGCCACGGTGCAGGCGAGCAGACGCTTCGCGCCCCATATGTTCTGCCCGAACCAGAGACCGGGTCCGTAATAGATGATGATGAGCTGAAGCATGAGCGGCGTGCCGCGGATGATCCAGACGATTATATTCGTCAGCGCGCTGATTGGGCGGAAGGCGGCAAGCCCCGGCGAGCTCTTGGCAAGGCGTGAAAACGGCGCCCATTTGCTCATAGAGCCAAAGGCAATCACAAGCCCCAGCGGGAGCGCAAAAAGCAGCGTCAGCGCAAAGAGCTTCGCCGCTGTGCCGAGACCTGCAAGCAGGCTCATGGTTACAGTCCAAAACATGAGGATTCTCCTTGAAAATTATTTGTATCTTTAGCGCCCTAAAGGCGAACCGGTTTTTGCCGGTTCGCCTCTGGTATTAAAATTTCTTTTTATCAGCCGTTCGTGACAACGACCTGAGCGTTGTTGCAGTAAGCGTTGGTGCACTGCATTGCGTTCATTACTTCGTTCGTGAGGGTCATGCCGTTCCAGACAACATCGATGCTCTTGGCTTCGAGTTCAAGAATCTTGTTGTCCCAGTCAATCTCGATGAACTGAATCTCAACACCGAGCTTTTCAGCAACGAGCTTTGCCATGTCTGCGTCAAAGCCAATCCATTCGCCGTTGTCATCTTTGTAGTCCATCGGCTCGAAATCGGTGATGCCGACGATGAGGGTGCCCTTGTCCTTGATGTAAGCGACGTCGCCGTCATCGGCGTAAGTGACTTCCTCAACTGCGGGCTGCTCAACAAGGCTCTCCTGCACGCCGTAGGTCTTGGCTATCTCAAGCATGGTACCGTCGGCATAGGTCTCTGCAAAAACACTGTTGATGAAGTCTGCCAGGTCGCTTCCCTTGCGGCAGCCGACACCGTATTCCTCGGTGGTCAGCTCATCGCCGAGCTTCATGTCAGGGTAGCTGGTGCCTTCGCCAATCATCGCGCCGGCCATCAGCAGGTCGATTATCGCGGCGTCAGAAGTACCGGCAGCGACTTCCATCAGAGCCTTGCTCTGGGTATCAACGCTGACGACATCCCAGCCGTTCTCAAGAGCGACAGCCTCACCGGCGGAACCAGCTTCAACGGCGTAGGTAAGATCGTCCGCAGTCTTCTCCTCAGCCGCGGGGGCTTCGGTTGCGGCAGCGTCCTCGGCAGGAGCCTCGGTAGCTGCGGGGGTGGAGCTCTGTCCGCAGGCGCACAGCGCGAACACCATGGCAGCGGCAAGTATCATAGCAAGAATTTTTTTCATTTTCAAGTCCTCCTTATCAGTAGGGGTTGTTTTTCAGTACGGTAGTATAATAACACATTAGCGAAATAAAGCAAGAGGAAATTTCATATTTATCTGTGCGTTTTTTGCACAGATTGACCCGGTGCTTTTATTCTGAAATCTGATTAAATTATCTCATGTTTTGCAGTCTGTCAAAGTCCTCGGACTTTGCTGAATTATTTCATTAACGCTACTAAGAAGCTTGCTGCAGTGGTCGAGAGGAAAGTCACGCTCACCAAACCGCAAATGACCATTCTCTCCCCTATCTCGCTCATAAGAAGCTCGCGCTTGCGCTCGTCCACAACGAGCCTGTATATCACATCCTGCGAGATGAGTATATTAATCGGGAAGCCTATCATTATGTTCATACCGAGCGCAATGCCCATATACGCCGAGAAGCCCAGCATGCGTCCGATGAGCGCCGCCAGCAGAGTAATGGTCACAAGATCCGTCATCAAAATCAGCAGCAGCGGTGGCAGCATCTGCGTGAACATCTGCGGCGTTGTTGTCGAGAAGCCTGCAAGCACGACTGCCATCAACAGGAAGAATACAAAGCCCTCGCTTTTTGAAGCGCTAAGCTCGTTTTTCCCGAGTATACCGAGGTTCGAGAGCAGCACCCCAAGCAGCAGACACAGCACATAGCGCGGCAGCCCCGTGAGCATCCCCAGCCGGGACGCAATCCACGACACTGCGTACAGCTTCAGCAGCGCCCCGTATTGCAGTGTAAACCCATGCCGCCCGTCGTCGTGTGGCTTTGTTTCCGCGTCGTCGCACTTTTCCGGAAGCGTCTCTCCGGATGAGAGCAGGCGCGCGGCTTCTTTCTTTATGCACAGTGTCGCCACCGGGCCGCCGGCAAGCGCCTGCGTTGTCATTATTAGCACGGAGAGCGTGATTATCTGCTCATAATCCAAGGCGCGCGCACGCTCCTGAACTATAAGTGCCGCGGCCATGCCGCCCGGCAGACCGCCGACAGCCGTGTTGATTCCGTATATCCCGCCGACGACAGCGAAGAGCGCAAGCAACTGTCCAACAAAGGCAAGCACCGCCAGCAAAACGACGCGCCAGTTGGAAACAAACTTCGAGATGTCCATCGACGCGCCCATGTTGACGATAACCATCATCATTACTGCCGCGGGCAGCTCGCCAAGGCCGGAGCTCTCCAGCAGATTCTCCGGCAGCACGCCCGCCCAGCAGCAGAGCATATAGACAAGGCCCGCGAAAAGCACAGCCGGAACTGCACCGCGCGTAAAATGCGTAAGCACATCGCCGAGAGCAAGCAGAAGCAGTATGACAAGCCCGCTCTGTAACACATCAAATTCCAGCATCGGCTTTTCCCTCCATATAACGAAGCAAGTTTAATTTGAATATTTTAGCAGTATCCGCGGAATACCGCAACTATTCTTTGACATAGCCGATCACAAATTGTATAATCAGACCACAAGATGTACTGGAGGTGTGCAAATGGATGTTGAAAAAGCAATAAGGAATCTGGAGCTGAGAGGCTTCGGCGTGAAGCACTTTGCCTCGGCGCAGGAGGCTGCGGACTATCTAACAGGCGAGATTAAAAATTGCAGTGTCGGCATAGGCGGCAGTCAGACGATAGACGCCCTCGGCATATATAACACGCTCAAGGAAAGCTGTGAGGTCTATTGGCACTGGAAGACTCCCGGCGTGCAGCCGAAGGCCGCCGTGGCGGACGTTTATCTCAGCAGCGCCAACGCCATCAGCGAGGACGGTGAGATACTGAACATTGACGGGACCGGCAATCGCGTAGCAAGCCTGATGTACGGACATAAGCATGTCTATATCGTCGCCGGGACAAACAAGATCTGCCCTGACTTTGCATCTGCGCTCTACCGCGCGCGCAACGTCGCCGCCGTGCAGAACTGCAGCCGTTTCCCTGACAAGAATACGCC
>CAZFCH010000131.1:0-4572 GCA_964517445.1 uncultured Oscillospiraceae bacterium | reverse complement strand
CCGAACAGCGCGCCCATGAGGGTGTAGCTCAGGAGCCGACCGCCGTTATACAGCAGGGCGCTGCTCTGTGAGAGCATTATTCCGCCGCACATTCCAATACAGTGGACACCGGTCAGCATGCCTATGATAAAGAGCGCGCCAAATCCGGCACCGCTTTCTGCCGTCGGCACCTTTACAAGTCCCGTAACCGCGGGAATCGCAAAGTACAGGCAGGCAACCGCTGCGATGGCAATCACATCCGACCTCGCGCCGCTGCTGCCGTTTCCCACAGGGTAGCCCGTGTCAGCAAGAATGCGCGCTATCTCATCGGTAGTAATAATATCAGGATCGTAGACCGCGGTCACCTGACTTCTGCGATAGCTCGCCTCGCAGCTGATTATACCGCGCGAGTGCAGGAGCCTGTGAGCAATCTCGTCCTCGCATTGGGGGCAGATCATTCCGTCGACCTTGGTGACAAAGCTTTCATTTACCATAGTTCTTTAACCTCAGGGAATTGAGCAGAACGCCGTTTGAGCTCAGCGCCATCGCGGCCGCCGCAATAGATGGGTTAATTATCCCGGCCGCGGCAAGCGGAATGCATATCACATTATAAATGACCGCCCAGATAAGGTTTTGCCGCACGTTGCGCATTGTTGCGGCGGAAATGTCGAACACCGTTTTCACGCTGTCAATGCTGCTGCCGACAATCATCACATCTGCGGCAGAGATGGCGATATCCGTGCCGCAGCCGAGGGCGATGCCTATATCGGCGCAGGCAAGGGCGGGAGAATCATTGATGCCGTCGCCCACAAAGCAGACGCGTTTTCCCTTTGCCTGAAGCGCCTTTACGGCGTCGGACTTATCCGAAGGCTTTACCTCACAGAGCAGGTTATCTATACCAAGGAGTCCGGCAATCCGCTCGGCCTTTTCCCGCTTATCACCGCTTATCATCCAGAGCTCCATGCCGCGCTCTTTAAGCTCCGCGACCACCGCGGCGGCGCCTTCGCGCAGCTGCTCCTCACCTTCCGTAAGTCCGAGGGTCAGCGTGCCGGTCTTGTCAAAAATTACGGTATCGGTCTTATATGCTGTCTCTAACTGCTCGCCGCCGCGAAACAGTACGCCCAGCTCCGCCGCGCGTCCCGAGCCTGTCATGATTGAGGTCGGCGTTGCAAGGCCCAGGGCACAGGGGCAGGCAATAACAAGCGTCGCGCAGACGCAGTTCACGGCCGTGGCAAGATTCCCTGCATCGAGCGCATAATACCACAGGCAGAATACCCCGGCGGAAATCACGATCACGACCGGCACAAACACCGTAGCAATCTTATCTGCAAGTCTCGCGACTGGCGCTTTTTCGTTCTGCGCCGCGCTGACAATGTCGATAATCTGCTGGAGCACAGACTTGCCGGAAATGTCCTTGCAGGAGAGCTGCACACTCCCATCACGGCAGAGAGTTCCGCAGTACATTTTGCAGCCGGCAGTTTTTGACACAAGCGTGCTCTCGCCGGTGAGCATGGATTCATCCGTCTGGCACTCACCGTCTATGACCGCGCCGTCAATCGGTACGCGCTCGCCGCTGCGGATGAGTATGGTATCCTCGGGGCACAGTTCCTCGATGCCGACAGTCTGCACGACACCGCCGCGAATGACGTTCGCCGTCTCCGGCTGGAGGCGGATTAATTTTCTTATCGCCTCGGAAGCTTCGTAGCGCGAGGTGCTCTCCATATACTTGCCGAAGAGAATCAGCGACAGAAGAACGCCCTCGGAGAGAAAATACAGCTTCACATTCTGATGCACCGTCAAAGCGGTATAAGCACTGTGGATATAGATTACCGTCGTCGACAGCGCGACGAGAAGATCCATACCGAGCACTTTCTGCTTGAGCGCCGTCCACGCGCCCTTATAAAAATACTGTCCCGGCCAGAACTGAATGACGGTGGCTATAGCGAGCTGTATCGCGGGGCGCAGATTCCAGAACAGCGGCATTGTCAAAAGGACGCTTATGCAAAGCGTCCTTAAGAGTTTCAGTCTGCTGCCAAGCTCGCTCTCGGCATCGCCGCAGGCTGGGCATGACAGACTGATATTATTCTGCTGCATTTTTGATTCGGAGGTACTCCTTGAAGCACACCCAAGAGCTCGGCAGGCAGCAGGCCGGGATATGGAACAGGAGCACCCAGCTGAGCCAGTCTATCCCCTGATAGAATACGCCGTTATATGTAACGCCCTTTATGAGATCGAAGTACGAGAAGTTCCACACGCCCCAGTTTCCGGAAAACGAGCCGCAGAGATGAAGTATGAGAAACGACGCCGTAGTGAACACACCTGCGACCGCGCCGACCAGCGTGGCAGAAAGTCTCCCGCTGCGCGCAAGAAACAGCGTAACAACGGGCAAAACGTACACGGTGAGGTTCAGCACCCACAGCGAGATTGGGATAGAGTAACCCCAATTGAGCGCCTGACGAATATGATCCCCGTCATGAATGAGCACGGCAATCACCATAATTATCGCGCAGACAGTGATGGTCTTGATAGTCTTTGCGTCAAGCTTGGTATCCAGCAGCTTGACTGTTTTCTGCTGAGCTTCCGACATAAATATCCCCTCCAAAGTTTTTGTGACCAATTGGTAATTAATAAATTATCACTATCGGAGTGTAATGTCAAGAGTCTTTATTGACCAAGCGGTAAAATTATGATAAACTCCAGCTATGCCTATTATTGTTGACAAAGAAAAAGTGCGCATGGATATCCTTTTGGCTTTCCAGCGCTGCATTGAAAAGAAACCTATCGATAAGGTGACACTCCGCGACATCGCCGCGGAGGCGGGTATGTCGCACCCAAAGCTCCTCAATTACTTTGAGAGCAAGGACGCGCTTATACTCAGCTATGTAAAGTATACGCGGGAGTACATGTCAAAGCACTGCATGGAATGGTTCAAGGCTCACAGCAGAAAGGACTATGAGTCAAACCTTGCGTATATGAACGCCTTTATGAAATACGTCGCCGATGCCCCGGAGGGAGAGCTTCGCCCGAACGCCACGACACAGACCTATGTCCTCGGGCATTATAACGCCGAGATAGGGCAAATGATCCGCGAGGAGTTTCGCGAGTGGCGCGAGGTAATGGAAGGCTGCCTTGTCTCGATCTACGGTGAGGCAGTCGGCAAGAGTGAAGCAGAGGCAATGATGATACTCATCGCCGGAACCTTCATCTGCAACTACAACAGAGCGCTGACAGGTCAGATAAACGACAACATCATCGGCAGCATCGCAGGCCTTGCCGAATCATGAAAAAGACTCGACCCCCGGAAGATTCATAACAGGAACTTCCGGGGGTTATTATTACGTAATAAAACCAAATCGAAGTGGGTCCGATTTGGAAAGAGAAACTTGTTTCGTAGATATCTACAGTCAATATTGCTGTACCGCTTCCCTCTTTTTTCTATTTTTTTAGCTGGATCAACACCATCCATGACATTCTCTGAAAAAAGCTTGGCATACTTGTCTCCTTGGCCAAAAGCTTTTTGTCAATTTCAAGCATAGACTTTTCAACTTTATTTCCAATACTCGTCATTCCTAATATGAAGAAAGGCTTTGCTAAAAGAGAAAGCATCTCAAAGTAAGAAAATTTCACAGCGGGATTCAGGCCTTTTATTAGTTCGAGATCAGCTTTGCTAAGAGGCCTTTCATTTTTCGTTCTTGCCTTGGGAGTGAGGAGTCTGTAAAGATTAACAAACGGATTCATCCCCAGCGGTTCGCAAAAATATGCACGCCCACCAGGTTTCAGAACACGCAATATTTCTGTAATAGTATTTTCATAATCGAGAAGATGATGCAGTATGCCATGGCCAACAACGATATCAAAAGTATTGTCATCAAAAGACATATTTGTTGCGTCCATCACAAATCCGCTATACATCCCCTTGGCTTTATACTCAGCCGATTCTCTGTTGATTTTTTCTATCGATTTCGGAGAAATGTCTATTGCGCACACATCCCCCCTTTTGTAGCATTTCGCTGGTAAACCATCCATTACCCGCGCCATAATCCAATATTTTTATATTTCTTACATTGCCTATAAGCTCATCCAAATAAGCTTCTCTGTATTTTGAAGATACTCCGTTATAAAAAAGGCTCTGCTTTTTTCTTAAATTTCCGGTTATCTTCCTATCTTGAAAGTTACTCTCATCTTCTATAATATTCTTTTTCATCGTATCGTCTCCATCGAATAATCGTTCTCTTTCTTTGCTTTTAATTTTATCACCACAGGTTGATATTGTCTATCTAATGCGCTGACATATGCGCCGATTTATTCTTGTTAAGTAAGCGTTTTTTGCATGCGTTATTTTCGCCCCCCTCTGTTGCATATAGTTTAATTTTTCTTCGGTTTCCTCGGCCCTCTCGGTTTCGACGTTGTGCGCTTGACCACGCCGTTTCGGAAGTGCGTATCTTCAAAACGCTCAAAGAAAACAAATAATCCGAACCCATCTCCGATTAAGAAGATCTGGTTCGGATTATTTTTGTCTGGTGCGGGTAACAGGGGTCGAACCTGCACGCCTCTCGGCACGAGAACCTAAATCTCGCATGTCTGCCAATTCCA
>CAZFCH010000130.1:0-4598 GCA_964517445.1 uncultured Oscillospiraceae bacterium | reverse complement strand
CTTCCGTGGCACCATTATGCCGGGAAACATCCGTTTCGAAAAGACTGTTGAAGTCGGCACCGAGCACATCGGACGCGTGAAGATAGACCGCAACGACTTCAAGGAGCTGGCAGTGAAGAACCCAAAACTTTGGTGGCCTAACGGCTACGGTGACCCGTTCCTTTATCAGGCAAACCTGGAAGTAGTGGTCAACGGTAAGGTAACCGACACAAAGACAGTGGATTTCGGTATACGCAAGTTTGAATACCGCTGGGACAAGAACAAGGTTGACATGCCCGTTCTGTGCGTTCTCTGCAACGGACAGCGCATCTTTATGAAGGGCGGCAACTGGGGAATGTCAGAATATCTGCTGCGCTACCACAACGAAGACTATGAGAAGGCTATACGCCTGCACCACGAGATGAACTACAACACCATCCGCCTGTGGACTGGATGTGTCACCGACGACGAGTTCTACGACTACTGCGACAAGTACGGAATACTTGTCTGGACTGATTTCTGGCTCTATGTGGCATGGAATGACGTGGCAGAACATGATGTCTTCCTTGCCAATGCACGCGACAAGGTGCGACGTCTGCGCAACCACGCGAGCATTGCAGTGTGGTGCGGAGCCAATGAATGTCGCCCGGTATCTGACCTTGACAAAGGATGCGAGATGATTGTAATGGAAGAGGACGGCAACGACCGCCTCTACACATCTTGTTCCAACCAGGACGGAAAATCAGGTTCCGGATGGTGGAAAGACTTCCCTCCGAAACACCACTTCGAGACATCTGCCTCGAACCTGGCATTCAACACTCCGTCATATCCCTACGGCATAGACTATGGCTACGGATTCCGCTCCGAAATAGGTATGGCCACCTTCCCCACTTACGAGAGTACCAAGCTCTTTATCCCCAAGAAGGAGCAGTGGCCACTGCCGTCAGAGGAAGCGCTTAAGGACTCCGACAATACCGTCTACAACAAGCATTTCTTCGGTAAGGAGGCGTGGAACGGCGGACCGATAGACTATGTTCACTCTGTCAACGACCGCTACGGAGAATGCAAGAATCTGGAAGAATTCTGCGAAAAGGCTCAGCTCATCAACCTGGAGGACATGAAAGGCATGTATGAGGCGTGGAACGACAAGATGTGGAACGATGCCACTGCGCTCATAATATGGATGAGCCATCCAGCATATCCTTCGTTTGTATGGCAGACCTACGACTATTACCTTGACCCTACAGGCTGCTATTGGGGTGCAAAACAGGCATGCAAGGCACAGCACGTGCAGTGGAACTGTCTCGACAACAGCGTGAAAGTAATCAATACCACAGCCAACCCGCTCAACAATGTGCGCGTGAAGACACATATATATAATATAGGTGGCCAGGAAGTAGCAAGCCAGACTAGCGATGCAGTCAGCGTAGAGCCAAGCAACATCAAAGAGGCTCTCCGTCTGCAGTTGCCGTCTGACCAGAGCATGGTCTTCATCCGTCTGGAACTCCTCGATGCCGACGGCAAAGTGATTGACGACAATTTCTATTGGTTCAATGTCAAGAAAGAGTACGACTATACAGAGCTCAACAGTCTGCCGGAGGCCAAGGTGGCTTGCCAGACGAGTGCCGTAAACGATGGGAAGTTCACTGTCACGCTGAAGAACAACAGTCAGACAGTGGCTTTCGCAGAGCGCATCCGTCTCATCAACAAGAAGACAGGTGAGCGCATATTGCCCGCTATCATGAGTGACGGATACGTCACACTATTGCCGGGCGAGAGCCGCACAATCAGTGTAGAAGCTCCTGTCGATCAGATGGAGGGCGGAGTAAAAGTGTTGCTCAAGCAGTACGGCAAAAAGGAAAAGGTGGGCGCTACAATCAAGTAAGCAATTACCAAGGACTTGTCCCCAAAACATATCGGCCTGAACCAACGGTCGACGGCCGAAGGGAAAGTCAATGGGCCAGCTACACCTAGCCCAGGGCAACACCCTGGGGTTTAAGCATCCCCTAAATTACCTTGCGCCCTGAAGGGGCAGCTACATAAACATTTGCGCATAAGTCATTGAGTATAAACAAGTGCGTTTATGTAGTTGCCCCTTCAAGGCGCAGAATTATGGGATTGCATTTTCTTACCCAGGGTGTTGCCCTGGGCTAGGTGTAGCTGGCCCTTCAGGCCGACATAATCCACGTATGCTTAACAAGCAAATTTAATCAAATAGAATTTCTATATAATTACCCAACCTTTATGTTTTAGCTCATAGTTCTTCCATCCACTTTTGAGCTGCCGCTGCATTTTCAAAGCGCAATGCCTTTCCTTCGCAATGCTCTTGTCTTGCTTTGCCTATCTTTGCCGCCAGTTCGGGAGTGATAACGGGTGCCACTTTCACCTTGGAAACGAGGAAATACTCATTCCCACGGTTAATCACGACTTCCTCACCACTGCTGGCACGGTCGAGCAAAGCCTTCATGTTCTGACGGAAATCTCTTGCTGAAATAGTACACATAATACTTACGTTTTAACTGAGCCTTATGCAAAGGTAAGAACAAAACCTAATACAAGCAAACTTTTTGGTACTTTTTTGTGTACCAAGCAGTAAGAACCAAGAACGTGCAACAACGGCATTGGCATAAGTGAACCACAGGTACTAAATTATGGAAAAATGCTTGCGAGTTTCTCGAAAAGGTGTAAGCCTCCGACATACAAGCAGAGATTAAACCATTACACCCCCTTGTATATCAACTTATTCCTCTATTTTGGCGGCGTAGCACACCCCGAACGCAACTGATTGAGAGTGTAAGGGCAATGCCATATAGGTCGGTTCTGAGAGCCCGCCCCCCTTATATTACATTCTCAGTTCAGGGTGTTTCTCCAGGATTTCTTTTGCTGGGACATGAAGAACATTACCGTCAGCATCACCAATCACAACGGAGTCGTCATGAAGAGCATATTCATGGAGCATCTTCTTTTGTGCTTCCAACAATCCATCTTCCACCTTTTTCAGGAATTCTTCCACGTATTCCTCACTCATATTGCTGTATTTTTTCGTATTTATCTTTATCGTTGATCCTCGTTTTCAACTCTTTGCCGCCAAACGCAACCCGTTCTGCTTTGTTCTCGGAATTATCATACAACACCCAGATATCACACTCTTTCATGAAGATATTAAATAGATTTTTCAATCCTTTGATATACCTTCGTTCTATCACATCTGTCGGTATATTATGTCCTCCCTGCGCAACCCTCTTTGCAACTCTATCTTTTGCCATATCAACATTACTCAACCAAAAGAACAACAAGTGGACTGTATAATTGCGTGCTTGGGCTTTTCTCACAAGGTTTACGTATGACTTCGTTGACAAAGTAGTCTCTATGGAGAAAGAATCGTTGTTGTCCAGCATCTCTTCCACATTGCGGTACATGGAAAGAAGGTGGCTCAAATCGTAGGCATAGCCGCTTTCATCCTCCTCGACCGAAAAATCCAGCCGATAATTATGAATCATGTTGCTGATGCGGAGCGCACAGCCGATGCTGATGTCGGGCAGATCGTCCCGCATTTTTTGAAGAAGCTGCTCAAGCTGCGCGTTGTCCTGCGCACTGATGGCATTCCGAAGCTGGGACAGCACTTCACGGTCTTCCGTCCCACAGCGGCAAAGGGCGCGGCATTCGCCGGAAATAAACCGATGGAGCGCCAAGGAAACGGCTGTGCGGATGGCAGAGGTCAGCGTGGCGGCGCGGACGGCATTGGTCAAAAATCCTAAGCCGTTCAGATGATAGGTATCAACGAGCTTGTCTGCCTCCTCCTGCGTCAAGGCTTCGTCTAAAAAGAGACAGAGCCGTCCCTTTTGCAAGCGCATCCGCGCCTTTTCGGAAGCAAGCAGATTGGGCGGAAGCGCACCGTCCGTGACCGCTAAATAAAAGGCATCGGGATTGAGACCATAGCTTTTCAGCACAGGAATGAGCGCATCGGGATTTTCCTCGGCAATGGCATTGGTGAGCAGCGTTTCCTGATTGGGCTTGGTATCGCGCTCCAAACGAAGCACGGCTTTTTTGAGATATGTACAGAGGTCGGCGGTATCGACAGGCTTTAAGCAATAGCCGATGATGCCGCATTGCAGCGCCTTCTGCGCATAGGCAAAGTCCGCATGGCCGCTGATTAAGATGCCCTGCGTATTGGGTGCCAGCGCCGTCAGCTCTCGAAACAGCTCCAACCCGCTGCCGCCGGGCATTTTAATATCGGACACGACAATGTGAAAGGGCTGCTTTTCAAAAAGCGCCAGTGCCTCCATCATGCTTTCCGCTTCGCCTGCCACTTCTAAACCAAGCGATGCCCACGGAATGCTTTTCTTTAAGGAAGCAATGACATTTTTTTCATCATCGACGATCATCACTCTGTACATTCCTGTGCCTCCTTTGCTTCAACCAGCGGCAGAAGCACCGTCACCTTGGTGCCGGCGTTCGGTGCGCTGTCAATGGTCAGCCCGTATTGTTCGCCGCAGGATAGGCGAATGCGGCGGTGAATGTTGCGAAGCCCGATTTGCTTGCTCTCATCCGTATCCGCATTTTCGAGCTGCTGCCGAATTTCGGTGAGCCTTTCCTCGCTCATGCCCTCGCCGTCGTCC
>CAZFCH010000129.1:0-4659 GCA_964517445.1 uncultured Oscillospiraceae bacterium | reverse complement strand
ATCCGAACCCATCTCCGATTAAGAAGATCTGGTTCGGATTATTCTTGTCTGGTGCCGGTGGTGGGACTCGAACCCACACGGTGTCGCCACCGGCGGATTTTGAATCCGCTACGTCTACCATTCCATCACACCGGCATACCGTTGAGCAGTATATATCATCTACGGAAAAATTTCAAGTATTTAGTTTCTCATTTCTCGGCGTTGGGTGCGGGTGTTATAATGATGCTTAACAGAAGCCCAAGCATTCAGAGATGATGCGAGATTGTCTCTGAATGCTTGGCGAAAACAGGATAGCGAATGGAACGAGCCCGGGTTAGGGGCAGAGCTGCTCAGACAAAAATAATCCGAACCGGATCTTCTTAATTGGAGATGGGTTCGGATTATTTGTTTTCTTTTACAAGCCGCCCCGACGTTCATCGGAATGTCGGGGCTTTTGTTTATCACTTAGTTACTTTCATCATTATTTTCGTCGTTATTTTCGTCTTCCCGATAGATTATCGTATTTGTTATCTGCTCAAATCCGCCTTCGTCGGGCTGCGGCTCCTGTGTCTCACTGCGCTTTTTCTTTTGGCGTAGGTTATTGAACAGAATCCAGTTATACAGGATGAGCATCAGCGCCGCGGAAAGCATGATGATGTGCATTCCCATATAGCGCTCATCGGCAAGGGACATGATGCACATTGCCGCGCCCATCATTATCGCGAGCAGGCACTTGCGCCAGTTCGGGGCGAAGAAAGCGTAGCCGGCAATGCGGAAGAACGCCAGCAGTGCGACGATGATTGTTGCCATCTCTACTATATATGACCAGACGACGCTGTTGTAAGAGTTCTGCTTGTAGCAGAGGATGAGCCATGCGGAGAAGAGCAGGATCGGCATCAGCATGCACAGGCGGACGAACCTGACATTTGCAAATTCATCGTAATTTGCCGAGCCGAGAACGAGCGGGAACGCAAGCCCGGACAGAAAGCTCAGCAGACATATTATACGGATAAAGTCCGCTTCGGTATCTGTCTCCGAGGTGACCAGCAGGACGACGGCGCCGAGGCACATCAGCAGGCCTATCGCCCAGCGGGCAAACGCAAAGAGCTTGCCGGGGTTATACAGCGCGTCACAGAAGTCGCGCGGTACATAGCACTTGTTATCCTGAATCCTGTTTATGAACCGGGTGAACATCCAGGCCGCGGCAAGGAGCAGCAGTGGGACAAGAACATTAAAGACACTCGATTCCGACAGTCCGTTTTCATCGAACGCGAGCTGATTCTGCAGCCAGCGCAGGAACACGCCGAAAGCGCCGGCACCGGCAACGTAGCAGGTTATTTCCAAAGATTTTTTCTGCATATTCAATGTCTCGTTTCAGTAACATTAGATTGAGCGGACAGGCTACCGGGATATGCCTGCCTGCGTAGAAATTAATATATTATATATTTTTTCTCCTGTTCCGTCAAGTTATTCGACCAAGATGAGGCGCGCGATTCCACGGGTAGTGCAGAGTGCAAAATTATACGTGTATAACTTTGTGGAACTTGCACAGTTTAATTCCCAGCAAACTTATGGTATATTAAAACAGTAGGAATTAGCAATTGCCGCACGCGGCAATGCCTGAAATTCCCGGGTAATAATCCGCAGAGGAGGGGTTATTCTTGAATGTGACGTCAAAAGGGCGCTATGCGCTGCGTATTATGGTAGACCTTGCAAAGCGCACCGATGAGGGCTATGTCTCGCTCAAGACAATCGCCGACAGGACGGATTCTTCCATGAAGTACATGGAGGCCATCGTCGGCAGTCTCAAGAAGGCCGAGCTTATAGACAGCACGCGCGGCAAAGAGGGCGGCTATAAGCTTGCCAGAAAGCCGGAGGAGTACAGCGTCGGGGAAATCCTGCGCTGCGTTGAGGATAACCTCGCGCCGGTGTCGTGCATCAAGGCCGGCAGCGTCGAGTGTGACCGGGCAGGGGAGTGCATCACCGTGCCGATGTGGATGGAGCTTGACGAGATAATCAACGCCTACCTTGACGGGATAACGCTTCGGGATCTTCTCACAGGAGAAAAATGGAGAAAAGATAAAAAGTAAATCGTAAATCGAAAGGATAGAAAACATGTTCGTATACGCCGATAACGCCGCAACCACCTGCGTCAGCAAGACCGCGCTTGACGCGATGATGCCGTACCTGACCGAGTATTACGGCAACCCTTCAAGCCTCTACGCCTTCGCCCAGAAGGTTACGGAGGACGTCGCCAAGGCCAGACAGACCGTGGCTGACTGCCTCGGTGCGAAAAGCCCGCGTGAAATAATCTTCACTTCCGGCGGCAGCGAGGCCGACAATCAGGCCATCTTCTCCGCCGCACGCCTCGGCGCTCGCAAGGGCAAGAAGCACCTCATCTCCACCAAGTTTGAGCACCACGCCGTGCTGCACAGCCTGGCCCGGCTCGAGAAAGAGGGCTTCGAGGTCACTCTGCTCGACGTGCATGAGGACGGTATCGTCCGTCTTGACGAGCTTGCCGCGGCCATCCGTGATGATACCTGCCTTGTCACCATCATGTTCGCAAATAACGAGATAGGCACTGTGCAGCCCGTGAAGGAGATCGGTGCCCTCTGCCGTGAGCGCGGCGTACCGTTCCACTGCGATGCTGTTCAGGCCGCAGGCCATATGCCGATAAACGTTGAAGAGATGAATATAGACATGCTCTCCATCTCCGGGCACAAGTTCCATGCGCCCAAGGGCGTCGGCGCGCTGTATGTGAGAAAGAACATCCCCATCCTCAACCTCATCGAGGGCGGCGCTCAGGAGCGCGGCAAGCGCGCAGGCACCGAGAACGTCGCGGGCATCACCGCAATGGCAGCGGCACTTAAAGAGTCCTGCGACAATATGGAAGAGAACTCCGCAAAGATGTGCGCGATGCGCGATAAGCTCTTTGCCGAGCTCGGCAAAATCCCGCACAGCAAGATAAACGGCAGCCTTGAGCACCATGTCCCCGGCACAGTCAACATGTGCTTCGAGGGCATCGAGGGCGAGTCCCTGCTGCTCATGCTTGACGCCAACGGCATCTGCGCTTCATCCGGCAGCGCCTGCACCTCCGGCTCGCTCGACCCGAGCCATGTCCTGCTCGCGCTCGGCCTGCCGCATGAGGTCGCCCACGGCTCCCTGCGCCTGTCGATAGGCGAGTACAACACCATGGAGCAGATCGACCATATTATCGAGGTCGTTCCCAAAGTCGTCGAGTATCTGCGCAACATGTCCCCCGTGTGGGATGAGCTTGAAAAAGGCGAGCGCAAGCATCTCATCTGATAACTGATTACTATATTGATACTGGAGGATATATAAATATGGCACTTTACAGCGATAAGGTCATGGACCATTTTCAGAACCCGCGCAACGTCGGCAAGATGGACGACGCCGACGGCATCGGTGAGGTCGGCAACGCCAAGTGCGGCGATATTATGCGTATGTATATCAAGGTGGAGGACGGCATAATAACCGACTGCAAGTTCAACACCTTCGGCTGCGGCAGCGCCATTGCCACCAGCTCCATGGCGACCGAGCTCATCAAGGGCAAGCCCGTTGATGAAGCGCTGGAGCTTTCCAATCAGGCGGTTGTCGAGGCGCTCGACGGTCTGCCCCCTCAGAAGATTCACTGCTCTGTCCTCGCCGAGGAAGCGGTTCGCGCCGCCGTCAAGGATTACTATGACAAGAACGGCATCGCCTACGATCCCGAGAAGTTCCAGATTCACGACTGCGAGCACTGCCACGACTGATATAAATAACAGATAAAAGCCTCGGCATGAGTAATCATGCCGAGGCTTTGCTGTATTATTTACTTAATGCCGGAGCGCAATTATTTCTCAAGCGCTTTCATGAAGCTCTCGATGACCTTGACTGCGCCGTCAACGCCGATGCGGCTGCTGTCAATGCACAGGTCATAGTTGCCGCTTTCGCCCCAGATCTGGTCTGTGTAATACTTATAGTAGCTGGAACGGTCCTTGTCGACCTCACGGATGAGCTTCTTTGCCTGATCCTCGGTGAGGTTCTTGCGCTTCATTATCGTCTTGATTCTGAAGGGCATATCTGCCATGATGAAAACACGCAGCACATCGTCGCGGTTTCTGAGCACATAGTCCGCGCAGCGGCCGACGAAGATGGAGTTGCCGTTGTTGGCGAGGGTGCGTATCGTGTCGAACTGCGCCGTCGCAATCTGGAGATTCAGGCGGAAACCCTCGTTCATGCCTATGTAATGCGGCGTCGGTACGATGTACGAAGACACGCGCTTCTCATCATAGGTGTTGAGTATTTCCTTGCTGAAGCTGGAGTTTTCCGCAGCGTGGTCGACTATTTCCTTATCGTAGCAGTTATAGCCAAGCGCTTCGGCAAGTGCTCTGGCAATATCGTGCCCGTTGCTGCCGTGCTGCCTTCCCAGTGTAATTATCATAAAAAACGCCTCCGTTTTCAGAATTTCACTGTATAAAATATACCACGCTCAGAAGCAGTTTTCAAGCCTTTTATACCGCAAGGGCAAATGCGTAAATCTGTGCACCTATATCGGGATAAGCTGTTACATCGAAACCGTGAATTTTATTTTGCGCATCCCGCATCTGCGGCGGGCGCTGAACCGGCATGGCGGCTGACGCGCTTTGCGTCGTTCTTGTGCAGAATCGGGGAGATACG
>CAZFCH010000128.1:0-4669 GCA_964517445.1 uncultured Oscillospiraceae bacterium | reverse complement strand
GATTTCGAGTCAGGGCCGTTATGACCACTTCGATACCTGTCCATGTGTTTTGTAATTATAACCGATATTCCGAGAAAAATCAAGCCGTAGTTATCCCTCCTGTCCGAAAAATAAATTATATATTTTGTGTGAATATTTATATACACAACTTGACAATTTTCAGGGGCAGGTGTATTATATGATCATAAAGGAGAAAAGGGACGGTGACCTATGAAGAAAACTCTATACAGTCTTATGCTCAACGACGAGGTCGTCCGCGAGGTTGATATGCTGGCGCACAGAATGGGCACGAACCGCTCGGCGCTGATAAACCAGATACTTGCAGAATATGTGAACTACACAACGCCGGAGCGCAGGATAAACGATGTGCTCTCCGCAATCGAAGCGCTGATGGCGCCGTCGCGAGAGCTTGTGCCGTTCTTCTCACCGAACAGCTACTCTATGTCGCTGAAAAGCTCGCTGGAGTACAAGTACCGCCCGACGGTGAAGTATGAGGTGGAACTGTACCGCGGGCATGATGAGTCCATCGGTCAGCTGTCGGTGATATTCCGCACGCAGTCTGAGGCGCTGATCTCCGCGATGACCTCTTTCTTCCGTCTGTGGAAGCAGATTGAAGACGCACACCTCAAGCCGCTCACCGGAGCAAACATCGACTATGCACTCTACGACGGCAAGTTCGTCCGCTCGATTGCCGCGCCCGATAAGGACTGCACGACCGATGAAATGGCCGCGACGCTGTCGGAGTACATTAAGCTCTTCGACAGACTGATGAAAGCCTATCTCAGCGGGAAGCTCGACGCGCATGACGTTGAAGCCTCCTACTATTCCTATCTTATAAACACATCAATCCACATTTGATGCGGGAAAGGAGCCTCATTTATGAATGCTCAGAACTACACTCAGAAAACCATTGAAGCCATTCGGACTGCACAGTCCATGGCTCAGGAAAATAATAACAGTTATATAACTCCGGAGCATCTGCTCTATGCCCTCGTCGATCAGGACGGCGGGCTTATCCCTTCCCTGCTCGGCAAGATGGGCGTTGACTGCAACAGTCTGCTCTCGGAGCTGGACAGCGAAATTTCCGCGCTGCCGAAGGTCAGCGGAAGTCCCGAGGTCTACATCTCCAATGAAACAAGCCGCGTCATCTCCGCCGCCGAGAAGGCTGCAAAGTCGATGGGCGATGAATACATGTCCGTCGAGCACCTGATGATCGGTATCTTTGCCGCGCCGACTCCGGCGATAAAGCGCATCTTCTCCGCCCACGGCATCACGAAGAATGCCTTTACCACGGAGCTGAGCAAGGTAAAGACCGCACCCGTCACCGGTGACAACCCTGAGAGCACCTACGACGCGCTCAACAAATACGGCACGGACCTTGTAAAGCGCGCACGTGAAAACGAGCTTGACCCCGTTATCGGGCGTGACACCGAAATAAGAAACGTGATACGCATACTCTCCCGCAAGACGAAGAACAACCCTGTCCTGATAGGTGAACCCGGCGTCGGCAAGACGGCCATCGCCGAAGGGCTCGCGCAGCGTATCGTCCGCGGCGATGTGCCCGAGGGGCTGAAGGACAAGACGATCTTCTCTCTCGATATGGGCGCGCTCATCGCCGGTGCGAAGTACCGCGGCGAATTTGAGGAACGGCTTAAGGCCGTGCTCGAAGAGATACGCAAGAGCGAGGGCGGCATCATTCTCTTCATTGATGAGCTGCACACAATAGTCGGCGCAGGCAAGACTGAGGGCAGCATGGACGCCGGCAATCTCCTCAAGCCTATGCTGGCGCGAGGTGAGCTGCACTGCATCGGTGCAACCACGCTTGACGAGTACCGCAAGTACATCGAAAAAGACGCCGCACTGGAGCGTCGTTTCCAGCCGGTCATGGTAAACGAACCGACGGTCGAGGACACGATATCCATCCTCCGCGGACTCAAGGAGCGCTACGAAGTTTACCACGGTGTGCGCATCCACGATAACGCGCTCGTCGCCGCAGCGACGCTGTCGAACCGCTACATCACCGACCGTTTTCTGCCTGATAAGGCCATCGACCTCGTTGATGAGGCCTGCGCGCTGATACGCACGGAGATAGATTCCATGCCGTCAGAGCTGGACGATATCCGCCGCAAGATCATGCAGCTGGAAATTGAGGAAATGGCGCTGAAGAAGGAAGACGACCAGCTCAGCAAGGATCGTCTTGTCAAGCTGCGCGAGGAGCTCGCAAATCTCAAGGACAAATTCAACGAAATGAAGTCCCGCTGGGAAAGCGAGAAGAACAGCGTCGACGAGGTCAAGAAGATCAAGGCTGAGATTGAAAAAATGCATGCCGACATCGAAAACGCCCAGATGCGTTACGAGTATGAAACGGCCGCAAGGCTCAAGTACTCCGATCTGCCGGTGCTTGAAAAGAAGCTCGCCGAAGCTGAGAAGCGCTCCGAGGAGCGCAAGGCCAGCAGCATGGTGCATGACACCGTGACCGAGGAAGAAATATCCTCCATCGTCTCCAAGTGGACGGGCATCCCTGTTGCAAAGCTCATGGAGGGTGAGCGTGAGAAGATACTGCACCTTGATGATTTTCTGCATAAGCGCGTCGTCGGCCAGAACGAGGCTGTGCAGAAGGTGACGGAAGCGATACTCCGCTCCCGTGCCGGTATCGCCGATCCGAACCGCCCGATAGGCTCGTTCCTGTTCCTCGGCCCCACGGGCGTCGGCAAGACAGAACTTGCAAAATCCCTTGCCGAGTGCCTGTTTGACGATGAGCACAACATTGTGCGTATAGACATGACCGAGTACATGGAGAAATTCTCCGTCTCGCGTCTTATCGGCGCGCCTCCCGGATACGTCGGCTACGACGAGGGTGGTCAGCTCACTGAGGCCGTGCGGCGCAGACCGTACAGCGTGGTGCTGTTCGATGAGATTGAAAAAGCTCACCCGGATGTGTTCAACATCCTGCTGCAGATTCTTGACGACGGCCGCATAACCGACTCTCAGGGCCGCACGGTCGACTTCAAGAACACAATAATCATCCTCACCTCTAACCTCGGCAGCCAGTACCTGCTCGACGGCATAGAACCTGACGGCAGCATATCCGCCTCGGCACAGGAGGCCGTCATGGCTGAGCTGCACCGCTCGTTCCGTCCGGAGTTTCTGAACCGTCTGGATGAGACCATCATGTTCCGCCCGCTCACGAAAGACAACCTCAACGGCATCATCGACATTATGGTCGAAGGACTGCGCGCAAGACTTGCCGACAAGAGCCTCAAGCTTGAGATCACCGGCGCGGCAAAAGCGCTCATCATCGAGCGCGGCTATGATCCGCTCTACGGTGCACGTCCGCTCCGCCGCTACCTGCAAAGCAGCGTAGAGACGCTGATTGCCCGCCGCATTCTCTCCGGCGACATTGCCGCCGGGACGACGCTCACCGTCGATGTTGAGAACGGCGAACTCATCTGCCGGTAAAAGCAAACGGCCTCGCTGCGATTCATTGCAGCGAGGCTTTTGTAATTGGCATTATATCACAGCTCGATTATCACGGTCTTGAGCCCCTGACGCTCGGCATATATGATGGTGTTCATCGTGCCGCCGGGGCGTCCGTCAAAGCAGGCAAGCATCAGAGATGAGTGGTCGACCATGTACCGGTTGCGCTGCATCATACAGTCGTCTGTGTAGCTGTACTGCAGAACGGTTACGGTATCGCAGCGGTCGAGAAGCTCATTATATCTCTGCCGCTGCGCTTTTGTCCATTTATCAGGCTGGCTGCCGCACGGCACTGCCGCTTCAAGCGTGACGTCACCGTGCCGCTCGCGCAGGGCAATGATTGCTTCGGCAAAAAACGTGTCGCAGCCGATGGCCATGCCGCAGATGAAGTGCCTGTAGCCCAGGTCATATATTGCTTCAATCCGGGCGGCAAGCTCCAGCTTCAGCTCCGCGCAGCGCGGGTCGCTCTCTCGTGATCCCCAAGGGAGCTTTGCGGGACGGTGCCCGGTAAAGCAGCAGGTTTTTTCTCTGTCGTACACGCGCCGCGCCTCTTTTCAAAAAATTCTTATGACATGATTGTACGACATATTTCCCCTCTGCGCAAGGAAATTATGAGAAGGCTCTTGCAAAGCTTAAACTGAGGTGCTATACTGAGGCTGTCTTCAGGGCAGGGTGAAATTCCCGATCGGCGGTATAGTCCGCGAGCCGCAAGGCTGACCCGGTGCAACTCCGGGACCGACAGTTACAGTCTGGATGGAAGAAGATGTCAGGCCGTCATTGTGAGCGCTCACAATGCGGTTTAACATATATTTTTCTGTGCCTGAGGATTTCGATCTTCAGGTATATTTTTTTATTCCGGAGGTACATTATGGAAAACCTTACGTTTGTAATCAGCTGCGTTCTGATAATCGCGGCTATATTCATCGCCGCGATGTTGTTTGAAAAGTACTTCTGCCATGACAGAAAGAGCTTTTCGAGCACGCACTATATAAGCTACACGGCAATGTTCGCCTGCATGTCCGGCGTGCTGATGCTCGTTGAGATACCGCTGTTCTTCGCGCCGGGCTTTTATAAGCTCGACCTGAGTGAGATGCCGGTACTGATATGCACGTTTTACCTCGGAC
This sequence comes from uncultured Oscillospiraceae bacterium, assembly GCA_964517445.1. Classification (GTDB taxonomy): domain Bacteria; phylum Bacillota; class Clostridia; order Oscillospirales; family Oscillospiraceae; genus Limivicinus. Next base: position 68 of record CAZFCH010000128.1, on the reverse strand, counting down.
CTGTGGCAGGCACCGCAACGGAGCTTCTGAAGGTCATCGTCAAGCTTCTGCTCAAGGGCACGTCCACC
>CAZFCH010000127.1:0-4712 GCA_964517445.1 uncultured Oscillospiraceae bacterium | reverse complement strand
CTCGCTACCTCCACCTTGGCAAGGTGGCGCTCTACCGGATGAGCTATGCCCGCATGACTCGCCTGTAATCAGACGAGTGGTGCCTCAGGCCAGAATCGAACTGGCGACACGCGGATTTTCAGTCCGCTGCTCTACCAACTGAGCTACCGAGGCAAATATGAAACAGGATGGTGGGAACAACTGGACTCGAACCAGTGACCCCCTGCTTGTAAGGCAGGTGCTCTAACCAGCTGAGCTATGCTCCCGCGTGACAGCTACGCTATAATACTAAAAAAAAGCCGAGTTGTCAATATCCTATTTCAAATTTCTTCAAGTTTTTTCTTGCGTGCCTATCCCTCTCAGCTCGTCGGGTGTGAAATCATAGACCTTATCGCAGAACTGACAGCTTACGGAAACGTCTTTCCCCTCAGCCGCGATCTCCTCAAGCTCTTCCGCGCTTACGCAGCGCAGCGCGTCCAGCACGCGCTCCCGGCTGCAATAGCAGCGGTACTCAATCGGGTGTTCGCCAACGGTGTGGTAGTCAAAGCCCTTGAGCACCTGACGGAAAAGTTCCTCCTCGCCGTCCTCGCTGAGTATGGTGGTAAGCTGATCCATCATGAAAATGTTGTCCTCGAGCCGAGAAATGATTTCCTCTTCCGCTCCGGGCATAAGCTGGACGATAAAGCCGCCTGCCGCCTTGACCGTGCAGTCAGTATTCACAAGCACACCGAGCGCGCACGCGGACGGTACCTGCTCACTCTCCAGCAGATACGCCGTCAGATCCTCTGCGATCTCGCCGCTGACGAGCTCTACCGACCCGATATACGGCTCTCTCAGGCCGATGTCGCGGCTGACAGTGAACATGCCGTCGCGCCCGACAGCGGCGCCGACATTGAGCTTGCCGTCGCTGCGCAGCGGAAGCTCTGTCGCAGGGTTGCCTACATAACCGCGCACATTGCCCTCGCAGTCCGATACTGCGACAACGCCTCCCAGCGGGCCGTTGCCGTTAATGCGTATCGTGAGCGCGGCATTCTCTTCCTTCATATCCTGTCCCATGAGTGAGGCTGCGCACAGCGTGCGCCCGAGCGCGGCGCAGGCCGTCGGCGCGCAGCCGTGTATCTGCCTTGCGTGCTCCACGGTGTCACGGGCGTTTATTACCGCCATCTTTATTGCGCCGTCACCTGCGGTCGCTCTGATGATTCTGTCCATATTATCTCCGTTTACTTCCTTTTTGCCGTGATAAATATTCTCCCCGCGTCTCCCTGCGGGCAGTCATGCCTTACGGCAATATCGCCGAAGCCCGCCGCCTCAAGCAGCGAGCGCAGCTTTTCCGGCGTATGCGCATATTCAATGTGTTCCTCGCTCTCCCGCGACCACAGGCCGCGCCTTTCGAGCGAGAAGATGTCCATGCCGTAGACGATTGCCGAAAGCTCCTCGTCAAAGTCTGCCCGCCAGAGGCAGAGCACATCTTCCTTCTCATCGACGAAGATATCCCCGTCGAGCGAGCGCAGAAACTCCGGCGCGCGAATATCGAAGATCAGCAGCCCCTCCGGTCGAACAAACAGGTGCAGCCGGTGAAACAGCTCCGGCAGCTCCTCGCCGGGGATATAGTTCATCCCGTCAAGTGAGCAGACCGCCGCGTCCACCGTGCCGTAAAGATCAAGTTCCCCTGCCTCCTGGCAGATAAACAGCGGCGGCGTGACGCCTGACACGGCCTTGGACTGTGCTTCCATCAGCATGTCCGGGGACTGATCCACCGCAATCATCTCATAACCGCGCCGCGCAAGCTCCCATGTGAGCGTCCCCGTGCCGCAGCAGAGATCGAGGAGCATCGAGAACTCCCCTCCGTCAGCGCGGAACTCTTCTTCATAAAAATCGGCAAAACTCCCGTAGGGAACATCCCCCGTCAGCTTATCGTACCACGGAGCAAGACCGCTGTAGCAGCTCACTTTTTGCTCTCCTTCAGGCGCTCAAAGGCAAGCTCATAGCCGCCCGCACCGTACTGAAGAGAACGGTTGACGCGGCTGATGGTTGCGCTCGACGCTCCCGTCTCGGCAAGGATATCGTTATAAATCATGCCGTTGTTCAGGCAGTCCGCGACGCGGAAGCGCTGCTCCATCGCAATAAGCTCCGGTGCCGTGCACAAATCGTCAAAGAAGCGCATGCACTCGTCAAGCGTTCTCAGTGACAGTATCGCCTTATACATATCCTCATTGCGTTCTTTTTTCTGAGTCTTGTTCATTTTTACCTCCCCCGGTCAAACCATGTAGTTTCACGCTTTATCTGATTCATACTTTACATCATAAAAGGGAAAAAGTAAAGTGCAGTAGGCCCGTTTACACAAAATTTAACATATGCCCGATAATGCCACTTGCGTAATATTTGCGGACAATATATAATATAAGCAACAAATGCAGCCGCCGGATGCACAGGCCGCGGCGGCGGATTGGAGACGCAGTATGCTGTTTTATCCCGGCGGTTTTAGTATGACGGCCGTGTGGCTGGTCGCGATGATCGTTCTGCTGATAATCGAAGCCATCGTACCGGGGCTGGTGTCAATATGGTTCGCGATAGGCGCGTTTGCCGCCATGATCTCCGCGATCCTCGGCGCGCCGCTCTGGCTTCAGTTGCTTTGGTTCTTCGCGGTGTCGATTCTGACGCTGTGCCTGACGAGGCCGCTCGCGAAGAAATATGTCAATTCCCGCGCCACGCCGACCAATGCGGATATGCTTATCGGCAAGGACTGCGTCGTCACTGAGGCGATCGACAATGTCCTCGGCACCGGTGCCGTGACCGTCGGCGGCAAGGTGTGGACAGCCCGCACCGAGGAGCCGGACGGCAAAGCCGAGGTCGGCAAGGTGATGACCGTTTTGCGCATAGAGGGCGTAAAGCTCATAGTCAGGTAAATTTAATAAATCAATATTCAGGAGGAGAAACCATGCCAGAGATTATTTCCATCGTGATTCTGCTGCTCGTCGTTATCTTTATCCTTGTCCGCTGCATCCGTATCGTGCAGCAGGCAAAGGCCTACGTTGTCGAGTTCCTCGGCGCGTATAAGACGACATGGAACGTCGGTCTGCACTTCAAGATTCCCTTTGTCGAGAAAATTGCCAAGGTGGTCACGCTCAAGGAGCAGGTTGCGGACTTTCCGCCTCAGCCCGTTATCACAAAGGATAACGTCACCATGCAGATAGACACCGTCGTCTACTTCCAGATTACCGACCCCAAGCTCTACACCTACGGCATTGAGCAGCCCCTGGTTGCCATCGAAAATCTCTCCGCCACTACGCTGAGAAACATCATCGGCGATCTCGAGCTTGACCAGTGCCTCACAAGCCGCGATATCATCAACACCAAGATGCGCACCATTCTTGACGAAGCCACCGATCCCTGGGGCATCAAGGTCAACCGCGTTGAGCTCAAGAACATTCTGCCTCCCAAAGAGATTCAAAACGCAATGGAGAAGCAGATGAAGGCCGAGCGCGAACGCCGTGAAGCCATCCTGCGTGCCGAAGGTGAAAAGCGCGCCGCAATCCTCGAGGCCGAAGGCGAGAAGGAATCCGCCATTCTCCGCGCCGACGCGAAGAAGCAGCAGCAGATTCTCGAGGCTGAGGGCGAAGCCGAGGCTATCCTCACCGTGCAGAAGGCCACTGCCGAAGGCATCAGGCTCATCAACGAAGCCGCTCCCTCCGATGCCGTCATCAAGCTCAAGGCAATGGAAGCTTTCAGCGCGGCAGCAGACGGCAAGGCTACGAAGATTATCATCCCCAGCGAGATACAGAGCGTGGCAGGTCTTGCCAGCGGTCTTATTGAAGCTGTCAAGGGCGATGTAAAGAGCGAAGAATAAACTCAATCTGCTAATTCAAAATTAATCCGGACCGGCGTATGAGTTTCATATCGCCGGTCTGTTCGTATGATTATATAAAGGGGACGCAGCAATGATGGACTACGACAGAGTGCAGGATTTTCTGGATGCGCACGGCATGGAGCCGGAGCGCGTCGACCCTAAGCGCGAGGCCGCGCTGATGCTTGAGGATATGCGCCGCGGTCTTGCCGGGCAGCAGAGCGACATGCCCATGATTCCCACGTATCTGAGCAATGACGCCCGGCTCCCGCTTGGGCGCAGTGTCGCCGTCATCGACGCCGGCGGGACGAATTTCCGCTCCGCACTCGTGCGCTTTGAGGAGGACGGCTGCCATGTGTCCGAGCTGAATAAATGCAAAATGCCCGGTGTCGGCACGCCCTGCACGTGGGATGAATTCATTTCCTTCGTCGCCGACAGGATAGAGCCGCTGATGGACAGAGCGGAGAGCATCGGCTTCTGCTTTTCCTATTCTGCGGACATCACCCCGGACATGGACGGCCGCGTTATACGCATCGATAAAGAAGTCGTAGTCACAGGCTCCGAGGGAAAGCTCATCGGCGCGTCTCTAAGGGCGGAACTTGAGCGCCGCGGCATTACCGGCAAGCGCGTCGTCATCCTTAACGACACCGTCGCCGTTCTCCTCGGCGGCGCGGCAGCGCTGGATAAATGTGCATACAGCGGCTTCATCGGTCAGGTGAGCGGCACCGGCACGAACACCTGCGTCTCCCTGCCGGAGCGTCTTATCGGCAAGCTTGGAAGCCGCGAAGAGCGCGGCATGATAATCAACACAGAGGCCGGGCTTTACACCGGCATACCGCACGGCAGCTTCGACCTCATGCTCGATGCCGCAAGCAACAATCCCGGTCTC
>CAZFCH010000126.1:0-4738 GCA_964517445.1 uncultured Oscillospiraceae bacterium | reverse complement strand
GCTTGTTGAGCCAGTAGTATTCATCCAGAACGGACACGCCCTCCGTCTCGATAGAAGGGATGCTTCTGAACAGATCCCAGAGGCACTCAAAGTGGTTCTCCATCTCGCGGCCGCCGCGGATGATAAAGCCCTTGTCGATGTTCAGGATACCGTCGCAGGCGCCGCCGGCTACGGGCATATCCTCCATGACGGTGATGTTCTCGCCGGGCATCTGGGCGTCGCGGACGAGGAAGCAGGCCGCCGAAAGACCGGCAAGGCCGCCGCCGATTATCACGGCATGCTTCTTTTCGATTCCTTCGGGCTTCTCGGGGCGTGCGAATGCTTCGTAGTTGCCGTTGCTGTAATACATGACTGTTCCTCCCAAAATTTGATTTTATGTGTTTTCATTGCGGCGCAATGAAATGTACAGAATAAATGCGGGGGACGCCGGGTATTTACTCCTCACCGGAGCGGCCTGCGAGAGTTCTCAGCCCCGCACGGTCAAGCAGGGTGATCCTGCCGCGGCCGGACCTGATGAGCCCCGTGTGCCGCAGGTAGTTTATCTCGCGGCTGACTACCTCTCTGGTTGTGCCGAGGTGGTTTGCAATGTCCTCATGGGTGATAAGGGCGCAGTCGCCGTTCTGCTGCACGGATATTTTCAGCAGGAATCCGGCGATCTTCGAGCGCAGGGGACAGAAGAAATATTCATTGATGTTATTCAGAATGTCCTGAGCGTTGCGGGAGGACATCTCAATAATATACTCCGCTGCCGCCGGGCAGCCGTATGCCAGACGCGAAAGCTCCGCGCGGCGTATATAAGCGACGGCGGCGTCGCTCATTGCCTGAAGCTGCGGCATTATATCCCCGGGACGGGCACAGTCGGCAGTGAGTATGTTGAACACATCGCCGGGGCGCATGATGAGGATCGTCACTTCTCTGCCGGTGCCGGAGACCATATAGACCCGAATAACGCCGTGCAAGACTATCAGCATCCCGTCCTTTTTCTCGCCGGAAAAGGTGAGGGGTTCCCCGGCACGGCAGCGCTTATACAGCAGACCTGACTCGAACTGCTGCTTCTGCTGCTCCGACAGGGACGGCCAGAACGGGAGAATGGAGATCACTTCTTTTGTACACTGCATATGTTGTCACACCTCGTTCTTTGCGATGGTTACGATATCTAACAGATGTTAAGCATATTAACATCTGACGCCAAAAAATATCAGAACGCGACAAGCAGCGACATGATGTCTATATTTTATCAGACATCCGGCTGAGTTCTGTATCAAAAGTTACATAAATCTCGTATATTTCTGATTCAAGGAAGATTTCGTATTTTTTAACAAACCTACTGTTCGCTTTTTATATATTTTGATATGAGAGAAGCGGTCATATGCACGATGGCCTCCGGGGCGACGCCGAAGGAAATGTTTTCGTACAGAGTGACACCGGTGAAAGCGTTGAGAAGGATCTGATAGATGGCATAGATGTTGATATCTTTCCTTATGGAGCCGTCCTCCACACCGTCCTTGAGCGCCTTGAGCGCCGGGATCGGGATCTCCTTGTCATAATGGCTCCAGAAGACATTGTTCATCCCGTGGCCGGCCGCCTCGTCGTGGCTGAAGCGATAGGTGAACATCTCATGCGTGTATTTATACCAGTTCGGGAACTCCTCATACAGGGAATAGTAAGCCCTCATGCAGGCCACGAAGCGCTCATAGCCCGTTGCCGCATTCTCATCTCCGGTGTACCTTTCGTAAAAATACCTGTAAAACTCCGTCAGCGCGTATTTCCATATCCGGAGGATAAGCTCCTCCTTATTGCCGAAGTAGCGGTACAGGGACATCTGAGAGAGGTTCACTTTCCGTGCGATCTGGTTCATGCTGGTCGCGGCAATGCCGTTTTCCATGAACATATCCAGCGCAGTCTCAATGACGCGCTGAATGTTGTCCTTTCTTTCATCGCTCTGGTTCATGGCTGCCTCCGGTGTATTTGTGTATTGTCTCAATTGTAACATATGCACCGGAAAAAAGACAGTGTTTTTTGATTGGATATATACAAATCCCGGACGGCTTCAGCCGTCCGGGATTTATGATCATATGCGCTTATCAGCTCAGTCGCTCCATTTCCATTCGGCGACTTCGGGCAGGTCAAGGCCGTGCTCCGCGATATACTGCTTGTGCTCAATGAGCTTGTCCTTCATCTGCTGGATAAGGTACGCGCCGCGGTTGCCGAGCTGCGGCAGGTTATACACGGCGGACATGACCAGATCGAAGCGGTCAAGGCGGTTGAGCACGCGCATGTCAAAGGGCGTGGTGATCGTGCCCTCTTCAATGTAGCCGCGCACGTGGATGTTCTTGTTGTGGCGCTTGTAGGTCATCTCGTGGATCAGGCTGGGATAGCCGTGGAAAGCAAAGATGATGGGCTTATCCTTGGTGAAGAGCGAGTCATACTCGACCTGTGACAGGCCGTGCGGGTGCTGCTCGTTGCTCTGCAGGCGCATGAGGTCAACAACGTTGACGACGCGGATGCGCAGCTCCGGGAACGCATCACGCAGGATCGTGACAGCGGCGAGGGTCTCAAGCGTCGGGGTATCGCCGCAGCATGCCATGACGATATCCGGCTCTTCGCCCTTGTCGGTGGATGCCCACTGCCAGATGCCGATGCCCTGAGTGCAGTGCTTGACGGCCTGCTCCATGGTCAGCCACTGGGGACGCGGGTGCTTGGAGGCGACAATCACGTTGACGTAGTTTCTGGAGCGGATGCAGTGGTCAAAGCAGCTGAGCAGGCAGTTTGCATCCGGAGGCAGGTAGAGGCGGACGACGTCGGCCTTCTTGTTTGCGACATGGTCGAGGAAGCCGGGGTCCTGATGCGTGAAGCCGTTGTGGTCCTGCTGCCATACGTTCGATGCGAGCACGTAGTTGAGCGATGCAATCTTCTGACGCCAGGGCAGCTGGTTGCAGACCTTGAGCCACTTTGCGTGCTGGGAGAACATCGAGTCGACGATGCGGATAAATGCCTCGTAGCTGTTGAAGAAGCCGTGGCGGCCGGTCAGCAGGTAGCCTTCGAGAAGGCCTTCGCAGACGTGCTCGGAGAGCATGGAGTCCATGACTCTGCCGTCCGGGGCGAGATGGTCGTCGGTGTCGTAGGCTTCACTGTCCCATGCTCTGTCGGTCTCCTCAAAGACCGCGGAGAGACGGTTGGATGTGGTTTCGTCCGGGCCGAAGGAGCGGAAGCTGCGCTCCTTTTCGTTGAGCTTATAGATGTCGCGCACGAATGTGCCGAGCACTGCCATGTCCTGCGCCTCGACTGCGCCGGGGTAGGTGACGTTGACGCCGTACTCGCGGAAGTCCGGCATGCGCAGATCCTTCAGCAGCAGACCGCCGTTGGCGTGCGGGTTTGCACCCATGCGGCGCGTGCCCTTGGGCGGGAAGTCGAGCAGCTCCTGCACGGGGACGCCGTTTTCATCGAACAGCTCCTCGGGATGGTAGGACTTGAGCCACTCTTCAATCTGACGGATATGCTCGGGAGAGTCAGGCTGGATAGGCACCTGATGCGCGCGCCAGTAGTCCTCGACCTTGAGACCGTCGACATATGCCGGGCCGGTCCAGCCCTTCGGGCTGCGCAGGACGATCATCGGCCAGCGCGGACGGGCGGTGTTGCCGTTCTCGCGCGCGTCCTTCTGGAACGCGAGTATCTCCTCGATGCACTCATCGAGCGTGTCGGCCATGAGGCGGTGCATGACGGCGGGGTCTTTGCCCTCGACGAAGTGCGGCTCCCAGCCGCAGCCGCGGAAGAAGTCCTCCAGCTCCTCATGGGAGATGCGCGCAAAGAGCGTCGGGTTCGCGATTTTATAGCCGTTGAGGTGCAGAATCGGGAGCACTGCGCCGTCGGTCTTGGCGTTTATGAACTTGTTGAGGTGCCACGAGGTGGCAAGCGGGCCGGTCTCAGCCTCACCGTCGCCCACGACGCAGGCGGCAATCAGGCCGGGGTTATCGGTGACGGCGCCGAAGGAGTGCGCGAGCGAATAGCCAAGCTCGCCGCCCTCGTTGATCGAGCCCGGAGTCTCGGGCGCGACATGGGACGGGATGCCGCCGGGGAAGGAGAACTGCTTGAAGAGCTTCTGCATGCCTTCCTTGTCGCGGGAGATGTTCGGGTAGACCTCCTGATAGCTGCCGTCGAGCCAGTCCTGCGCGACCATGGCGTTGCCGCCGTGACCCGGGCCGGAGACATAGATCATGTCGAGGTCGTATTTCTTTATAACTCGGTTGAGGTGAGTGTAAATGAAGTTCTGTCCGGGAACGGTGCCCCAGTGGCCGACGATCTTTTTCTTGATGCTCTCCTCGGTGAGCGGCTTCTGGAGAAGCGGATCATCCAGCAGATAGAGCTGGCATGCCGACAGGTAGTTTGCCGCGCGCCAATAAGCGTCCATGGTGGCGAGCTCCTGCTCGGTTGCCGGGGCGGTTTTTCTTTCGTCCATTACTGTACCTCCTTAAGATTTTCATTGGAAACATTGCGCAGATGGAAGAAATTTTATGTTGCTTTTCAGCAGCCGGCGGCGATAATGCACACCCGTCCGCGGCTGCCGCAAGAGAAGCGGCGGGACTATCCGCCTGCCCCTTTGCGAGCACATAATATCAGGAAATTCCGCCGGTTTCAATTGGCAGTATCACAGAATGCGAGCGCCGGCAAAAATCAATTTTGCACGTTCTTTATGCTTTTTGCCCAAAAATCGCACGTGAATATGTTACATATGACGAAA
>CAZFCH010000125.1:0-4765 GCA_964517445.1 uncultured Oscillospiraceae bacterium | reverse complement strand
GCCGATGATACAGACTACAGCTCCGCAGGCAGCATCAAGGTCAGCAACGTCAAGCCCGGCACAGAAGTGAGCAGCGGCGATTACAAAGACACAAGCTTCGACGGCCGCGATGACACGCACTTCACCTACAACTCTGCCAAAGCCGAAACCGTCACCGTAAAAGGCGACAATTCCACCGTCCTGAACGTCTATTATACGAGAAATACGTATACGCTGACGTTTGTTGGAGCAGGATCAGATTTAATATGCACCAAAACGGCGCATACTCATAGCGACTCCTGCTGCAAGTATGGTGGGACGAGTATTACTCATTGGTATCATAGAAAATCTTGCTGCAAACTTGGACTTGATGAGCACACACACAGCAGCTCATGCTATGCACTAAAAATCACAGCAAAGTACGGCGCAGACATCCACAGTAATTTCCCGATTAAAGACGGAAATGAGACAATATGGTGGACAGTTCCGGAAGGCTGCGAGACTTTTAAGGCCGGTACATATTTGGGCAGTATAGATACTATGCCCGGCGAGAATATAACTTTTAATAAGCATGGCAGTGAGTCAGGCGCAACAATCTATTACTATGTAGAGACGCTTGATGGCGAGACTGGTACATATACCCACGACGGAAAGAGTTTTAAGCTTTATAAAACAATTAATATAGAGAAGAGCGGTGTTTTAACTTACACCGAAGAGTTTCACGATATTGCCGGTTTCACACAATACTGGTCGGATCCTTCATTTGATAAGATGGCTAAAGGTGGTGAAACAAGCGGCATAAACACAAATAACTACCTTTGCTACACCCGCAACAGCTACAATCTGCAGTTCTATAACTACAATGGCGTGATCTCCGGCAAGGGCGGCAGCGTTAAGTACGAGGCACCGCTTAAGAGCTATGACTTCACTCCCGACTACCCGACCACGCTTGAAAAGGGCGCATATGAGTTCGCCGGCTGGTATACTACTGCGGGCTGCTATGACGGGTCAGAGGCAAATCTCGACACGATGACAATGCCCGCCGCGGATGTTATCCTTTATGCAAAATGGGTCCCCGTCACCCACACGGTCAAGACCTATCTGACCAAGGACGCGCTGGATAAGGGCGAGGCAGAGCTCGGCACATGGACGGTTTCACACGGCTCCGCTGTGGATAATCCCCCGAGCGATCCCACTAACGGCGAATACACCTTCATCGGCTGGTTCTATACCGACGAGAGCGGAAACGAGAAGGCGTTCAACTTCTCCATGCCGGTAAACCGTGATTTGAACCTCTACGCCAAGTGGAGCTCCAACAAGCTGATGAGCTACACGATTAACTATGTGCTTGAGGACGGCACCGTAATCGCGGAGCCGACCACCGGCAGCGGCCTTGCAGGCACGACAAAGACATTCAACGCCAAGACCGGAACAGAGCTCAATGAGGGCTACCAGAGCGGATACTTCCCCCAGACAGGCAGCCATTCCCTCACCTTCAGCATAGATGATCCTACACAGAATGAATATACGTTCGTTTACGTGGCAAAAGAAAAGGTCAAGTACACGGTCAGATATCTCGATAAGGATACGGGAGCGGAGCTTGCAACTGCCAAGACCGAAGAGACAAGCAACGCCGTTGTGACCGAGACCTTCAAGCAGATTACCGGCTACGCACCGGACGCCTACCAGAAGCAGCTTGTTCTCTCGGCAGACGATGAGAGCAACGTTATCACCTTCTGGTACGTCAAGGATGAGGTGCACGCACCTGTACAGGTCGTCCACTACATTCAGAATATCGAGGGTGACGGATACACCGAGTATCAGAGCAGCACGAACCTGAACGGCGTAATCGGCGAAACATATTCGGAAGATGCTCTCACAATCCCGGGCTTTAAGTATAACGAGACAAAGAGCACGTCAAGCGGCAAGTTGACCGCAGAGGGCCTGAAGCTTGAGCTCTACTATGACCGCATAGAGTACCCCTACGAGTTCAGATTTGTCGATCAGGACACGAAAGAAGAAATTGCCGATTCCGTCACCGGTACCGCGAGATATCAGAAGCAGGTGACCCAGTCCGCAAAGTCAATCCCCGGCTACACTCTCGTCTCTGCCGAGAATCAGGCGATAACGATAGCGGTAGAGGCGGGCGAGACGGCCATCATCAATGTCAGAACCTTCTACTACACCGAGCAGACCATTGATATCAAGTATCAGGTTGTCGGCCCCGTGGAGAGCTGCGGCACACTTGATAATTATCAGGAAAACACGGTCAAGGTTATAAACGGCGAGGTCACAGGCTCAACTCCGACGGCAAATGAGAACTTCAAGTTTGTCGGCTGGTATAAGGATGAGGCGTGCACCCAGCCCGTTGACGAAAGCTGGGTTGATGCAAGCGATAAGCTGACCCCGGGCAAGACGAAGAACTACGGCACGGACGCCGAAAAGGTCATGGGCTATGAGGCAGCGACATATTACGCAAAGTTTGAGTATGACGTTGCAGATCTCACCATCACAAAGTCCGGCTGCGAGAGCATTGACGAGAACCAGAGCTTTATCTTCACCGTGACCGGCCCCGACGGCTACAGCGCAACCGTGGCGATAAACGGCAACGGCTCCGTCACCATCAAGGGCCTCAAGGTCGGCACCTACACCGTCACCGAGCAGACCGGCTGGAGCTGGCGTTACACGGGCACAGGTGCGCAGTCGATAAGCATACTGCCGACACAGACCAACACGGTCGCATTCACGAACACCCGCAGCAACGCCAAGTGGCTCGGCGGCGACGCGTATGCGAATAACATCTTTGGTTAAGGAAGGGGGCAGCATTCATGTATCAGGGATCACACGTCAGTAACAGCGGCCGCAAAAAGCCGCGCATGAAAAGATCTTTTATCCTCCTTGCGGCACTCATCCTTATAGTCGGTGTTGCCGTCGGCACAACAGTTGCCTACCTCGTTGACGACACCGATGCCGTCACCAACAGCTTCGAATACGCCAAGGTTTCCTGCACCGTGCTCGAGGACGTCAGCGCAAATTCAAAGAGCAATGTACAGATCCAGAATACCGGCACCACCGATGCGTATATCCGCGCAACCTACGTTGTCAACTGGGAGGATGCTGAAGGCAATATAGTCGCCTCCGTCCCGGATGGCTACAGCTACACGATCACGGAGAACCCGAACAGCACATGGACTAAGGGAACTGACGGTTATTTCTACTATCTCACTCCCGTTGCTCCAAACGGCACGACGACGGGAAGCCTGCTCAACTGCAGCGTAACCCTCCCGGCCAATCCCGAGTATAAGCTCTCGGTTGAGATTCTCGCAACCGCAGTGCAGAGCAATCCTGCAAGCGCAGTAACAGAAGCTTGGGGCGTCACCCCCAATGCGGCATAAGGAGGCGGAGATATGAAAAAATCCTGCAAAAAGATATTTTCGCTCGTCCTCATGCTCCTCGTTGTGATGAGCCTTACGGTTTCCGCATTTGCGGACACGGCGAGCATTACATTCAACGGCTTTACGAGCGGCTTTGATTTCCAGCCCGGCAGCGAGTACACGGCGACCGACCTGTTTGAGAACTTCAAAAACGTCATGCCCGGCGACGTGCTGACGCAGGAGATCACATTCAAGAACGCCGCAACGGACAGTGATTACGTCATTGTCTACATGAGAGCCGAGGCACACGACGAGAGCGCGAATCCTCTCAGCGAAAAAGTCGCCGAGACGGAGACTGTCGCCACCATGTCGGACTTTCTCGCGCAGCTGTCCATGAAGGTCTGGAACGGCACGGAGCTTATCTATCAGGCGTCCCCCGACCAGCTTGACGGGCTGAAGGAAAACGTCCGCCTCGGCACCTTCCGCAGCGGCGAGACCACAACCCTCAAGGTTGAGCTCTCTGTCCCCGCAGATCTCGGCAATGAGTATGCCAACCGCGTCGGCGAGGTAGACTGGGTCTTCCATGTAGAGGCATACAGCGAGAGCCAGCTCACCGTGCGCAAGGTCTGGTCCGACGGCAACGCGAATCACGAGTATGAGAGCGTGACCGTAAACCTCCTCAAGGACGGCAAAGTTGAAGAGAGCGTAGAGCTGAGCGCAGATAATCAGTGGGTCTACACCTTTGATCGTCTGTCCGAGCAGTACACCTGGTCCGTGGAGGAGGTAAATCCCCCCGAGGGTTATACAGTCAGCTATGAGACCGTCGGCAATACGACCACGATATACAACGCCAAGGAGTCGCCCGACCCGCGCTTCCCGCTTGACATCACCGTCAAAAAGGTCTTCAGCAATGACTCCACGCTCGAGCGCCCCAAGTATGTCACCGTGACCCTCTATAACGGCAAAACCGCCGTTGAGACCGTCCGCCTCGATGCATCGAACAACTGGACATACTCCTGGAAGGATCTCCACTCCTACGGCAACTGGCAGGTAATGGAGACGAATATCCCTTACGGATATACTCCTGTCTACACAACGCAGGGCAACGTAGTCACCATCACCAACACCCGCCGCCTCATTCAGACCGGTCAGCTCAACTGGCCCATCTGGGCACTCGGCGCCGTCGGCATCACCTTCATCGCAGTAGGCATCGGCACCACGATGAAGAAAAAGAAAAAATACAACACCTGAGTAAAATCAGGACATCCTTCTCAAAAAGAGCAGCGCCCCTAAAAAGGGCGCTGCTTGAGTTTTAAATTATGATCTTTTGCACGCTTAGAGAGTAAAAAAAACTGCCCCTCTTGTATTGTACTCAAGAGGAGCAGTTAATCTGATTATTTCTTCTGGGAGAA
>CAZFCH010000124.1:0-4770 GCA_964517445.1 uncultured Oscillospiraceae bacterium | reverse complement strand
GTTCTCTCGTCGCCCCAGAAGAACAGCGCGACCGTGCCGGGACCGGTGTGCGCGCCTATGGTGGTGCCGACGTGGTTTATCTCGACCTTACCGTTGAGCTTCGGGAAGCGCGCCTCGACGAGGTCGGCAACCGCTCTCGCGTCATCGTAGCAGGCGGAGTTCGAGATGTAGCACTTGCCGCTGTAATCAAGGCCGTCCTGCGCGTGCTCTTCCATGCGCGCGACGATCTCCTTGATGACCTTCTTCTTGGTGCGGATCTTACTGCGCGGGATGAGGTGGCCGCCGTTATCCATGTTGAGCAGGGGGCAGATTTCAAGCAGGCCGCCGAACACTGCCGCCGCCTTGGAGATGCGCCCGCCGCGGACGTAGCTGGAAAGGTCGGTGGAGAAGAACCAGTGGTGCAGGTACAGTCTGTTCTCCTCTATCCATGCGGCAAGCTCCTCCGCGCTGAGACCCTCGTCGCGCTTGGTCGCGGCGGTGTCCATCAGCAGGCCGTAGCCGGAGGACGCGCCGAGAGAATCGACGATGTAGACCTTTCTGTCAGGGAAGCGCTCCTGCACGATGAGAGCAGCGTTGCGCGCAGAGTTGATGGTGCCGGATATGCCGGAGGACAGGCAGACATGCACGATGTCCAGCCCTTTCTCAAGAAACTGCGTGAAGTAGGTTACGTACTCGGAGATGTTGACCTGCGAGGTGCGCGTGTCCGCGCCTTTTGCCATTCTCGCGTAGAACTCCTCAAAGGACATGCTCACGCCGAGGTCGTCCATGTATTCCTGACCGTCTATTGCGTAATGAAAGCAGACATAGTGAATGTCGCGCTCCTCGAAATGCTCCTTCGTGAGGTCAGCCGTGGAGCAGCAGCTAAGAATATAATCAGCCATTATTGTTCTCCTTCCTCTATACCATTACCGGGTACAAAATGGTATACCTGTTTATTACAGCATACCGCAAAAACGAGAAGAACGCAAGCTACGCTTGCGTTCTCCGTCTCTACCTATCGTAGAATTATTCTTTCTTTTTGAGCAGATTCGGCAATGTGCCGGGTTTGATGCGGATATTGCAGCTGAGAAACACGATTGCCAGCGCCGGGATCGCAATCAGGAACAGCTGCCACGGCTTCTGCGGCAGCAGCACGTACATCAGGAAAAACACGCTCAGCACGAACGCCGCTATCACGAACTGCAGGTGCTTCGTCCGCTTGAACACGCACAGCAGCACCATGTATGTCAGCAGTGACACCGTCAGCGCCACGGCAAACACCGGCCACCAAATCGTCCCGAGCAGCCACAGCACGACGAACGCTGTCAGCGACATCGTCCATATTCCGAGGATCGTTATCGCAATGATTATGTTCACGCTGTATTTCGGTGCTTCCCCTTCGGGCGGCTCCTCTTTCGGCGGCTCCCAGCCGTCGTGCGAGGAGAGAAGATAATCCACCGTCACGCCGAACAGCTCCGCCATTTTGCTGAGCACATAGGCGTCCGGTATCGCCTCGCCGCGCTCCCACTTCGATACGGATTTATCGGAATAGTTGAGCAGCGCGCCGAGCTCGGCCTGGGTCAGCCCCGCTTTGGTGCGTTCATTTATGATATTGCTTGCGGTGACAAGCTTAAGTTCTGTAAGCTCTATCATTGGTTCTCCCGTTTACATACTCCGGCCTGCCGCTGCGGTCGCGCTCCGGCAGCAGGAGCGTTCTTATTTATAGCTAAGCTGAGGCCTGTAGAACTCGAAGATGACGGCGTCGCGCCCTTTCTCGTTCTTGGGCTCATGAGAGGTCCAGCCTACGTTCATCGCGCCGAGCGCCATGGACAGGCGCACCGGGAACGGTCTGTGGCCGATGCGGTAGGCGATGAACTGCGGGCGGGAGATGAAGTTCATCAGGCAGTTACCGAGGAAGAAAGCTGTGGGCTTGCTGACCTCGTCTTTGTATTTTCTCGGCGGCTGCGCAAGCTGACCGCGGACAAGATCCTTCGCGTGGAAGCGGAACCAGCCCATTATCACGGGGTTAAAGCTCTCGACGCACACTTCTCCTCTGTAATCCGACAGGAGCGCATAGGTCTTTCTGCACAGCTCAAGATTGCGGCGGCCGTTCTTCAGCTCGACTATCAGCGGGCCGCGCCCGTTTACCACGTCGAGCACCTCGGAAAACAGCGGGATGCGGTTGTTTGTGCCGCACAGCCCGAGCGCACGCAGCTCGTCATAGCTCTTCTCGTCAACGCGAGCATGTACCCCGCAGACGCGGTCGAGCGTATCATCATGGAAAACGACGACCTGACCGTCCTTACTCAGCTGCACGTCAAGCTCAATACCGTAGCCAGCCTTCGCGGCGAGCCTGAACGCTTCGAGCGAGTTTTCCGGCACGCTCATGTCGCGGCTGTGCAGTCCGCGGTGGGCGAAGTTGCGGCCCATGAACGGAGCCTTCTGCCTCTTCGTCGCTCTGCCCGGTGCAAGCATGAACAGCGGCACTGCCACTGCGGCGGAAACGAGGCCGATTTTCCCCTTGTTTTCGGATAAGTATTTCTTCATAGCAATAAACACCTCGCTTGAATTATTTCGGTACAATCGGTACTTCGGCTCAGTCTCCGGAATCCAGAGCCTCGATACCGACAACGTTTGCGACCTTCTTTGCCTTGATGTTCTTGACAAGGCTGATGAACACGACCGCGCTGAGCGTGGTCATAATGCAGGCGTATATTGGCAGCGCTCTCCATGCGCCGGTCATGTCGAACAGGAAGCCGAGCAGGATAGGCGTCACGGTCTGAGCAGACATGCTCGCCGTGTAGTAATAGCCGGTGAACTTGCCGATCTTCTTCGACGAGCACAGCTCGACGACCATTGGGAACGAGCAGTTATGCACCAGCGCCATTCCGAAGCCCTTGATTGCCCACACTGCGTAGAGTGCGGCAGGGAAAGCGTATTCGCCGTGCTCTCCGACCGCGACGCCGGTCGGTGTCACGAAGGACATGAACACCAGCGCAATGAATGCAATAATCAGACCGAAAGAGATAGTCCACTTGCGCCCGATCTTCTCGGCGATACCGCCGGCAATGGCGAAGCCGATGACCGAGGCAAGACCGCCGGCAATGGTGAGCACCATCGTGGCGCTCGATGCGGAGTTGAGGTAATAGATGACGTAGTTTCCGATATAGGTGCCGATTGCGTTATCGGACATGAACCACAGAAATTCCGCGCCGAGAATCGCAAGCAGCATGCGCTTGTTGGCCTTGGACATGGGCTTGTCGTCGTCAATCGGCGTTTCGACCGCGGCGAGGCGCTCGCCCTCGGCCATCTCGTCCTTCATTTCTTCGGCGATCTTGTTTTCGTTTATCGTGAAGTACAGCACCAGTGCCGAGATGACCATCAGCACCGACGCGATGATGAACGGCAGCTCGATTATCCAGACCTTTCTGGCTTCGTCGGCGGCGTTAATGTAGTCGCTGAGCTTGAGGAAGATGCCGAGCACCGTGGCGAACGCGCCGCCGAGGTAGCCCATGATGTTGATGATGCCGTTTGCCTTGGCGCGCAGGGGCTTGGGCGTGATATCCGGCATGAGCGCAACTGCGGGATTGCGGTACATCATCATGAATATCAGCACTATCGCCATCATCGCGACCATGCCGACGATATTGTTATAGTGGAAGAAGAGCGGGATAAACGGGAACGCCAGCGCCGCAACGGCGGTGCCGGTGAGGATATACGGCATGCGCTTGCCGATAGGCGTCTTTGTCTTATCGGAAAGGTTGCCGAATATGGGCAGCAGAATGAGCGCGGCGAGGTTATCGCAGGCCATGATTATGCCGACCAGCCACTGAACGTTGAGAATCTTTGCCGGGTCGCCGGCCTTGAGCTCCGCCGAGGAGATGCCGTACATTCTTCTTGCGAAGATGTCCGTCAAAAAGGTCGGGCACCAGGAGTCGTATACCTGCCAGAGCAGCAGGATGCCGAAGAAGGCGAAGCCTATCAGGAAGGTTCTCCTGTAATTAAGCTTCAGCGGAGAATCGCTAACGGACTTGTTCATATCGCACCTCGAGCAAAATTATTATCGTGTGCCCGGCCGATTATTCGCACTCGGGCATAAGCTCCTTGGATATTACGGAAAGCATATTGTCGAACTTCTCGACGTCTTCCTCGCTGAAGCGCTCCTTTATGCGCTCCATGACGGTCATCTCATAGCTGCTGAGCAGCCCCGCATAGTTATAGAACTTCTCCGAGAGCACAAGATGATACTCGCGCCTGTCGACAGAAGAGTTCTGGCGCTCGAGATACCCCTTGCGTATAAGGCTGTTGACCTTATAGGTCGCGTTTGACTGCGAGATGTTCAGAAAGTCCGCGAACTGGCCGACCGTCGGCTCATCCAGCATCTTTATGACTTCCAGCGAGAACGCCTCCATTGCAGAAAGCGAGCCGTCCCTCTCACGCACGAGGTCAAAAACCCGGCGATAAAAATTGAGCTTGAACTTATCATATACTTCAACAAAATTCTTTTCCAGCATAGCAGTGCCCTCCGCAAATCTTAAGTGTATTTTATACCAAATCGCCGCATTTGTAAATTGAGATAATTAAAATTTTAAAACAAACGCCCCTGCCGCCGCGCGGATGCGCAGTGACGGGGGCTGTGAGCTTAGTAATAACGGTAAGATTTTGCCTACGGCGCTGAGCGGATGATTGCAAATTCGAAGAGTTAAGATTCCAGATTTATCCACAAAGCAGGGCGGACAGCGTCATCGAGGTCGACAAAGGAACCGAAGTAGAAATGGACAGAGCCGTCAT
>CAZFCH010000123.1:0-4884 GCA_964517445.1 uncultured Oscillospiraceae bacterium | reverse complement strand
TACCTATGCCGCGGCGTGGGACAAATATCGCTCTGTCAGCAAGCAGCTCAATCAGCTCCAGATGGACGAAGTCGAAAGGAGCGTCTGAGTGACAGCCTACGATATCAGATAGATGAGCTCGAACGTGCGGGACTGAAGGCAGGGGAGTATGATTCAATATGCGCCCGTCGCGATCTTCTCCGTAACTCTGAGAAGCTTACGGATGCGCTGGATCAAGCGATGGATGCGCTCAACGGTGGGGAGGATAACGCCCTGTCTATGGCGCAGAACGCGGCATATTACATTGGCAAGGCCTCGGCCTATGCATCCGAGCTTGGGACGACGGCAGAGAACATCAATAACGCCGTCTTTACACTGACTGACGCTGCGGAGACACTGCGTGATTTCCGCGACAGTCTCGATTTTTCACCGGAGGAATATAACGAGCTTGAGACGCGCATTGCGCTTCTGAACAAGCTCCAGCGCAAGTATTCGCGCGATGAAGACGCACTGATAAGCTATCTGGATGAGTGCCGTGAGAAGCTTGACGGCATACAGTACGCGGAGGAGCGCTCGGCAAAACTCCGGCGGGAGCTGGATGCAGCTGCAAAAGACTGTGCTGCAAAGGCTGCTGCCCTCAGCGCGAAGCGCCGTGAGGCCGCAACGGAGCTTGAAGGACGCATAAGCGCAGAGCTGAGGGAACTTAACATGCCGTCGGTCAGGTTTGCTGTTGAGTTTTCACCTCTCGAGGGAGAGCGCGGCTTTGACGCGAATGGCTGTGATGATATCCGCTTTATCATGTCGGCCAACGCCGGCGAAGCGCTTGGGCGCATAAGCCGCATCGCTTCCGGCGGCGAGCTTAGCCGCATCATGCTCGCAATGAAGAACGTTTTTGCAGAAAACGACCCTGTCGGAACCATGATTTTCGACGAGATCGACACGGGTGTATCAGGCATTGCAGCGCAGCGTGTGGGGGAAAAGCTTTTCTGTGTGTCGCTCGGCAAGCAGGTAATGTGCGTGCCGCCCCTGCCGCAGATTGCTGCGATGGCTGACAACCACTACCTTATCCGCAAGGAGGAGCGCAATGGCAGAACATACACGGATGTGCTCCCGCTCGACCTTGAGGGACGCAAGCAGGAACTTGCAAGGATGCACGGCGGTGATAACATCACCGAGACGACTCTTGCCAGCGCTGAGGAGCAGTTGCGTGCATGCGATAAATACAAGCAGGAAAGAATCAAACTCACAGCTTGACATTGGCGTCAAGTTACAGTATAATCCCAGATGTTCAACGCTATGACGGACAGAAGTAAGCTGCTCCGGCCTGCACAGAGAGCCCCCGTTTGCTGCGAGGGGGAGAGGCGGACAGTTGAATACAGTCCCGAGCGGCATACCGAAAGCATTGCAAGTAGGCTATGACGGGTGCGCCCGATACAGCGCAGAAGTGCTTTGCACTTGCAGAGATTCGCTTCGTGAGGGGCGGATAATGCAGAGGTGGTACCGCATAGTATATGCCCTCTGTCCTTTCGGACAGAGGGATTTTTTTGTGAGGTGATATAATGACTGTCAGCGAAAAGGCCGTTTTACTGCACGGTCAGGGCTATAACTGCGCACAAGCCGTGCTTGCTGCGTGCGGCGAATATACCGGCATGGACGAAAAGACAGCACTTGCGATAGCAGGAGGCTTCGGCGGTGGTATGCGCTGCGGCGAAATGTGCGGCGCGGCATCCGGAGCGCTTATGGCTATCGGGCTGTGCTGCCCGTATAACGACGCATCCGATATTGAGGCAAAAGTAAAAATTGCCACACTTGCCAAAGCGTTGACCGGTGACTTCCGCGATAACTTCGGTTGCGTCCGGTGTCTGGACCTCAAGAGCAACGGCATCGGCTGCGACGAGCTTATCGCTTACGAAGCAGCAAAAGCAGCGGAAATAATTAAATCAAACAAATAATTTTATGGGGGAAGTAAAAATGGGTATTTACGAAGAACTCGTTGCCAGAGGGCTTATCGCTCAGGTAACAAACGAAGAAGAGATCAGAAACATGGTGAATAACGGCAAAGCCACATTCTACATTGGCTTTGACTGCACCGCGGATTCCCTGCACGTCGGCCACTTCATGGCGCTGTGCCTTATGAAGCGCCTGCAGATGGCCGGGAACAAGCCCATCGCTCTTATCGGTGACGGCACCACGCTTATCGGCGACCCCTCCGGCCGCACCGATATGCGCAAGATGCTGACCAAGGAGGATATCAATTATAACGCAGAGTGCTTCAAGCGCCAGATGGAGAAGTTCATCGACTTTTCCGACGGCAAGGCACTCATGCTGCATAACGCAGACTGGCTCGCTCCGCTCAATTATATAGACCTTCTGCGCGAGGTCGGTGCATGCTTCTCCGTCAACAATATGCTCCGCGCCGAGTGCTACAAGCAGCGCATGGAAAAGGGACTTAGCTTCCTTGAGTTCAACTACATGATCATGCAGAGCTACGACTTCTACTACATGTTCCAGCACTACGGCTGCAACATGCAGTTCGGCGGAAACGACCAGTGGAGCAACATGCTCGGCGGTACTGAGCTTATCCGCCGCAAGCTCGGCAAGGACGCGCACGCGATGACCATAACGCTGCTTCTCAACTCTGAGGGCAACAAGATGGGCAAGACCGCGTCCGGCGCTGTCTGGCTCGACCCGAACAAGACCAGCCCCTTTGAGTTCTACCAGTATTGGCGCAACGTCGGCGATGCAGATGTGCTCAAGTGCATCCGTATGCTGACATTCCTGCCGCTTGAGCAGATTGATGAGATGGACAAATGGGAAGGCAGCCAGCTCAACAAGGCCAAGGAAATACTCGCATACGAGCTCACTAGCCTTGTCCACGGCGAGGAAGAGGCAAAGAAGGCCGAAGCTGCAGCAAAGGCTCTGTTTGTTGGCGGCGGCGACGCCGAGAATATGCCCACGACCGAGATTACGGAAGCTGACCTCACCGATGGCGCAATGGATATTATGACCGTTCTTGTCAAATCTGGCCTCTGCGCTTCCAAGTCCGATGCGCGCCGCAACATCCAGCAGGGCGGTGTTACGGTCGACGACGAGAAGGTCACCGATATCGGCAAGACCTATTCCGCAGACGAGCTGAAAAACGGCATAGTCGTCAAACGCGGCAAGAAAAACTTCAACAAAGTCATCCTCAAGTAAACAATATTTTTCAGCCTGCCCGGAATTTTCCGGGCAGGCTGAAACTTTTTCTCTCTGATTGCGACTTGGCAGGTGAGAGGGGAGAGCAAACATTGATTGATACAGAGATAATACAACTATACTGGCAGCGCGATGAGCGCGCGGTAAGCGAGACCGACGCTGCCTACGGTGCTTACTGCCGAACGATTGCGGGCAACATTCTCCAGTGCGAAGATGATACCGAGGAAAGTGTCAGCGATACATATCTTGCTGTCTGGAACAGACTGCCGCCTGACTGGCCGAACTGTTTTAAAGCGTATATCGGCTGCCTTTGCAGGAGAATATCCATATCTGCATACAGACACGAAACGGCAAAGAAACGCGGCGGCTGCCAGAGTGAGATTGCGATAGAGGAACTGTCGGAATACCTGCCTAGCAAAGGCGATAACCCGGAAGCTAAAGTTGAGATGAAGGAGCTTGCCGCCGCCCTCAGTATATTTCTGCGCAGTCTGCCAATCAGGGAACGGAACATCTTTATGGCGCGGTACTGGTATGTCATGCCGATAAGCGATATTTCAGCGCGGTTCTCTCTTAACCTAAATACAGTCAAGACCATCCTACGCCGCACCCGCCTGAAGCTGGTACGCTATCTTGAGAAGGAGGGATTGACATGAACGGTGAAGCGCTTTTTGAAGCACTGTCTTATATCGACACTGACATTATCATCTCAACGGACGCCGCAATGGACAGTATTGTACCGTACAGGTCAAAGAGAAAAACTTGGAAAACACTGCTTATCGCAGCCGTGATTGCATCGCTCCTGACCGTTAGTGCCGCGGCGTCCGGCTGGTTTGGCCTTGAGGGGCACGTTCTTGGTCAGCTTCTGCCGGCGGAGACCGCCGGCATAGAAGTTCATACGCTGCAATATATTCCCGAGAACGAATGGCTGTGGATATCAGCCGTTAGCAGCCCGGAGGCGCCGGAGTTCAAGGCCCAGAAAGAGTGGGGGCAATACACTGCGGATTATCTGGCTTCAAAAGAAAACGACGAAGAATGGCGCGAATATTTTTCATCAGAGGCAGCAGATTTGTGGGCGAGCGAACAAGGCAAAATTGCCTATACATACAGGCTGCTGGATGATGAAATGCTTGCTGAACTCAGGCATATTGCCGCAGAATACGGCCTTAAGCTTCATGACAACAGAAAGATGTATACAGTAAATACCCAGGCTCCCTCAGAGCTTACATGGATAAGTGACTTTCTGCCGGATACAGACATGTATGAGTATATCGACATATACGAAGACGGAAGCTTCGATATGCAGGCTTATGCCGACTGTACTTCATTTACAGAAGCTTCTACAGATGCCGTATCATATTCCGTCATACTCTGTCGCAAGGGAACAGTGCCGCCGCCCGCTGTGATGGAGGTTCGCACTGATGAGTATGCCCAGCGCACAGAGTGGTCATACGCAACCTCTCATGGCGAGGAGTTATCCCTTACGTTTATTCCGGGCGACAACGCCTGGAGCTCGCTGTATATAAGCTTTACTTACAACGATGCGTACCTGCTGATTAGTGCCGGACTTCCGGATGTTCAGGATCTGTCACAGGCTGAAGACTTTGCCGAACGCTTTGATTATTCAGCTTTAAGCGAAGATTAAAAAAACGCCATTCTCGGCTTTGATGTGAAACGCCCCTGTCAAGTAGACAGGGGCGTTTCAAAGCTGCG
>CAZFCH010000122.1:0-4929 GCA_964517445.1 uncultured Oscillospiraceae bacterium | reverse complement strand
TGAAGGCCACTCTGTACGATGGCTCCTACCACCCCGTCGACTCCAACGATATGGCTTTCCAGACCGCTGCACGTCTGGCATATCAGGATGGTATCCCCAAGGCCAAGCCTACCATTCTTGAGCCTATCGGTCTGCTCCAGGTCACCATTCCCGACGCAAACCTCGGCGACATTATGAGCGATATCAGCTCCAAGCGCCGCGGCACCGTGCTCGGCATGACCGCCGAAGACGGCATGCAGACCGTCGAGGCTGAGGTTCCCATGGCTGAGATGAGCTCCTACACGATCGACCTGCGCTCCATGACTCAGGGCCGCGGCTCCTTCACCTGCAAGTTCATCCGCTACGAAGAAGCTCCCGGCAATGTCCAGCAGAAGGTCATTGAGGAAGCAAAGGCAGCCGAGGATAAGGAATAATTCCAAAGCAGCAATAATCAGGGCGGCCTGTTAAGGCCGCCCTATGTATAATATAAGCATCTGGCTTGATTGGAGACATGATGAACAACGGTCTGTCCGCGATAAAGAACATAATATGGGCTTTTGCCATCGTTGTAGCCCTGGCGGCGCTGCTGGTCGGGCTGATTTTTTCCGTCGCAGTGCGCAACTACGCCGATGCTCCCGACGGTACTCTCGTGCTCAGCAGCGGCAGTCAGGCTGTTGACAGCAGCAGCTCCGGGCTGGACGCAGATCCGTATTCTTCCGGCGAGAGCAGCGGCACGCTCAAAGAGCTGCCGAGCACGCAGGACGGCGGGCTCGAGTACGTCTTCGGCATGACCTATCTCTGCACGTCGAGCTTCTCCGGCATCAGTGATTACATCTCCACAACCGGCGGCGGCTCAAGCGCAATCACCTGGGCGGACAGCGGAAGCGGCATCCCTGCCTCCGCAGCTGCCGATACCGAAGTTCTCCTCAGCGACGGCTCGCTCGTAACCCCGTCAAAGGCCGCGGCCATATACCAGCCGAAGCGCCTTGTCATCTATATCGGCACGGATGAGCTCGGCACTGCATCGCAGGAGAGCTTTACGGCCGGGTATAAAAAGCTTATAAACAGCGTTCAGGCCGCAAGCAGCGATACAACGATAATCTGCTGCACTCTCGCGTCCGTCAGCAGCTCATACTCCGCAGTCGACGGCGTGACCGCAGCAAAGATTGCCGAGGCAAACAGCTGGATAAAGCAGATATGCATGGACACCGGCGTGTATTACGCTGACATTGCATCCCTGCTCAACGGCAGCGACGGATATATCTCCGACGAGTATGTCACCTCTGACGGCAAGACCATCAGCTACGCCGGCATAAGCGCAATAGTCGAATATTTCCGCTATCACTGTGTATAATATCAAGGCCCTGCAGCGGCTTTTCCGATGCAGGGCTTTTTACTCTCCCGATGTTAACAGAAAATTAAACGAAAGATGCGGCAGCAGGCTTGAAAATGCCCGTAATCCGTGATATAACTTTGGTTGAAAGAGGACGAAGTGCGCTGCACTGCGGCTCTTTTTTCATATGAGGGAAAGTTAGTTGTGTCTAACTTTCTTGAGTTTAAAACATATATATCGGAGGAAGAAAAAATGAACAAATTCGGAGCATTCGCAGGCGGCCTGCTGTTCGGTACCGCCGGTCTCAAGATTCTCTCCAGCAGAGACGCAAAGAAGGTTTACGTCCACACCACGGCAGCAGTTCTGCGCGCCAAGGACTGCGTGATGGCAACCGCTACCGCTGTCAAGGAAGGCGCCGAGGACATCTACGCTGACGCAAAGGCACTCAACGAGAAGTACGCCGCAGAGGATGCGGCTGCAGTTATTGAGGACACTTCAAAGGAAGCTGAATAACAAACCATGAAATGCAAGATCCTGCATGAATCCGCAGGTCGGATGCGCATCCACGCCGAACAGCGGCGGATGAGCTTCCAGCAGGCGGATATTCTGGAAGCTTATCTGCGTCAGGTTGAGGGCGTAACTGAGGTCAAGGTATACGACCGCACCTGTGATGCCGTCATATACTATCGCTGCGAGCGCACCGGAATCATTGCCGCACTCGCCGCGTTTTCGTATGAGGCATCGCTTGCTCTCGCGCCTGAGCACGGCGCGCGGGAGATGACGCACGAATATCAGGATAAGCTTTTCTTCGCCGTTTTCCGCCGCGGGATATCAAAGCTCTTCTTCCCCATTCCGCTGCGCACGGCGCTGTCAGTCGTCCGCTCAACGAAGTATATCATTGCCGGGCTGCGCTGCCTGCTGCACGGGCAGATTCAGGTGCCTGTGCTTGATGCAACGGCGATAACGGTTTCGATGCTTCGCGGCGATTTTGAAACCGCCGGCTCGATAATGTTCCTGCTTGGCATTGGCAGCATTCTCGATGAATGGACGCACAAAAAGTCGGTCGCCGATCTCGCGCAGTCAATGTCGCTCAACATAGACAAGGTCTGGCTGGAGACCGGCTCCGGCCCTATTCTTGTTCCGGTCGGCGATGTCCGCCCAGGCGACTGCATCACTGTCGGTACGGGCGGAATGATTCCGCTTGACGGCAAGGTTGTCTCCGGTGAAGCGATGGTCAATCAGGCGACTATAACCGGTGAACCGCTTGCGGTGCGCAAGACTGAGGGCGGATATGTCTATGCCGGCACGGTCGTCGAAGAGGGCAGCTGCCGTATACGCGTTGAAAAGAGCAGCGGCGGCGGACGCTATGACCGCATCGTAAAGATGATAGAAGAGTCAGAAAAGCTCAAGTCCGGAGTTGAGAGCCACGCTTCAAATCTGGCTGACAGGCTCGTGCCGTACAGTCTCGGCGCTACGGCGCTGATATGGCTCGTGACGCGCAATGTGACAAAAGCGCTGTCCGTGCTGATGGTTGATTTCTCCTGTGCGCTGAAGCTCTCCATGCCCATTGCCGTGCTCTCGGCGATGAGAGAAGCGAGCACCTATCATCTGACGGTTAAGGGCGGCCGCTTCCTTGAGGCTGTGTCTCAGGCGGATACCTTCGTGTTCGACAAGACCGGTACGCTCACCTATGCCGCGCCGCAGGTCGCTTCTGTCATTCCGTTCAACGGCGAGCAGGAGGATGATGTCCTGCGTCTTGCCGCCTGCCTTGAGGAGCACTACCCGCACTCGATGGCCAAGGCCGTTGTTGCCGAGGCTGAGCGGCGCGGGCTGCACCATGAGGAGCGGCACTCGAAGGTGGACTATATCGTTGCGCACGGTGTCTCAAGCAGCGTAGACGGTCAGAAGGTCGTCATCGGCAGCCACCACTTTGTCTTTGAAGACGAGGGCTGCGTGATTCCGGAGGCAGAGCAGGAAAAGTTCGACACGCTGCCAGATGAGTATTCGCATCTGTTCCTCGGCGTCGGCAGCGTTCTCTCCGCAGTCATATGCGTGAAAGACCCCCTGCGCGAAGAAGCCGGCGAGATAATCGACGGGCTGCACCGGCTCGGCATATCGAAGCTCGTTATGATGACAGGCGACAGCGAACGCACCGCACGCTCCGTCGCGCAGACTATCGGCATCGACGAATATTATTCCGAAGTGCTCCCGGAGGACAAGGCAAACTATATCCGCCGCGAGCATGAGGCCGGGCGCAAAGTGATCATGCTGGGCGACGGCGTGAACGACTCCCCCGCCCTCTCCGAGGCTGACGCGGGCATAGCAATACGTGACGGCGCAGCAATCGCGCGCGAGGTTGCTGATATAACAATCGGCGCAAACGATCTCTATTCCCTGCTGACGCTCAAGCGTGTGAGCGACTCGCTGATGCGGCGCATACACAGCAACTACCGACGCATAATCAGCTTCAACCTGATGCTGATCTGTCTCGGCGTAGCGGGCATTCTGCCTCCCGCGACATCGGCGCTGCTGCACAACGCCTCGACCCTTATGATAAGCCTCGAGAGTATGACCCCGCTTTTGAAAGACTGAATAAAAGCAAATACCACATCACCCCCACAGTCCGCAGTTACAGACCGTGGGGGTGATTCTGTTAAATAAACTCTTCGAGCTTCTCGGAAATTCAAAGCCCCCGCAGTCCATAATTCAACGGACTGCGGGGGTTAAGTTTATACTTTGAGTATCAGAGCGCGTTGCTCTTATTGACCAGAGCAGTCAGGTCAACATACTCCTCGGGCTCCTTGGCGATGGACTCGTCTTCCTTCATCACGAAGTCGCGGTAGACGGAAAGTCCGGTACCTGCGGGGATAAGCTTACCGATGATGACGTTCTCCTTCAGGCCGACAAGGTGGTCGACCTTGCCCTTGATGGCAGCGTCGGTAAGAACCTTCGTGGTCTCCTGGAAGGATGCGGCGGACAGGAAGCTCTCGGTAGCAAGGGAGGCCTTGGTGATACCCATGAGCAGCTGCGTGCAGGTTGCATGGGTAAGTCCCTCTTCGCCGGCGGCGATGCGCTCGTCAACACGGCGGTTGGCTTCCTTGAACTGGGAGATATCTACGGTCGCGCCGGAGAGCAGGTCGGTGCTGCCGGCCTCCTCAACTCTGACCTTACGCATCATCTGACGGACAATGACCTCAATGTGCTTGTCGTTGATGTCAACGCCCTGCTGACGGTAAACCTTCTGAACCTCGCTGGTGATATAGCTGCGGACGCCCTGGCGGCCGAACTCATCATCGTCAACGCCGCGGATACGCAGAACCTCATGCGGGTTGAGTGCGCCGGAGGTGAGCTCCTGACCTTTGTCGACATGGTAGCCGTTGTGGACGAGAATACCTGCGGAGTGCGGCACGGTGTAGACAACCGTTGCGCCCTCGGCCTCGTTCGTGATGGTGATGGAGTACATGACGCCCTTCTTCGCCTCGTCGATAGAGACCGTGCCGGAGATCTCGGCGAGGGTCGCCATCTTCTTGGGCTTGCGCGCCTCGAACAGTTCTTCAACTCTCGGAAGACCCTGGGTGATATCGTCGCCCGCGACACCGCCGGTGTGGAAGGTACGC
>CAZFCH010000121.1:0-4945 GCA_964517445.1 uncultured Oscillospiraceae bacterium | reverse complement strand
AATTTCGTTGGTGTGGTGGGGGAATGCGTTGTCAATGCCGCCGCAGTGGATATCGAGATCCTCGCCGAGATGCTTCATGGAGATGCCGGAGCATTCAATGTGCCAGCCGGGATAGCCGACGCCCCAGGGAGAGTCCCATTTCAGTGCCTGATCCTCAAACTTGGACTTGGTGAACCAGAGGACAAAGTCGTTCTTGTTGCGCTTGTTGGTATCCTCATCGACGCCCTCGCGCACACCGACGGCGAGATCGTCCTGATTGAAGTCGTTGAAAACATAGTAACGTTCGAGTTTGGAAGTATCAAAGTACACATTGCCGCCGGCAAGGTAGGCATAGCCGGTGTCAAGGAGCTTGGTGATTATGCGGATATAGTCGTCAATGCAGTTGGTCGCAGGCTCGACGACATCGGGGCGCTTGATGTTGAGCTTCTGGCAGTCGGAGAAGAAGGCATCGGTATAGAACTTTGCAATCTCCATGACGCTCTTGTGCTCGCGCTTTGCACCCTTGAGCATCTTGTCCTCGCCTTCGTCGGCATCGGAGGTCAGGTGACCCACGTCGGTTATATTCATGACGCGCTTGACGTTATAGCCGAGGTAGCGCAGATACTTTTCAAGAATGTCCTCCATAATGTAAGAGCGGAGGTTGCCGATGTGTGCGTAGTGGTAGACCGTGGGGCCGCAGGTGTACATCTTGACGATGTCGGGATGGTTGGGGACAAACTCGTCCTTGGTTCTGGTAGCGGAATTATATAATTTCATGATAATTGCTCCTTATTAATCAGCTTAATCAGCGTTTTTGAATACGTCACGATTGACGCAGAAGTACTCTATACCGGAGTAAAGCGTGGTGACGACAATAAGCACGGTGCAGACGATGTTGACGGCGGGGTACTGACCGAACACCAACATTACGCCGAGGCCGACCATAGTGCAGCCGGTCTTGAGCTTGCCGGAGATTGCCGCGGCAATGACGCGCCCCTGCTCAACGGCGAGCAGACGCAGGCCGGACACTGCAAACTCACGGAACAGCACGATGGCAACACACCAAGCGGGCATCTGACCGCGCTCGATGAAGATGCACATTGCCGAGAGCACGAGCATTTTGTCAGCCAGCGGATCCATGAACTTGCCGAAGTTGGTCACCTGATTATAGTGGCGCGCTATATATCCGTCGGCAACGTCTGAGAGACAGGCGATGGCATACACCGCGAGCGCCCAGCCGAAAAGATTCTGGTACGCGAGGACCATGAATACCGGGATAAGGATGATGCGAAAAATAGTGATTTTGTTTGCGGTCGTGTTCATACCGGAACCTCCTGTTTATATCTCTTCACCATAGAGAATGCCGTCCTCTGCTTCGAGGATGCGCACACTCGTCATATCGCCGTCGCGGCAGCTGCCCTTGAAGAACACCTGACCGTCGATGTCGGGAGAATCAGCGTAGCTGCGCCCGAAGAGCATACCGGCTTCTTCGTCGTAACCTTCGCAGAGCACGCGGATGGTCTTGCCGCAGAAGCCCTGACAGAACTCGTCCATTATCGGCGCCTGAAGCTCCATGATAAGGTCTGCACGGCGCTGTGCTTCTTCCTCGTCCACATGCTCCATCTTTGCTGCAGGTGTACCCTCCTCGGGGGAGAAGGGGAACACGCCGACGCGTTCGATGCGCGCTTGTTTAAGAAACTCACACAGCTCCTCAAACTCTGCCTCGCCCTCGCCGGGGAGCCCGGCGATAAGGCTGGTGCGGATGACAAGGCCGGGGATGCGCTCACGCAGTTTTTTGAAGAGAACGCGAATATCCTCGCCGGTGCCGCGGCGATTCATGGTTTTGAGTATATGGTCGTTTATGTGCTGGATGGGGATATCCAGATATTTCACAATCTTGGGGTTATTTGCAATCTCGTCGATAAGCTCCTCGTCGAACTGGTCGACATAGAGGTAGTGAAGCCTTATCCACTCAATGCCGTCTATCTCGGACAGGCGGCGGCAGAGCTCAGCCAGACAGCGCTTGCCGTACAGGTCGGTACCGTAGCGGGTGATGTCCTGCGCGATGACGATAAGCTCCTTGACGCCGTGCGCGGCGAGATCGCGCGCCTCCTCGATGATGTTCTCCATGTCGCGGGAGCGGTAGCGGCCGCGGATAAAGGGAATGGCACAGAAGGCGCAGAAATTGTTGCAGCCCTCGGCGATGCGCAGGTATGCCCAGCCCGGACCGGTGGAGACAACGCGAGGTATCTCGTCAATGGGGGCGCTGTTGTCGCCGAAGGCGCTTGTACATCGCCCCTCCATTACGGCATCTGCCGCACTGACGATATCGCCGAAGCTGCCGACGCCGAGCACGGCGTCAATTTCCGGCATCTCGGACATGATGCTGTCCTTATATCTCTCGGCAAGACAGCCGGTGACGATAAGTCCGCCGAGCTTGCCGGCCTTTTTGAGCTGCGCCATTTCAAGAATGTTGTCAATAGCCTCGCTCTTCGCTGCGTCGATAAAGCCGCAGGTGTTAACGATGACAAGATTGGCTCCCTCAGGATCGGGGACGAGCGTATAGCCTGCCTCGCTCATAAGGTAGAGCATCTGTTCGCTGTTGACAAGGTTCTTGGCACAGCCGAGAGAAATCATCGCAAAGGTTTTTTCCATGGTTTATCAGTCCTCAGTATCTGCATTAAAACGATTTAATGCTTTGCGTATATCCTCCCATGAGTAGCCGCGGCGGAAGAGTGCGGCGCTGACCTTTCTGACCTGATCGCGGTCTTCGGGATCAGTCAGCCGGGAGGAAATGAATTTGTCTATCTTTGAATCGTCACTGGGAGCGGCGTCGAGCACCTCGTCCCACATATCGCGGTCGATGCCGCGGCGTGATAGCTCGGAGCGAATGCGCCCCGGCCCGTAGCCTTTGGCGCTGTAATGCCGGGCAACGGCGGCAGCGTAACCGGCGTCGTCGATAAGCCCGCGATCTGCGAGCCATGCGGCACAGTATGCCGCATCCTCCTCGTCGCAGCCCTTGTCGATGAGCTTCTTTTCAAGCTCCTTCCGGCTCATGGAACGGCGGGAGAGATACTCCAGTGCCTTCTCGCGTGTGAGCGCACGGCGCGATTCGAGCTCAAGCTCTTCGAGCCCGGCCGCATCAAGCTCGTGCCCGGAGAACAGGCGAAGCTCGGTTACGACGCCGAGAGTGGTTTTTATCTCGCGTTCATCCTCCAGCGTGACGGTAAGCCGCCCGGGGGAGGTCTGCTTTATCGCGGTAATGAGCACCGGCTATCAGTCCTCGGTGAAGTCTGCGGCGGTGATGTCCACGGCTGCAGTACGGC
The DNA here is from genome assembly GCA_964517445.1 of uncultured Oscillospiraceae bacterium. GTDB lineage: Bacteria > Bacillota > Clostridia > Oscillospirales > Oscillospiraceae > Limivicinus. Next base: position 1,640 of record CAZFCH010000121.1, on the reverse strand, counting down.
CGGAGACCTGCGCTGCGCGCTTTGCCTGCGGAGTGAGGAGCTTGTGCGCGTTCTCGCGTATCTCCTTTTCGATAGCATCGCAGGCTTCTGGATTGGCGAGGAGGTATTCCTTCACACCGTCGCGTCCCTGGATGCGCTGACCGTTGCAGGTGTACCATGCGCCGGCCTTGTCGATGATCTCAAGCTTTACGCCGAGGTCGATTATCTCGCCGACTTTGGAGATGCCCTCGCCGTACATGATGTCAAACTCCGCCTCGCGGAACGGGGGAGCGACCTTGTTCTTGACGACCTTGGCACGCGTGCGGTTGCCGACCATCTCGCCGCCGACCTTGAGGGTCTCGATGCGGCGCACATCGATACGCACGGAGGCATAGTACTTCAGCGCAAGACCGCCGGGGGTGGTCTCGGGGTTGCCGTACATAACGCCGATCTTCTGCCTGAGCTGGTTAATGAAAATGACGGTGCAGTTATTCTTCGAAATTGCACCGGCCAGACGGCGCATTGCCTGGCTCATAAGCCTTGCCAGCGCACCGACGACGGTGTCGCCGACCTCGCCCTCGAGTTCAACGCGCGGGATAAGTGCTGCGACGGAGTCGATAACGAGCACATCAATAGCACCGGAGCGGACGAGGGATTCGGCAATGTCAAGCGCCTGCTCGCCGGTATCCGGCTGGGAAATGAGCAGACTGTCAATATCAACGCCGAGGGCTCTCGCATAAGCCGGCTCGAGCGCGTGCTCAACGTCTATATATGCCGCGTCCCCGCCATTTTTCTGCGCGGAGGCGACAACGTGCAGCGCAAGCGTAGTTTTACCTGAGGCCTCGGGGCCGTATATTTCAACGATACGGCCGCGCGGAACGCCGCCGATGCCGAGGGCAAGGTCAAGGGACAGAGATCCTGTGGAGAGCGCTTCGACGTTGACCGAGATATCGTCTCCAAGGCGCATGATGGTACCCTTACCATAGTCCTTTTCTATCTTTGCAATGGCTGTTTCGAGTGCTTTTTTCTTATCGCCGCTTACGGGTGCGGTCACTGCAACTGCTTTTTTCTTCTCGGCCATTTGTTCTCCCTCTCTTTGTAATTAGTAATCAGAATAATTTTATTATATCACATTTTCCCGATGACGACACGGTCAATCATCTGGGTGTCCTTCCTAGTCTGCGCAGAGGCAAAGCCTGCGGCCATGAGCATCTCGCACACGGCGCTTGCCTGACCCTCACCGACCTCAAACATGAGGCAGCCGTCAGGGCGCAGCAGACTCTTCCAGTATTTTATAATGCCTTTATAGAAACGCAGTCCATCCTCGCCGCCGTCGAGTGCCCAGACGGGCTCATAGTCACGCACGGAGCGGTCAAGATTGGCAATCTCGGCACTTTCTATATACGGCGGGTTCGAGACGATAACGTCAAAGCTGCCGATGCCGAGCGGGGGAGAGGAGGTCGCGTCCGCCTGCATACAGATGACGCGGGAGTTGAGGCGGTTCTTTGCGATGTTCTGCCGGCAGACCTCGAGTGCGCTTGCGCTGAGGTCAACGGCGACAAGCTTCGTCGCGGGCAGCTCATGACCGATAGCACAGGTGATGCAGCCGCTGCCGCAGCATAGGTCGAGCACACGGACGTCCATCTTGTATCCGGTGAGAA
>CAZFCH010000120.1:0-4953 GCA_964517445.1 uncultured Oscillospiraceae bacterium | reverse complement strand
GGCTGCACCTTCTTTTAATCATCATCAGAACAGCCCGGATATTTTCCCGGTGCTGTCGACGTCTATGCGCTCCGCGGCAGGGAGCTTCGGAAGCCCCGGCATCGTGAGCACGTCTCCCGTCAGCGCGACGATGAATCCCGCCCCCGCGGAGACCTTGACCTCCCGCACGGTCACGGTGAAATCCTCCGGCGCGCCGAGTTTGGTCTTGTCATCGGAGAAGCTGTACTGCGTCTTCGCAATACACACGGGCATATGCGCCGCGCCGAGTGCTGTGAGCCGGTCTATCTGCGCGGCTGCCTCGGGCAGAACTTCAATGTCACGCCCGTGGTATACACGCTGCACGACGGCGCGTATCTTGTCCTCAATGCCGCCGTCCAGATCATAGGCAAAGCGGAAATCGCCTGACTGTCCGCAGAGTCTTACGACGGCCTCGGCAAGCTCCGTGCCGCCCGCGCCGCCCTGCGCCCAGACATCGCTCAGCGCGACCGCTACGCCAAGCTCGCGGCAGCGCTCGCGCACCAGGTCGAGCTCCCTGTCGGTGTCGGTCGGGAAGCGGTTTATCGCGACGACGGTCGGCAGACCGTACACATCCTTCATGTTTGCCACGTGCCGCAGCAGGTTCGGCATCCCGCGCTCGAGCGCCGCAAGATCCTCATGCGAAAGCTCGGCCTTCGCAAGTCCGCCGTGCATCTTGAGCGCGCGCACCGTTGCCACAACGACGACGGCCGAGGGCGTAAGCCCCGCAAGCCGGCACTTTATATCCAGAAACTTCTCCGCGCCGAGGTCCGCGCCGAAGCCGGCCTCTGTCACGGCATAGTCGCCGAGGCGCATGGCCATTCGCGTTGCGGTGACGCTGTTGCAGCCGTGGGCGATGTTCGCAAACGGCCCGCCGTGTACAAACGCGGGGGTCCCCTCGAGGGTCTGCACAAGGTTCGGCTTTATTGCGTCCTTTAAGAGCGCCGCCATAGCGCCGACGGCCTTGAGGTCGCCCGCGGTGACAGGCTTTCCGTCATAAGTGTAGCCGACGATAATGCGCGCAAGGCGCGCCTTGAGGTCGTCAACGGAGCTTGCCATGCAGAAGATGGCCATCGTCTCCGTCGCAACGGTTATCTCGAAGCGGTCGTCCCGCGGCACGCCGCCCGACCTGCCGCCGAGCCCGTCGCGGATACTGCGCAGCTGGCGGTCGTTCATGTCCACGCAGCGTGTCCATGTGATGCTCTCGGGGTCGATGCCGAGTGTGTTCCCCTGATATATATGGTTATCAATCATCGCGGCGAGGAGATTGTTTGCCGCGCCTATGGCGTGGATATCCCCGGTGAAGTGCAGGTTAATGTCCTCCATCGGGACGACCTGCGCCCGTCCGCCGCCGCAGGCGCCGCCCTTTATGCCGAACACGGGGCCAAGCGACGGCTCGCGCATGGCGATTACCGCGTTTTTCCCTATGCGGCGCAGCCCGTCGGCAAGGCCGATGGCTGTGGTTGTCTTGCCCTCGCCGGCGGGCGTGGGCGTGATGGCCGTGACGAGAATGAGCTTGCCGTTGCAATCCGGGTGCTCGTTAAGCAGGGACAGATCAACCTTCGCTTTGTACCTGCCGTACTGTTCAAGGTATTTATTTTCGATGCCGAGCCTGTCCGCGACATCCGTTATGGGGAGCATTTTGCAGGCCTGGGCGATTTCTATGTCAGATAACATGGCACCTCTCCTTTCGGGAAAACAAAAACTATAAAATTATACCACACCCACGCGTAATACAAAAGAGGTAAAATGCCGGGAACGCTTGATTTTCGCGCATAATCGTAGTATTCTAACCGCTGTTGGAATACCAGTCCACAGGAGGTACAGCCATGACGGAAAAACATGATGCCGAGATCCTCGGTTATATCACCGCCGCGCAGCGCGAAGCGGCGGATCTGATGATGCAGGCGCACGGAATACTTGCCGAGTGCAAGAGCGGGCACCGCGATGTTGTCACGCAGTACGACCGGCGCATACAGGAGCTGCTCATGCAGCGGCTGAGCCGGGACGTTCCGGGCGCGCACTTCTTCTGCGAGGAGAACGGACAGCAGGACCCGACGGATGCGGAGCATCTTTTCATCATCGACCCCATCGACGGGACGATGAACTTCGTCCGCGGCTTCGGGCACAGCTGTATATCCGTGGCGTATATGAGCCGCGGCGAACTGCGCGCGGCATCGGTGTATAACCCCTATCTGGACGAGCAGTTTACCGCGCTCTCCGGTGAGGGCGCATGGCTCAACGGCCGCCCCATCCACGTTGAGGATGCGCCGCTGTCGGAGACAATCGTCTGCTGCGGCACATCTCCCTACAGCCCGGAGCTTGCCGAAGAGACTTTCGGAATAATTAAAAAGCTCTTCGTCGCTTCTCTGGATATCCGCCGCGAAGGCTCCGCAGAGCTCGACCTCTGCTCGGCCGCAGCCGGTCGTGCGGGTGTGTATTTTGAGCAGAGTGTGTCACTCTGGGACTATGCCGCAGGCATGCTCCTCGTGCGCGAGGCGGGCGGTATCGCCCTTGCTGCCGACGGAAGCGAGCTGCCCATGGACGGGCGCAAGAGCTCCATCGTCGCCGGCAGCGCAGGCGCCGTGCATGAAGCGCTGAGGATAATAAATGAATGACTACGGCTTTACCCGGCTCGACGCGGGGCGTGCATCTCCGGTGCTGTATGCGCGCAGCATAGACTCGACCAATAACGCGCTCAAGAAGCTTGCCGCGCAGGGTGCGCCCGGCGGTACGGTGCTCTGGGCAAGCGAGCAGACCGCAGGCCGCGGACGGCTCGGGCGCAGCTTTCTCTCGCCCGAGGGCGGGCTGTACCTGTCGATGCTCTGGCGGCCGGACTGCCCGCCGGAAAAGACCGTGAGTCTTACCGCCTGCGCCGCTGTTGCACTGTGCCGCTGCCTTGAAGCGTGGCCGGAGCTTGATGTCTCCATCAAGTGGCCGAACGACGTGCTCCTCGGCGGGCGCAAGCTCTGCGGCATACTTACCGAGGGCTGCACCACGCCCGGCGGTTTCTGCGTCGTCATGGGCATGGGCGTGAATGTCAACACGCCGCAGTTCCCGCCGGAGCTGCAGGATATCGCCGCATCGCTGTACCTCGCCGCGGGAAAAAAATGGGACATTGCCGCGTTTTCCGCGCGGCTCATAGAGAGCTTGGACGCGATGTACGCGCTCTGGCTCAGGAACCCGGAAGCTTTTCTTGAGGAGTACCGCGCCCGCTGCTCGACAGTCGGCTGCGAGGTGAGCTATACGCGCGGCGATACCGTATATAACGCACGCGCCGTCGGCATCGACGGGAACTATGCGCTCATTGTGGAGCGCGAAGGTGAGCGCGAGACCATACGCTTCGGCGAGGTCAGCGTAAGAAAAAGGACTGATATGCCATGAACTTCATTAAGGATGAATCCAAAGCCGCCTGGGAATATATATGGACTTTTGTCAAGTGGCTCTTTATCGCGGGCGTGACCGGTATCGTCGGCGGCCTTGTCGGCACGGCCTTCAACCTCAGCGTCAGCTGGGCGACGAATACGCGCACGGCGTACCCGTGGCTGCTGCTTCTTCTGCCGGCCTCCGGCCTTCTCATCGCGGGTCTTTATCACCTCACGAAGATGGAGAACGAGAACACCAATGCCATCATCGACTCCATACATTTCGGAGATAAGGTGCCGCTGATGCTCGTCCCGGCAATCTTCATTTCCACGACCATAACCCACCTCTTCGGCGGCAGCGCCGGGCGTGAGGGCGCGGCGCTCCAGATAGGCGGCAGCCTTGGCTGTTATATAGGCCGCGCTTTCCACCTTGACGACAAGGACATGCGCCTTGCAACGCTCTGCGGCATGAGCGCCGTGTTCGCCGCGCTCTTCGGAACGCCGCTCACCGCGACGCTTTTCGCCCTCGAGGTCATAAGCGTAGGCGTCATATATTATTCCGCGCTCGTCCCCTGCATCGTGGCATCGCTCTTCGCGCTGGAGATGGCGAACCTTTTCGGCATCGCCCCGACGCACTTTGACGTTGTCATCGAGCCGGTCTCCGAGCTTATGCTGCTGAAGGTCTCAGTGCTTGCGATCGTCTGCTCGCTCATGAGTACGGTCTTCTGCCTGTCGATGCATAAGACCGAGCATCTGTTTGCAAAGCTCATAAAGAACCCGTACCTGCGCATTGCGGCGGGCGGCGCGCTCGTCGTGCTCATCACGGCAATCCTCGGCACCGGTGACTATAACGGCGCCGGCATGAATATAATCAAGCGTGCCATTGAGGAAGGACAGGCAAAGCCCGACGCTTTCTTCTGGAAGCTTGTTCTCACTGCGATAACCATCGGCTGCGGCTTCAAAGGCGGCGAGGTTGTCCCGACCTTCTTTATCGGCGCGACTCTCGGCTGTGTCCTCGGCTCTCTGCTCGGCATTCCCACGGGCTTCGCCGCGGCAATCGGACTTATCTGCGTGTTCTGCGGCGCGGTCAACTGCCCCGTCGCATCCATCGTCTTGAGCATCGAGCTTTTTGGCTCGACCGACCTTGTGTACTTCGCGCTCGCCTGCGGCATTGCGTATGTGCTCTCCGGCTACTTCGGCCTGTACAGCAGCCAGAAGATAATGTACTCCAAGCTCAAGGCAGAGTTCATAAATATCCACGCAAAGTAAACCGATGCATTGCCCCGCGCCTGCAAACATGCTATAATAAATTATACCTCACCGGGAAGGAGCGTGGGCGCATGAGCGAGAGCGCAGGTAAATACAGCATGATGATCACCGGCGCGGCCGAGCCGCTTGCCGAAGCCGTGCGCGCATCCGGGCTGGGCAGGTTTGTTTCCGGCATCTCCGGCGTCCCGAAGGGCACAAGTCTTGAGCGTGCGCTGATCCTGCACCCGGCGGATATTCTTGTCCTCACCGATGGAGCCGCCCTGAGCTTTGCTCCCGCGGCGTTTAAGAAGGGCTGCCTTGCCGT